>JAYRFB010000258.1:0-19067 GCA_041908585.1 Candidatus Krumholzibacteriia bacterium
CGGGCACTGACCGACGCCATGAGTGCTGGTTGCCAGGAGTGGCCGGGGTCGTTTATTCGTCCTGGTGTCCCGAGTCGGACATCCGCGCCGTGATCGCCGGCCCTCCTGAGGCCCGGCGGCGCTGCTCCTCCTCGACGTAGGCCGGCCACGTCTTCGTCGTCGCGCCTTGCCGGGCGCCAGGACGACTCGCCGATAATGGCGCGGATTTCCGAATCGGGACACCATTCACGCGCCGACATCGTCACCGCGCAACCACACTGCACACGCAGCCTCCCGGGAGCCGCCGCCGATGACCACTCGCACCCGCGCGAAGAGAACCGTCCCTGTCGAGCCGGTCGGCCCCCGCATGCAGGCCCTGGCCAAGGCCCGCCGCCTCAACAGCCGCAACGCCGACAAGCACTGGCTCTACCAGAACTCGGTGCAGAACCCGCAGGTCGAGGTGCCGTTCATCGACCGGGTGTTCGCCAACGAATTCGGGCGCAAGCCGAGCCTGCTGCGCGAGGACTTCTGCGGCACGGCGCTGCTGTGCAGCTGGTGGGTCAAGGCGCGGCCGGACAACCGCGCCGTCGGCGTGGACCTTGACGGCCCCACGCTCGCGTGGGGGCGGGCGAACAACCTGGCGCCGCTGGGCGCGAAGGCCGACCGCATCACGCTCATCCAGGACGACGTGCGGGCCGTGCGGGCGCCGAAGGCCGACGTGCTGATGGCCTCGAACTTCTCGTGGTGGGGCTTCAAGACGCGCGACGACCTTGGCGGCTACCTGCGGAACTGCCGCGCCAGCCTGCGGCCCGAGGGCATCCTCGTCATGGACTGCTACGGCGGCCCCGAGGCGCAGGTCGTGCAGGAGGAACAGCGCGACCTCGACGGCTTCACCTATTGCTGGGACCAGGACCACTACAATCCCGTCACCGGCGAGGTGCGCTGCCTGATCCACTTCGAGTTCCCCGACGGCAGCCGCATGAAGAAGGCCTTCACCTACGACTGGCGCCTGTGGCAGGTGCCCGAGACCTGCGACCTGCTGCGCGAATGCGGATTCAGCCGCGTCATGGTGTACTGGGAAGGCACAGACAAGGATGGCGAGCCGAGCGGCGTATTCCGCGTGAGCACGAAGGGCGACGAGGCGCCGGCCTGGGTCGCCTACATCGTCGCGGTGCGGTAGGGGGCATGGCCGCCGTGGGCTCGAGAGGCTCCCGCATGAAGAGGCGCACCTCATGACGACGTCACCCGGCCGCGTGCTGGTCCTGGTGGACCACCCGAACCTCGACCTTCTGCTGCTGCCCGTGGTCGTGGAGCTGGCGGCGCGCGGCCATCACGTCGACCCGTTGGTGGTGGAGCACGGGCGCAGCGAGCGCTTCCACGCGGCCGGCCTGCTGCCGCTGACCGATCCCGAGGCTTTCTCGGCGTTCCTGGCGACTCCGGGCCCGCGGCTGTTCGTGACCGGGGCCGACCAGATTCCGCAGCATGCGCTGGGCGTTCGCTGCGAGTTGCTCTGCCGCGCGCAGGGGATCCCCTCGCTGGCGCTGGAGCACGCGCCGTTCTCCCTCGGCCACGACGACGGCTTCCCGCCGCACCTGGCCTTCGGTGCCGACGTGATGGCGCTGATCGGCAGCGAGGACGAACGCCGCTTCGCCACTTTGGGGATCGATCCGCGGCGCCTGGTGGTCACGGGCTCGCCGGCGTTCGACCGGCTGGCGGTCGAGCGCGAGGCCGGCGCCCGGGCGGCCGCGGCGGGTACCGGCGTCGTGATCTTCGGCCAGGGACACACCTGGGTCGGGCCGCACAGCGCCCAGCGCCTCGATCCGGGCGCATGGCTCCCGGCGATGGAGCGCCTCTACCGCACGCTGGCCGCGTGCTTCCCGGGAGCGCCCATCCGCGTCAAGCCGCATCCCGCCGAGCCGGCGCATCGCACCGACACGCTCTACCTGGAGGCCGTGCCGCCGGAGCTGTCCGGCCGGGTGGAGGTGCTGCCGACCGACAGCGACAACGTGTCGCTCATCCTTGACAGTGCGCTCGTGCTCAGCTTCTCCAGCAGCGTGTGGCTGGAGGCGCGACTGCTGGGTCGCGCGGCCGTGTTCTTTCCGCTGCAGGCGCGCAGCGGGCGCACCGCCGCGGACATCGAGGCGATGGGCGGCCTGTGGCTTCCCGGGCGAGCGCCCGATTTCGCGGCGCGCCTGGAGCCGCATCTGGACCGGTTGGCCGTCGCGGCGTCCGCGCCCGCGTCCCCGGCGGTCCTGGAACCCTACTCCGGGCCGGTCGATGGCTGCGCCTGTGCACGGGTGGCGGACCTTGCCGAGCGCCTGCTGCGCGAAGGTCCACCGGAGGTCGTACGGCCCGACCTGGTCTTCGACGATCCCGGCGCGCGTCCCCGGCTGCTGCATACGCAGGTCGGTTACGCCGACTACGTGCACCTGCAGGCGCTGGCCGACGAGGTGATGGGCGCCGGTGTCGAGCAACCCGTGGTGCTGGAGGTCGGCCCGGGCCCGTCGGGTCTGGAGGCGCACCTGCCGCTGGCGTTCCACAGCCGGCACGCGGGGCTCCTGGCCGGCGGCGCTCCCGTGGTTCCCAGATACGGCTACTTCGACGTGGTCGTGGCGCCGGATCTGTGGGGCGACGGGCTCCCGTCCAACCTGGCCCTGGAGCTGGCGTCGATGGTCGCGCTGGCACGCCGACGCGTCGTCTTCAGCCTGGTCGCCGAGGCGATCGACGAACTGCACCGCAGCCTGGCCGACCTGCTGCCGGAGGGCGCGCCTCTGCGTCCGTTGCCGCGCTGCCGGCCGCCGGTGGACCTGTTGACGACATTGTGCCGGGCCACCGGCGCGCAGGTCCAGGTTCGGCAGATCCACAACGGCGCCTCCTACGTGCAGGCGCTGTTGCTCGAACATCTCGGGCTGGACGACCCGTCGCTTCAGGCGGTGCGACGCACGCTTCAGGCGGTGGCCTATGGGCACGAGAAACGCGAGGGTGGCGTCAGGCTGGTGTTCACGTTGAACCGGCAGGCATAGCTCGAGGCGGCCCTACGCCGACGCCTTCACGGCCATCACCGTCAACGTCCTGCCCAGCCCCAGCTCGCCAAGCGCCCGGTACACGCGGCCCAGCAGCGCTCCCTCACCGGCCTCGTGCAGCGCCAGTTCGAGGGCCATGCGGCGCCCGTGGATCACCTTGCCCAGGGCGGGCTCGGCCAGGTAGTCCTCGCCCATCAGCGCGAACACCTCCAGCGGGAAGCTGGCCAGATGCGCGCAGGGTTCGAAGCCGCGTCGGCGCAGCAGCGCCTCCAGGTCGGCGCGGTCGAAGTAGTTCAGGTGCTCGCGCGGCGACACCCACCAGCGGCGATGCCCGCGCAGGCTCACCAGCGCCTCCTGCAACGGGTTGAAATCGTTGGGGACGGTGACCGAGACCAGGCCGCCGGGTGCCAGCGCCCCATGGGCGGTGTCCAGCAGGGCGGCGGGGTCCGGCACGTGTTCCAGCACGTTGTGCAGGTGCACGACGTCGACCGGCGCCAGCCGGGCCACGGCCTCCGGCGTGAAGAAATCGTTGATCACCTGCTGGCCGAGCTCGTCGCGCGTGTGCGCGGCTGCGGAGCGTCCGGGCTCGACCCCGACGGTGCGCCAGCCCCGCCCGGTTCCGTGCTGGACGAACCAGCCCGGCCCCGAACCGACATCCAGCAACGAACGGCGATCGGCCGGCAGCCGTTCCTCGAAGAGATCGTACTTGGCGTCGAACTCGAGGCGCCACCAGGGGAGGTTCGCGCGCTGGCTGGCGATGTAATCGGCGTGGAGGCTTCCGTAGAAGTCCTCGGTATAAAGCTGGTCGATGGTGGCTGGATCCGGCAGGGGGGTCACGTGCCGGAACCCGCACCGGCGGCAGGCGATGACGTCGGCGCCCTGTTCGTGTGCCACGACCGGACCGGCGTGGGCCGGTTCCGCCGCCGACCGGTGTGCCGATGTGCTATCGACATGTGGTGCAGCGAGTTCGCTGCACGCGGGCTCGAGGTCCGCCAGATGTTCCAGCCAGGTCGACATCACACGTCTCCTGTCCAAAGCACAAGAAATGGCCGCGGCGCGGCCCCAGTCGGGCACCGCTGCCGATGGCGACGGCATCAAGGACGATGCCAATCCGGCCGGCGGCCGACAAGGCGCGGCACTTGCACCGTCGCTCCCGGAACCAGCCAATCCGGGAGTGGACCTGCATGACCGAATGCGCCTTTGCCGGCGAACGGGGATCCGCCGCCGAGACCCTTACCGGAACCACGGCCTGCGCGCTTTGCGGCGGGCACGGCGTCGCGCCCGTCGCCGGGCAGGTGGTCCCCGACCTGGCGCCCGCTCCCGATCGCGCGGAGTGGCCGACGCGGACGATCGACTACGTCGGCTGCCAGCGGTGCGGCACCGTGTCGCAGTGGCCGTTGCCGGATCCCGCCGACCTCGATCGCTACTACGCCACGGTGCGCATGGCGCGCCACGTGCCCGAGGCCGCCGTGGCCAAGCAGGTCGTCTACGACGACCGCCTCGATCTCCTGCGACGGATCACCGGCCTGCGCGACGGGTCGTGCCTCGAAGTGGGCTGCGGCAACGGGCTGCTGCTCGCTGCGATCGCCGTCCGCTGGGGCCTGACCGTCCGCGGACTGGAGCCGTCGTCGTCCTACGACACGAGCCCGGATGTCCCGATTGCACGCTGTACGCTGCAGGACTTCGAGCCCATGGACCTGTCGTGGCCGGCGCGCTACGACCTGGTGTACTGCCGCCACGTGCTGGAGCACGTGACCGAACCGGCCGAGTTCCTGGCGCGGATGGCCTCGCTGGTGGCGCCCGGTGGCTGGCTCTATGTCGAGGTTCCCTCCTCGGCCCTGCATGCGCGCGCGGGACTGCCGGCCAGCGGGCAGAACATCCACGCCGTGCATCTTCACCACTACACGGGACCGGGGCTGGCGACGGCGCTGGGCACGCTCGGCCTGACGGTCACCCACCTGGAGGACCGGGACGTCGGCCGCTACCCGTCGCTGTGCGTGGCGGCGCGGCGCGGCTTCGACGGGGCGGCGCAGTTCAGCGCCCAGCTCGCCCGGCAGCAGGCGCGATACGAGCGGGCGGCCGCGCGGCTGCTGGCGATCCTCGACGCCGCCGGCGGCGAGCCCGTCGTCGTCTGGGGTGCGGGCGCCGACCTTGGGCAGGTCCTGCCCCTGGTGCCGGCGACGGCGCGGGCGCAGCTCAGGCTCTACGACCGCAGCCCCGCGAAACAGGGTCGGACCCTCCTGGGCGCGCCGATCCTGGACGACGCGCAGATGAATGCCGCGATGCCATCGCTGCTGGTAGCCGGCTGCGGCAACCGGACGCTGGTCGACGATATCCGGGCGGAAGCGGCCGAGCGCTTCCCGCGGGCGGCGGTCAGCGAGCTGTTCGAAACGGGGGACGAGTCGTGACCGCGCCGCTGACGATCCTTTGCGCCGGCGCCTACGGCATCCGCAACGCCGGCGACGACCTGCCGCTCATCGCCCTGATGGAGGGCATGCGCGCGGCGCTGCCGGGTCGCGAGTTGCGCTTCCGCGCGCTGTCGCGCCACCCGGACGACGAGGACGCGCGGCTGCTGGGCGCCGAGCTGGTTCCCAACCTGGAATACGAGAGCGGCGAAGCGGCCCGCGGCCGCTGGTTCCGCGGCCTCAATCCGGATGACGATCCGGCGCCGTTCGCGCGGGTCCAGGCGGAGATCGCCGACTGCGACCTCCTGGTCCTGGGCGCCGGCAACGCGCTGCTCGACCAGACCATCGGCCTGCTGCGGGGGCCGGTGCCGCTGATGGCGCTCTACGGGTGGCTGGCGCGCCTGCACCGACGCCCGGTGATGCTGTACGGGATGAGCGTGGGCCCGCTGCGCACGGCGTGGGGGCGCGACCTGTCGCGCCAGCTCATCGCCGACGCAGCCGTGGTCACCGTGCGCGACAGCGATTCGTTCGCGCTATGCCGGGAGCTGATGTCACAGCCGCGCGAGATGCACCTGCTGCCGGATGCCACCCTGGCCACGCCGCCGCCCGATCCCGCGCGCGCCTTCGATCTGCTGCGCGCCGAGGGGCTGACGCTGCCGGCGCAGCGGCCGTTGATCGCGCTGGGCCTGCGCGACCTGACCCGGCCCCTGGGAGCGGAGGCCCAGGGGCGGCAGGACGCCGCCGTGCGGGGACTGATGGATCGCTGGAAGCGCCGTGCGGCGTTCCTGCTCGTGCCGCAATCGACCTATCGCGAGGACGACGATCGACTGCTGTCCGAGCGCCTCGCCGCCGAAGCGCCCGATGGCTGCGAATGCCTCGTCGTGCGCGGGCGGCACCACCCGCTCGGGCTGATTGCGCTGTACGGGCTGGCCGGCGTGACGGTGGCCAGCCGCCTCCACGCGGCGGTCTTCAGCGCCATCGGCGGCACGCCGCCGGTGGGCCTGGATTACCTCCCGAAGATGCGCGGGTTCCTCGACCATCTACCGGGCTGCCACGAGCGCCTGGCGCTGGACGAGCTGTCGGCGGAGTCGCTGGATGCCGCCGTGGCGGGGCTCCTGGACGCGGGAGAGGCGCGACGCAGGCGCCTGTCGGCGCGGGTGGCCGACCTGCGCTCCCAGGCTGCCCGCTATGCGACACTCGCCGTGACCGGCGGCCTGCAGCTGCCGGCAGACGAGGAGGCGGTGGCCCGACCATGAGGATCGTGTTCTTCATCGCCTCGCTGCCGGAGGACGAGCTGCACCGGCACCAGTTCCCGCTGGGCCCCGGCTACGTCGGCGCCTGGCTGCAACGGGAATTCCCGGATCTGGACGTCCGCATCACCGCGACGCCCGACGAGGTCATCGCGCTGCGGCCCGACCTGCTGGCCATCAGCTCGGTGACGCAGTGCTACAACCAGGCCCGGCAGGTGGCGGCGCGCGCGCGGCGCGAACTGGACGTCCCGGTGATCCTTGGCGGCTACCACATCTCGGCCCTGCCTCACCGGCTGGACCTCGAGTTCGCGGCCGGCGTGCTGGGCGAAGGCGAGCTGCCCATGACCGCGCTCGTGCGCTGCTTCCGCGAGACGGGCGCCTTCGCTGCCGACCGGCTGGCCGGGATACCCGGCATCTGCTGGCGCGAGGGACCGGGACGCGACGACGTGCGGATCAACCCGCAGCCGCCCCGCATCGCGCCCGACGAACTGCCGCGCCCGCTGCGCAACATCTCCCGCGGGGCACGCAACATCGTCATGTTCAGCTCGCGCGGGTGCGCCTATCGCTGCGAGTTCTGCGCTTCGACGCGCCATTGGGGCAAGCTGCGCAACCACAGCGCGCGATTCTTCGTCGACGAGTTGAAGGACCTGGTGCGCGACTACGACGCCACCAGCATCTACCTGCTGGACGACCTCTTCTTCGCCGACCGCAACCGCGTGTTCGCGATCGCGGACCTTCTCGACGCCGAAGGCCTTGGCGATCGATTCACCTTCCATGGCTTCACGACCAGCAACCTGGCGGAGGACACGCTCTTCGCCGCGGCCCGCCGCATGGGCTTCCGCTCGATCCGCTTCGGGGGCGAGACCGGCAGCGACCGCCTGCTCAAGCAGATGAAGGGCACCTGGGCCTCGGTGGCCAGCCACCAGCGCTGCATCGACCTGGGCCTCGAGCACGGATTGGAAGTGAGCGCGGCCTTCATGCTGGGCACGCCGGGAGAAACCGTCGAGGACCTGGATCTCACCGTGGAATTCCTCGAGCGCAACCGCGGGCGATTCCGCATCAACGGGCTCTACCTGACCACGCCGATTCCAGGGACGCCCTACTGGGACCTGGCGCTCCGCAAGGGCCTGGTCAGCGTGGACATGGACTTCGACCGTCTCAACATCGATTTCGGCAAGACCATGAGCTTCGATATCCGGCGCTGCATCTACCTGAACGAGGATCTGGTCCCGCTCGAGACCGTAGGACGATACTACGCGATGATCCGCGACCAGTTCGCGATGGTCGACCATTCGACGCCGGCGGCGAGCGCGGAACGGGAGGCGTCATGCGTCTGACCGTGCGTCCCCACCAGGTCTTTGCGCTGCATGTAACACCGACGATGGCCGACCGCCTGGCCACCTTCGTGCTGCCGAACGACCGCACCCCGAAGCTGCTGGAGACCGCGGTGCTGGTCGCGCTGGAGAGGGCGCTCGACGCGCGGCGCGTGCTGGAGATCGGCACCCTGTGGGGCCTGCAGACGCTCAACCTCGCGGCCAACCTGCCGCCTGACGGGCACGTCTGGACGCTGGACCTGGGCGACGACGACCTGGTGCACGCGCAACTCGATGCGCGCGACCGGGCCATCGCCGGGTTGACGCGCTCCGACGGCGCGTCGTCGCGTGCCTTCGAGGATCCGCGCTGGCAGGGGATGGTGACGAAGCTGACGGGTGACTCGACGCGCTTCGACTTCGGTCCGCTGCAGGGGAAGATGAATTTCGTCTACGTAGACGGCGGGCACGACGCGCGCACTGTGGCATCGGACACGCGACACGCCTTCGAGCTGCTGGACCCGGCGCGCCCGGGCGCCGTCGCCTGGCACGACGATGGCAACCCGCACTTCCCCGACGTGGCCGCCTGCCTGGACCAGGTCGGTCGGGAGCGGGACGTCTTCCACGTGGGCGACACCATGCTGGCGTTCGCCTTCAATGGCGCGGCCGGATCGCTGGCGGCGCGGCTCGCCTGACCGCGCGCCCGGGCGGCGTCGCGGCTACAGCGAGAACCACTTGTTGACCTTCACCAGGAACGTGTTGCGCGGGTGTGTCCCGAACAGCGCGTCCAGGTCGTCGCCCAGGTCGAAGGCGCCCTGGTCGACCACGTCGCTGCGCCCCTGCGACCACACCAGGTAGATCGTGGAGCCGGGGTCGTACTCCCAGCGCACGACCAGGTTCGAGTTGAAGTCGCGAACGTTGAAGTCAGGGCGACCGAAGGCGTAGTCGGCCGTGCCGTCGCCGTCCTCGTCCACATCGTAGCCTCCGTCGACCGCCGTGACCTCGCCCGCCTGCAGCGCCCGGAAGCGTTCGTCCAGCGAGGCCGCGCGCGGGTCGGCCACGCGGCGGAACGACTCGTAGCGCCCGGCCGAGATGAACGGCGCGCCGTAGTACTGGACCGTCAGCGTCGGCGTGAGGCAGAGATCCAGGCGGAAGGTGAGCGCGAACGTGCGCTGGTCCAGCCGCCCGAACACGTAGCGGTCGCCCCCGTCCGAGCCCGCGGTGCCCACGTACTGCAGGTGGTTGTCGTTGCGCTCCCACGACGGGTTCAGCGAGACCCGCAGGCTGTTGGAAGGCCGGAAGGACGTCTCGGTCCACAGCGACCAGCTGTCCTGCGTGCCCTCGTCGCGACGCCACAGCCAGGCGCCCCCGCCCAGCTGCAGGGCGCGGCGCTCGTCGTTGTTGTAGTTCGCCGACAGCTCCCACCCGCCGGGCCAGACCGAGGCCGGGCCGCCGCGCAGCTCCGTGTTGGACAGGCGCTCGAAGTTGCGTGTCGCGCTGACATGGAACCGCTGCTGCCCGCGCAGCTGCGCGCTCGTGTTCACGTTGACCGCGCGATTCAGGCGCGCGCCGCCGAAATCCCAGTCGATCCAGCCGTTGCCGTTGAGCTGCCAGTTGTTGAAGGGGCCGCGCGGCTCGCGCTGCACGTAGCCGACCCAGGCGAACTGGTTGATCTCGTCCGCCGAGCGCATGTAGCCCAGGTCGTTGATCTCGAAGCCCGGTGAGCGCCAGGCGCCGCCGACCTGGTACATCAGGTTGGTGCCGTTGCCCGTGCGCGTGAACATGACGGAACCGGCGTGCCCGCTCAGCGAGGTGCGCGAGGCGTCCACTTCCGCGTGGCCGTTGTCCGGGCGCTGGAAGTAGCGGGCCGGCGCCGTCTGCGCGCCCAGGATCGCCTCCTCGCTGCCCGCCAGGTGGCTGCCCAGGACGCGGGCTTCCAGCCGGAAGTCGCGCTCGTGGAACAGGTGCCTGAGGTCCACGCCGCCGGCCCAGGCGCGCCGTTCCAGGAACTCGAGGTGCGGCTCGTCGATGTCGCGCACCACCGAGGTCAGCATGCCGCCCACCACCGTCTGCCCGGCGCGCAGGTCCTGCGTCACGCGACCGACGAAGTAGCTGGTCAGCGGCTCGACGGTCTCCTGGCGGTCGCCGCCGGGGCCGGCCAGGTCGGCCCGCTCCCGCGCAGTGACGCTTTCCAGCACGCCCACCGACAGACCGTCGGCGGTCTTGCCCGACAGCTTGGCCGCCGCCGCGATCGAGGTCTGGTCCGGCACGCGCGCGCGCTCGCCCGCCTGGGCGTCGGGCCACCAGCTTGGACTGTGCCCGATGCGCCGCGAGTAGAACAGCCGGTCGCGCGAGTAGTGGCCGCCGGCGATGGATGGCGCCACGGGGAGGCTCAGCACGTCGGCGCCCTCGATGAAGAAGGGGCGCTTCTCCTCGAAGAACGTCTCGAAGGCGCTGAGGTTCACCTGGGACGGGTCGGCCTCGACCTGGCCGAAATCCGGGTTCACGGTCAGGTCCAGCGAGAAGTCGTTCCCCAGGCCCAGCTTGGCGTCGAGCCCGCCCGAGAGGCGCCCGTCCGAGCCGTCGCGGAACGGGTTGCCGGGCTCGGCTTCCTGTCGTTCGTGCTGGGCCACGAGGTAGGGCATCACCTCGAGACGTCGCGACGGCTTCAGGCCGGTCAACCCGCGCAGGTCGCCGAAGCGGCTGACCCAGCCGTTGGCGTCGCGCGGGATGCGCTGCCAGGTGGAGCGCTGGCCGTCGCGGAAGTGTCGGCGGTGCACCTGCAGGCCCCAGGCGGCGTCCTTGGCCGGGTCGAAGCGCAGCTGGCTGAGCGGAATGCGCATCTCGGCCGTCCAGCCGTGGTCGTCGATGCGGGTGGCGCCCTCCCACACCGGGTCCCAGTTGCCGTTCCAGTTGTTGCCGTCCTCGCTGATGTATTCGTCGCCGCGCGAGCCGGACAGGCTGAGCGTGAACGAGTAGGCCGTGCGCTCGTCCGCGCGGCTGTCGATGTTGACCTCGATCCAGTCGCCGGGGAACCAGTCGTGGCGGGCCAGGATCGGGGCCACGCGCGCGGGGTCGTCGTGCAGGCGGAAGGCGAAGTAGAGGGCCTTGTCGTCGAACAGGACCTTCACCTCGGACGGCTGCGCCGGCGGGGCGCCGTCGGCGGGTTCCCTCTGCAGGAAGCCGCCCGACCATTCGACCGCTGCCCAGGCGGGATCGTCGACTGCGCCATCGATGCGCGGGGGCTCGCCGTCCAGACGGAGGGTCTCGTAGGTGCGACGGGACTCCCCGCCGGCGTCTTCTACCGCTCCGGGTCGGTCCTCGGCGAGCGCGGGCGGGGGGCTGGCCAGCCAGCCCAGGGCCGCCAGGGTGGCGGCGGCGCGGCGAATGTCCATCTCGGGATCCCCGTTCGGCGGTTGCGGGCGCGCCGGCGCGGGGCCGGCGGGTGAAGGTTTGCGCTCTAGACGCCGCGGGAGGGGGGGAGGGTTGCAGGCGCGTGGAGATTTCTGCAGCGCCACCGCGAAGGAAGCCGCACGGACAGGGTCCTGCGAATCCCGGATCCCCGGCGGCATCGCGATTGACGCGAGGGCGTCACTTGACTAACCATTGACCTTGAACAGGACCGGCAGGGGCGGCGGGCGGAGGGTCGCGCCGCGACCGGGGCGGCCAGCAGAAGGAGTCTCACATGGCGACGAAGATCGGCATCAACGGATTCGGGCGCATCGGGCGGCTGGTGTTCCGTGCGGCGCAGGACCACCCCTCGATGGAGGTCGTGGGCATCAACGACCTGTTCGACGCGAAGCAGCTCGCCTACATGCTCAAGTACGACACCATCCACGGCCCGTTCAAGGGCACGGTGGAGGCCGGCGACGGCTGCCTGGTGGTCAACGGGAAGAAGATCCGCCTGACCGCCGAGAAGGACCCCGCCAACCTGAAGTGGGGCGACGTCGGTGCCGACTACATCTGCGAATCGACGGGCTTCTTCCTGGACGAGGCCTCGGCGGCGGGTCACCTCAAGGCCGGCGCCAAGTGCGTGGTCATGTCGGCGCCTTCCAAGGACGACACGCCGATGTTCGTGATGGGCGTCAACCACAAGAGCTACAAGGGCGAGAAGTTCGTGTCGTGCGCGTCCTGCACCACCAACTGCCTGGCCCCGGTGGCCAAGGTGCTCAACGACAACTGGGGCATCGCCGAGGGCCTGATGACCACCGTGCACGCCACCACCGCCACGCAGAAGACGGTGGACGGCCCCGGCGGCAAGAAGGACTTCCGCGGCGGACGCGCGGCCGCCGGCAACATCATCCCCTCGTCGACCGGCGCGGCCAAGGCCGTGGGCAAGGTCATCCCGCAGCTCAAGGGCAAGCTCACGGGCATGGCCTTCCGCGTGCCGACCCTGAACGTGTCGGTCGTCGACCTGACCTGCCGCCTGGACAAGGCGCCGGGCGCCGATGCCGACTCGGCCTACGCCGCCATCAAGGCCGCGATGAAGGCTGCCAGCGAGGGCGAGTTGAAGGGCATCCTCGGCTACACGGAGGACGACGTCGTGTCGTCGGACTTCAACCACGATGCGCGCACCTCCATCTTCGATGCGGGCGCCGGCATCATGCTGAACCAGAACTTCGTGAAGGTCGTCTCCTGGTACGACAACGAGTGGGGCTACTCGAGCAAGCTCGTGGACTTCATCGAGTACATGGCGACGCGTTAGGAGCGCGGGCGCTTGCGCCGGCGCAATCGGCGCCGGCGCCCGCGCGGCGCCTGCGGCGACCGCTGACAGGCGGATCCACACGACCGGCCCGGGACAGACCCCGGGCCGGTTGACTATCTCAGATCATGTATGCCATAGTGATGCATCGCCCTTTCGGCCGTGGCCCGGGCTCCTCGGGGGGAGCGCGGTGCGGTCGCAGACATACCGATGCGAAAGGCGGCGACGCCATGAAGCGATTTTTCGCGGTCTGCCTGCTGGTCACCCTGTCCGCCTGTGCGGCGCACGCGGGGCTGGACCCGGATCCCGATTCGATGGGAATCTACTTCGACACCGCCGGATTCTCGAATTGCATCTATCGGCCCGCATTCTCACCCATCAACGTCTACCTGCTGCTGGCCAACCCCACCGCCGCGACGAGCGGCTTCGCCTGCACGGTGACGGTCAGTGGTGTTCCGTACATCCTCCTGTCGACCGTTCTGGCGGGAGGCGGACTGGATCTGGACCCGGACGCGAACGGGTACGCGGTCTCGTCGAGCCATGCCTACCCGAACGTCCAGGGCCACATCGTGCTGGTCACCTGGTCGATGATGTTGCAAGCCCAGGCTGTGCTCGAGTTCCTGCTGGGCCCGCCCGGGAGCGGCGGACCCGTCGCGCCGCCGCCCACCTGCGGGCGGCCCCTGGTCTGGGGCGAAGGCGGCGAGCGCTGCTGCGGCGTCTCCTCTGGAGATGTGTACCTGCCGGTCGCGAGCGTCAACAATCTGTGCCCCGTCGCCGACGAACCGGTCAGCTTCGGCGCCATCAAGGCCCTGTACCGCTGACCTCCGGTTGCCGGCCGCAGAATCCCGATCGCCGAGCCGGGCGACCGCTCACCCGTCCGCCGGGTACCGCACCCCGCACTGCGCCCGGATCGCGTCCATCGTCCGCATGATCGCCAGGCTCTCGTCCAGCGGCATCACGTCCGGCTCGGTTCGGCCGGCGCGCAGCAGACCCATGAACGCTTCCGCCTCGTGCGCGTAGCCGCCGCCGCGGCTTGGCAGGTCGAGAACCTGCTCACGATCCTCGCCGCGACGCTGCACGGCCAGCCGCGTGCCTGCCCACCAGGGAAACAGCAGCCGCGCGCGGCCCTCGGTGCCGACCACGCAAGCCTCGCGCGGGGTATCAGCCCGCAGTGAGCAGCTGAGCGTGGCCAGCTCGCCGCGGGCATGTCGCAGCACGATGGCCGTCTCCTCGTCGACGCCCGTCACGCCGAGGTTCGCCGCCGCCTGGATCGTGACCGGCGCGCCGCAGAGCATGGAGGCCAGGTTCAGCGGATAGATGCCCAGGTCCAGCAGCGCGCCGCCGGCCAGCCCAGGCGCGAAGAGGCGGCTGCCCGGGTCGAACGCGGCGCGGAAGCCGAAATCCGCCGCCACCAGGCGCACCTCGCCAAGGTCGCCGGCGGCCACCAACCCGCGCAGGCGCACGACCGAAGGCAGGAAGCGCGTCCACACCGCCTCCATCAGCAGCAATCCTGCGGCGCGCGCGGCGGCGACCATGCGCCCGGCCTGCGCCGCGTTGACCGCCAGCGGCTTCTCGCACAGCACGTGCTTGCCGCGGGCCAGGCAGAGCAGCGTGTGCGCCTCGTGTTCCGAGTGCGGCGAGCCGATGTAGACCGCGTCGACCTCCGCGTCATCGGCCAGCGCCTCGTAGCTGCCGTGGCCGTGCGCAGGCGCGATCCCGAACTCGGCCGCAAAGGCCGCCGCGCGCGCCGCGTCCCGCGAGCCGACCGCGACCAGCCGGGCGCCGTCAGCCTCGCCCAGGGCGGCGGCGAACTTCCGGGCGATGCGGCCGGGGGCGAGGATGCCCCAGCGGACCTCTCCCGAGGATGAAGGCATGGTGGACGACCTCCGGGACACGTGGTTCAGCAGGCGGGCCGTACTCCCTTCACGATAACCCAATCCCGCGTCGACAGTTAGCGGGATCAAAAAAAGTGTTGCGCCGTGCTGAACGTATATGTACTGTATAGAACAGAAACTGTACAAAAAGCTGCGCGCACCTCGCGGGGCGCGGCCCTGACCGAAAGAAGGAGACGACCATGAAGAGGAAGTCCGGACTCTGGGTGCTCATGCTGGCCGCCCTGGCCGTGATGGCCGGGCTTGGCGGCTGCTCGTCGAACGACGCGGGCCTGACCGGCCCGGCGATGCCGCAGGCCGACGTGAAGGACAGCGCCGGCGAGGTGACCGGCGCCGGCGCGAACGGCGGCGCCGACATCGTGGACACGGCGATCGGCGCCGGCAGCTTCACCACGCTGGTGGCTGCCGTGCAGGCCGCCGGCCTGGAGGGCGCGCTGCGCGGGGAGGGCCCGTTCACGGTCTTCGCCCCGACCGATGACGCCTTCGCCGCCCTGCCCGAGGGCTTCGTCGCGCAGCTGCTGCAGCCGCGCAACCAGGGCAAGCTCCAGGAGCTGCTGCTGTACCACGTCGTGTCCGGCGAGGTCTTCTCGCGCCAGCTGCGCCCGGTCCAGTTCGTGCCCACGCTGTCGGAGAAGTACCTCTGGGTGCGCAAGTTCTGGAACCGCACGGTCAAGGTCAACAACGCCACGGTCATCGCCGCCGACGTCGACGCCAGCAACGGCGTCATCCACGTGATCGACAAGGTGCTCGTGCCGGTGGGCTTCGAGCTGGTGCCTGAGGAGCCGACCGCGGACATCGTGGAGACGGCTATCGCCGCCGGCGCGTTCAACACGCTGGTGGCCGCTGCCGGCGCCGCCGAGCTGGTGGGCGCGCTCCAGGGCGAGGGCCCGCTGACGGTCTTCGCGCCCACGGACGCCGCCTTCTCGCGCCTGCCCGCCGGCCTGGTCGAGGCCCTGCTGCTGCCGGAGAACAAGGGCAAGCTGCAGGAGCTGCTGCTGTACCACGTCGTGGCCGGCCGCGTGCTCAAGGGCGACCTGAGCTTCTACCAGCGCGTGCCGACGCTCGAGGGCAGCCAGGTGTCCATCGTCAAGTGGTTCGGCAACGTGTGGGTCAACACCTCGAAGGTGACCACGGCCGACGTGCTGGCGACCAACGGCGTGATCCACGTGATCGATCGCGTCCTGATCCCGCGCGGCTTCCGCCTGGACTCGAAGTCCGGCAGCTTCACGGCAGACAGCATCGAGAAGGCGATGCCCCTTGCGGACGACGCCGAGCTGCCGCCGACCGAGTTCCCGGCCGAGTACCAGGACCAGGCCCTGTAGCAGCGATCCCCCGACAAGCGGAGGCGGGCCTCGAGCGAGGCCCGCCTCTCATTTCGATTACCGCACGTGATGAGTGCATCACGGGCGGAACGCGCCACCATCGCGGTCCGCGTGGAGGGTTCCCCGGCTCAACCGCAGCCGCTGCACCCGCCCGAGCTGCAGTCCTTGCCCGCGGCGCCCAGCTTGAGCATGTAGCCGCGCCGGTAGTTCTCGTCGATGTAGTCGATGGTCAGGCCACCGCTCTGCCGCAGGATGTCCGTGGTCTGGGCATCCATCATGAACTTCACGCCATTCGTGTCGACGACCGCGTCGTCACCCTTAGGCTCATCCAGAGCCATGCCGATGCTGGGGCCGCCTCAGCCGAAGCCCTGCACGAACAGCCGCACGCCCTTGCCGGCGTGCTCGGACCAGTCGAACGCGCCGAAGGCGTCGCCCGCGCTGGCCGTGATGTTGATGAGTCCCTGTGCGCTCACGTCCCACGTTCCTTTCGCAGGCGAGGCGCCTGCCCGGTTGTCATCGCGGTCATTTCGCCCCGGGGCCATGCCCGCCGAGCGCCCCAAGTATGGGGCCGCCGGGGCGGTTACGCCATTGCCGGTTATCGGCCGCAGTGGGGGAAACTGAAATGCGGGCGCCCGGGGGCCGGCGGCCGCCCGGGCGCAGGTTGGCGTGCCGGCGGCGCTCAGCCGCAGCCGTGGCAGCCGCCGGAATGGCAATCCCCGGCCGGCTTGGCCATGGTCAGCAGGTAGCCGCGGCGCTCGGCCTCGTCGATGTAGTCGACGTTCAGGCCGCCGCCCTGGCGCAGCACCTCGGTCGTCTGCAGGTCCATCATGAAGCTGATGCCGCCGTGCTCGACCACCGCGTCCTCATCGGTGGCCTGGTCGAGGGCCATGCCGATGCTGGGCCCGCTGCAGCTCAAACCCTGCACGAACAGGCGCACGCCCTTGCCGGCGTGGGCCGACCAGTCGAAGGCGCCGAAGGCCTGGCTGGCGTTGTCGGTGATGTTCAGGAGTCCTTGCGTGTCCAAGCGCGTTCCTTTCGGGAAAGCCACCGCGCGCGGGTCGGGGGTTCCGGCCGCCGTACGCCCGCATCGATGGCCATGAATATCGCCATCACGGCCGGCGGGCGCCACCTCATCGCTTGCCCGGATCGTCCTGCCGCCGGTAGACCATGGTCATCACCTGGTTGCCGCCCTTGCCCGGCATGTGGTGTATCTCCTTGACCGTCAACGTATTGCCGTCGGCGCCAAGGATCAGCTGCCGGGTCCGGCGCACCACGCCGCGCGGGTCGCGTTCGGTCAGCACCAGGGTGTCGCCGTCCCACGCCGCTGCCGCCTTGACCGACCCGCGTGGGGTGAAGACCTCCACCGGATCGCCGCCGATGCGCAGCGAGCGCGAGATCTGCATGCCGTCGGTAAGGTCCAGTTCATCGCCGGCGTGGAAGATCTCCAGCAGGCCGAATTCGCGCGCCGACTGGCGTCCCGCGGCCTCCTGCCGCTCCCGGGCGGCGTCCCCGGAGCCGTCGAAGCCCTCGCCGGGCATCGTGCCGCTGCTGGGGTCGACCGACGGGCCGCCGCCGCGCCCCATGCCGCCGCCGCCGCGCCCCATGCCGCCACCGGGTCCTCCACCCATGCCGCCACCGGGTCCGCCGCCGGGGCGTTGGCCCTGTCCCATCCGGGCCGGGTCGTCACTGGCCCTGGGGTCCAGTTGCCAGCGGCCGGAGAAGTCCGGCCGGGTGTCGGCGGCAGCCGGCGCCGCCATCGACGGTGCCGGGTTCGGCGTGGCTTCAAGACCCGCAGCGGGGGCGGCGGGCCGCGACTCGGCCGGCTGGTCCTGGGCGGCGGCGAACGGGGCTGCAAGCAGGACGGCCGCGAGGGCAGCCAGGGCCAGGGTCGTGCGCCGACGCAACGCCTGCAGACGGGACATGGGATCCTCCAGCGGGGTGGCGACGCGGGCGGGCCGCGCCGGTGGGGGAACGAGCAGGCCGGCAATGCCCTCGGCAGGCGGCCGCGGCCGCGCTGCGAACGCCGGGAGCGTCTGGCGGTTCCCGGCCGGGGCATGGTACCATGCGCGACGATCTACAGCCGACCAGAACGCACGAACGAACGACAACCAGCGGGAGCCAGCGCGCATGTGCCCACGAGTCGCCACGAAGTCCGCCGACCGCCACTTCGGGCCCGAGCTGTTCCGCTTCCTGCGCGACCTGGCCGCGCACAACGACCGCGACTGGTTCGCGGCCAACAAGGAGCGCTTCGAGGCTGACGCGCGCGGCCCGGCGCTGCGCTTCATCACGGACTTCGGGCCGCTGCTGGTGCAGGTCAGCCCGCACTTCCGCGCCGACCCGCGCCCGCAGGGTGGCTCGCTCTTCCGCCTCCACCGCGACATCCGCTTCGCGAAGGACAAGTCGCCCTTCAAGACGCACCTCGGGCTGCACTTCCGCCACGAGAAGGGGAAGGATGCGCACACGCCCGGCTACTACCTGCACCTCGAGCCGGGAGCGTGCTTCATGGGACTGGGTCTCTGGCATCCGGACGGTCCCACGCTGGCGCGCCTGCGCGAGGCCGTGGTGGCCGATCCCGCCGCCTGGCGGAAGGCCGTCGGCGGCAGGCGCTTCACCGGTGCGTTCACCGTGGAGGGCGACATGCTCGCCCGCGTGCCGCGCGGCTACGCCGCCGACCACCCGCTGGCCGACGTGCTGCGCCTGAAGGACTACACGGCGATGGCGCCGCTCACCGCGAGCGAGATCACCGCGCCGGGCTTCCTGCCGCGGTTCGCGAAGCTGTGCGCGGACGGGGCGCCGTTCATGGCCTGGCAGTGCCGGGCGCTGGGACTGGATTTCTGACGGCTTGGGTTGTGCCGTCGAGATTGTGTCTGCCGGCGACAGGAGCCCGCGCGGGCCACACCACCCGGCCTTCTACGCAGCGTACTTCAGCTCATGCGCCCGCTGCCGAGCCAGCACCCGCGTCCGCACCCGCCCCCAGTAGTACTCCTGCCAACGCGCCGGCAACGCCGTACGAGTCACGAACATCCGCCGCTCCAGCACGTCGCTGACCTCGAGCCTCCGATCCAGCATCCCCCGAGCCTGAGCCGGCGTCGGGCTGCCCCGCACCTTCTCCCGCCGACCCTTCAGGTAGTTCCGCCACACCAAGAACACCGCCAGCCGTTCGGCGCTCGACTGCCTCCGCTTC
>JAYRFB010000259.1:0-1738 GCA_041908585.1 Candidatus Krumholzibacteriia bacterium
CCGCGCGCCCACCTCCACCCCCGCCGCGGCTTGGTGTGGTTGTGGGGCTGCTGCTCGGGGGGGGGGCGCGGGGGCCCCCCCCCCCACCCCGGCTACTACCGCTGGACGCAGTGGATCTTCACGCTGCTCTACCGCCAGGGCCTGGCCTACGAGGCCGAGGTGGCCGTCAACTGGTGCCCGGCGCTGGGCACCGTGCTGGCGAACGAGGAAGTGATCGACGGGCGCAGCGAGGTGGGCGGCCACCCGGTCGAGCGCCGCCCGATGAAGCAGTGGATGCTGCGCATCACCGCCTACGCCGAGCGCCTGCTGGCGGACCTCGACGAGCTGGACTGGCCCGAGTCGATCAAGGACCTGCAGCGCAACTGGATCGGCCGCAGCGAGGGCGCCGAGGTGGACTTCCCGGTGGTCGGCAGCGACCGCGCCCTGCGCATCTTCACGACGCGCCCGGATACCATGTTCGGCGCCACCTACATGGTCATCAGCCCGGAGCACCCGTGGGTGGGCGAGCTGACCACCGACGCGCAGCGCGCAGCCGTCGAGGCCTACGTCGACGAGGCGCGCCGCCGCAGCGACCGCGACCGCCAGGCGGCGAAGGAGAAGACCGGCGTCTTCAGCGGCGCCTTCTGCCGGAACCCGGCCACCGGCGCCGAGATCCCCGTCTGGATCGCCGACTACGTGATGATGGGCTACGGCACGGGCGCCATCATGGCCGTGCCCGGCCAGGACGAGCGCGACTGGGAGTTCGCCGAGGCCTTCGACCTGCCGATCCTGCGCACCGTGCAGCCGGCCGCCGGCTTCGACGGCAAGGCCTACACCGGCGACGGCCCGGCGATCAACAGCGGCTTCCTCGACGGCCTGCAGGTGGCCGAGGCGAAGGCGCGCATGATCGACTGGCTCGTGCAGAAGGGCCTGGGCGAGCGCAAGGTCAACTACAAGCTGCGCGACTGGCTGTTCAGCCGGCAGCGCTACTGGGGCGAGCCGTTCCCGCTGCTCAAGCTGGCGGACGGCACCGTGCGCCTGCTGGAGCCGGACGAGCTGCCGCTGACGCTGCCCGAGGTGGAGAAGTACGAGCCGGCCGGCACCGGCGAGGGCCCGCTGGCGATCATCGACGAGTGGATGAACGTCGAGGACGCCCGCAGCGGCCAGCGCGCCCGGCGCGAGAGCAACACCATGCCGCAATGGGCCGGCTCCTGCTGGTACTACCTGCGCTTCCTGGACCCGCGCAACGACCACGAGGCGTGGGCGAAGGACAAGGAACGGTACTGGATGCCGGTGGACCTGTACCTGGGCGGCACCGAGCATGCAGTGCTGCACCTGCTGTACGCCCGCTTCTGGCACAAGGTGCTCTTCGACCTGGGCCTGGTCACGACGAAGGAGCCGTTCCGGAAGCTGCGCAACCAGGGCATGATCCTGGGCGAGAACAGCGAGAAGATGAGCAAGAGCCGCGGCAACGTCGTCAACCCCGACGACGTGATCCGCGACCACGGCGCGGACAGCCTGCGCCTGTTCCTCATGTTCCTGGGGCCGCTGGAGAGGGACAAGCCCTGGTCGACGACCGGCATCGAGGGCGTGCACCGGTTCCTGGACCGCGTCTGGCGGCTGTTCTTTGCCGAGGACGACACGCTGCACCCGGCGATCGTGGATGGACCGGTGGATGAAGAGGCGCAGCGCATCCTGCACCGCTGCATCGACCAGGTCACGCAGATGACGGAGGACCTGCGGTTCAACACGGCCATCA
>JAYRFB010000260.1:0-14443 GCA_041908585.1 Candidatus Krumholzibacteriia bacterium
AGGTGCGCGACATCGCGGGCAACACGGGCTCGGTCGAGGCTGTCGTCCGATGAGCGGCCCGAAGGATCTCGGCGGAATGTTCGCCCCCGACGAGCGCTGGATGAACGAGGCGCTGCGCCTGGCGCGCGACGCCGCGGCCCGGGGCGAGGTGCCCGTCGGCGCCGTCGTCGTGCGCGACGGGCTCGTGCTGGCGCGCGGCCACAACCAGGTCGAGGCGCTGCGCGATGCGACCGCGCACGCCGAGATCCTGGCGATCGGTGCCGCCGGGGGCGCGGGCTGTGAACCGGGCACCGGCGTGCCGCCGGGTGCGGACGACGACGACCCGGGTGACGATGCGCGCCCCGGCGATTGGCGCCTGCAGGATGCCACGCTCTACGTCACGCTGGAGCCCTGCACCATGTGCTGCGGCGCCATTCTCCTGGCGCGCGTGGGGCGCCTGGTGTTCGGGGCCGCTGATCCGCGCGCCGGGGCGGTGGTCTCGACCGCCCGGCTGCTCGAGGGCAACCCGTACCGGCACCGGGTGGAGGTGGTCGGGGGCATCCTGGCCGGACCCTGCGGCGAGCTGCTGCGGGGGTTTTTCCGCGACCGGCGCGGGGACCGCGACGCAGGCTGAACCCGCTGCGGGAAACAGCGTTCCGGGTGCAGAGTGCGCATTGATTTTCCGGAAACGCGATGCTATATTGCCCGCCCTGTCCCTCGGTGGAGAGGTGCGAGAGTGGCTTAATCGGCACGATTGGAAATCGTGTGTGCCGGAAGGTACCGAGGGTTCGAATCCCTCCCTCTCCGCCAGCAGGAGCAGGGCGATTTCGCGGAGAGGTGCCGGAGCGGTTGAACGGGGCGGTCTCGAAAACCGTTGAACCTTCGCGGGTTCCCAGGGTTCGAATCCCTGCCTCTCCGCCACGATAGAACAGCGATCGCGGATGCGGGCACCTGCCGCCGCGATCCCCGGGGGGGAGGCGCACCCCGGCGCCGGGCTGCGCGCCCGCGCGGAAGCAGCGCCAAGGTTCGGTGGGGATGTAGCTCAGCTGGGAGAGCGCCTCGTTCGCAACGAGGAGGTCGTCGGTTCGATCCCGATCATCTCCACCACCCCGATCAGGCCGGCTGCGTGAAGGCGCCGGCAGGGCATGATGGGTCAGGCCCGGCGCGACGCCGGAGCACCAACCCCGTCAGGACTGGAAAGTAGCAGCGGTACGTACCCTTCGACGTGTGCGCCGCCAGCCTGGCCCGCCTGCCAGCGGCCTCCGGAAGTCCGGAGGCCGCTCATTTTTGAGCGTGAAGGCCGAGCGGCCGAGGTGACGGACCGCATGGCGGGTCCGCCGCTCGCGCGAGGTCAATTGCGGGTGGCGACCCGTCGCGCACGCGTGCTAGATTCGGCATCAGCCGACCCGCGCGTCGGCCATCCCCGTTCGACCCCGGCAGGCGGAGCACCATGTCGTACCAGGCGATCGCCCGCAAGTACCGGCCCGAGACCTTCGCGCAGGTCGTTGGCCAGTCTCACGTGACCTCGACGCTGCGCGCGGCGCTGCGCAAGGGCAAGCTGCACCACGCGTACCTCTTCTCGGGCCCGCGCGGCTGCGGCAAGACCACGGTGGCGCGCCTGCTGGCCAAGGCCATCAACTGCGCGGCGCCGGTGGACGGCGACCCGTGCGGGCAGTGCGACACGTGCAAGGCGATCGCGCGCGGCGGCGACCTGGACGTGCTCGAGATCGACGCCGCCAGCAACACCGGCGTCGACAACATCCGCGAGTTGCGCGACATGGCGCAGTACTCGACCGCCGGCGGCAGCAACCGCGTCTTCATCATCGACGAAGTGCACATGCTCTCGAAGGGCGCCTTCAACGCGCTGCTGAAGATCCTGGAGGAGCCGCCCGCGCGCGTGTACTTCTTCTTCGCCACGACCGAGGCGAACAAGATCCCGCGCACGATCCTCAGCCGCTGCCAGCGGTTCGACTTCCGGCTGCTCGGGCGCGACGAGCTGGCCGGCCGGCTGAAGGAAGTCGCCACTGCCGAGGGTGTCGCCATCGACGAGGCGGGACTGCGCCTGCTGGTGAGCCTGGCCGAGGGCAGCATGCGCGACGGGCTGAGCCTGCTCGACCAGGTCATCGCCGGGTGCGAGGGCGCCATCGACGAGAAGGCGGTTGCCGACGCCTTCGGGCTGGTGGCCAGCGAGCTGTTCCTGGAGTTGAACGAGTGCATCGTGGCCAAGGACGCGGCGCGGGCGCTGCGCCTGGTCGAGGACCTGGCCGCCGCCGGGCAGAGCCTGGACGGCTTCGCTCGCGGCGTGGTGACCAATTTCCGCAACCTGCTGCTGCTGCGGATCGACCCGGCTCTGGGGGCGATGGTGGACCTGCCGCCCGACCGCGTGGAGATCCTGCGCCGGCAGGCCGCGGGCCTCAGCGAGCAGGACCTGCTGGCGCTGATCGATGTTGCGAGCCGGCACTTCGAGCGCATCCACCGCAGCACGCAGCCGCGCATCCTGCTGGAGGCCGCGGTCGTCGAGTACTGCCGCTTCGAGTCGCGCGTGCTGTTGGCTGACCTGGCGCGACGGCTGAGCGAGGGCGGCTTGGCCGCAGCCGGCGGCGCCGCTGGCGGCGGCGCGGCCGCGACCGGACGAACGGCCGGCGGCGGCGCGGGAGCGCGGCCCGCGGCGCCCGACCGCGCGTCCGACCGCGCGTCCGACCACGGGGGCGGCATGCCCGCCGCCCGGCCGGCGGCGAGGCCGGCGGCCGCCGCCGAGCGGCCCACCTATGCCGGACCGTCCGGTTCGCCCGGTCCCGGCGCGCGCACGGCCGGCCCCGCGGCACCGGGACCCGACCTGACTGCGGCCGACCGCGCCGTGCCGGGCTGGACGCGCTACATCGACACGCTGATGAAGAACCATCCGCGGCTGGGGTCGTGCCTGATGACGGGCCTGCCGGAACTGGAAGACGGCAGCGATTGCCTGCGCGTCGTGTTCGCGGAAGACAAGAAGTTCATGGTCGACAGCGTCGCCAGCGAGACCGGCAAGCTGGCGGAGCTGGCGGCAGCCCAGTGGGGCAGGCCGCTGAAGGTCCTGCTCGAGTACGGGACGCGCGGCCAGCAGGTGGAAGTGACCGAGGCGATCCGCCAGCAGGTGGCGCCGACGCACCGTGAGGAACTGCAGAAAGCCTGCGCCGAGGACCAGGCGCTGGGCGACCTGGTCGACCTGCTGGGCGGACAGCCGCTGCCCGAGAGCGAACGGCAGCGCTGGGACCCGCCCGCACGCTGAACCGGCGGCTCCGCCGCCCACGGACAACCGAATCGGAGGCAAGATGGACATCCGCATGCTGATGAAGCAGGCCCAGCAGATGCAGGCCAAGATGGCCAAGGCGCAGGCCGAGCTCGAAACCCGGGAAGTGACGGCCGAGGTGGGCGGCGGCCAGGTGAAGGTCGTCATGAACGGCCGCCACCGCCTCAAGAGCCTGGTGATCGCGCCGTCGGCCGTCGACCCCGACGACATCGAGTTCCTGCAGGACCTGGTCGTGGCGGCCGTCAACGAGGGCATCGCCGCCGTCGACGCGATGGTCGAGAAGGAGATGGGGGCCGTCACCGGCGGCCTGAACGTTCCGGGGCTGAACCTGCCGGGCATGGGCTGACCGTGGCGGCAGGACGCTTCGGCGGGAATGGGGACGGCGGCGGCAATGGCCACGGCCAGGTACCCGGCGGCGACGGCGGCGAGTTCCAGTCGCCGGCGCTCGAGCGCCTGGTGCGCAGCCTCGGCCGGCTGCCGGGCCTGGGCCGCAAGTCGGCCACGCGCGTGGCGCTGCACCTGCTGACGGGCGGCGGCGCCGCGGAGCACGCCGACGAGCTGGTCACCGCGCTCTCGGATGCGCGGCGCCAGGTGCGGGCCTGCTCGCGCTGCGGCGCCATCACCGAGCCCGATCCCTGCCGCATCTGCACCTCCGAGCGCCGCGACGCCACGCAGCTCTGCGTCGTGGCCAGCCCGGTCGACGTGCTGCCCATCGAGAAGGCCGGCTTCTTCCGCGGCCGCTACTTCGTGCTCGGCGGGCTGCTGTCCCCTCTGGACGGCGTGCGCGCCCAGGACCTGCCCTTCGACCGTCTCCTGGATCGGCTGCAGGACGGGCCGGTGACCGAGCTGATCATGGCCCTGGACGCCTCGGTGGAGGGCGAGACGACGGCTCTCTACATCCAGAGGTTGTTGTCCGGCAGCGACTTGCAGATGTCGCGCCTGGCCACGGGCATCCCCGTCGGGGGCGCGCTGGCCTACACCGACGAGGTCACGCTCCAGCGCGCGTTCCAGTTCCGGCGGGCCTTCTAGGGGCCCCGCCGGCCATTCCCGCCCGCCCCCGCCGCCGGCGACGCCCGGCTCCCATTTCCGCAGTCAAGTGGCTGCCCGTCCGGTCGATATCCAGCCTGCGTTCAATGCCCGTTGCCTCTCGGCAGCCGGGCCGGGGACTCCCGGCAGGAGTGCGGTACATGGTCAGAGCTGAATGGGCCATCTTCGAGGAAGACTACTGGGCGATCAACAACGTCCTGGACGACCTGCTGCGCAGCAGCCGGGCCAGCAACGTGGTGCTGATCGACCGGACGGGCCAGCTGGTCAGCCAGTGCGGGCCGGAGGTCGACTTCGACCTGACCAGCTTCGCGTCCCTGTGCGCCGCCGACTTCGAGGCGAACTACCAGCTCGCCAAGCTGATCGGCGAGCGCGACTTCAGCACGCTGTTCCACCAGGGCGCCCGCGAGAGCATGTACCTGGCCAAGATCGCCAAGGGCGTGGTCCTGGTCGTGCTGTTCGCCAAGAGCACGACGCTCGGGCTGGTCCGGCTGCGCGTCAAGCGGGCTGTCGAGGAGCTGAACGACATCATCGAGCGGCTCTACGAGAAGCTGGAGTACCGCAACGAGGAATACGACACCTTCGACGAGACCTTCACGCGCGGCGTGGAGGCGGAGATCGACAACCTGTTCGCTGATTGAACGTGTGGGGGCCCAGGCCCCGCCACCGGCAGGCAAAGGGGAACGTCGTGTCGCTGATCAACTACTCCTCGCGCGAGATCAACTGCAAGGTCGTGTACTACGGCCCCGGTCTCGGCGGGAAGACGACGAACATCCAGTACGTCTACGAGAAGCTCGCGCCGGAGACGAAGGGCAAGCTCGTGACGCTGGCGACGGAGATGGACCGCACGCTCTTCTTCGACTTCCTGCCCCTGGAGCTGGGCGAGGTCAAGGGCTTCAAGACGCGCTTCCATCTCTACACGGTGCCCGGCCAGGTCTACTACAACGCCAGCCGCAAGCTGATCCTGCGCGGCGTGGACGGCATCGTCTTCGTGGGCGACAGCAGCGAGGCGCGCTTCGACGCGAACATCGAGGCGCTGTACAACCTGCACGACAACCTCAAGGAATACGACCTGAGCCTCGAGCAGATCCCCTTCGTGATGCAGTGGAACAAGCGCGACATGCCGGACGCGATCCCCATCGCCGAGCTGAACGAGGAACTGAATCCCGAGGGCTACGACAACTTCGAGGGCATCGCGGTGCAGGGCGTGGGCGTCTTCGATACGCTGAAGTGCGTCGCCAAGAAGGTGCTCAGGCAGCTGCAGACGAGCTGACGGCCCGGGTCACGCGGGCCGATACATGACGAGGCGCGGCCGGGAACGGTCGCGCCTCGTCATGTTGCGGTTGCCGGCGGGTAGCCGTAGCTTCCCGATGAGGAGGCGACGCCGGTCCGCGCGCGGTGCGCGTGGCGGCCTCGGGAGATCGACAGCCGCGCGCAGACGCGACAGACAGGAGGCGAAGCGGATGAGCGGTGCCGCCGGGCGACACGCATCACCCTACAAGACCTACACGCTATCCAACCTGGACCAGATCCCCCAGCTGGCCACCCTGCCCAGGGAGGTCCGCGAAGACATCCGGATCGTCGGCAGCGTCCTGCCGTTCAAGGTCAACAACTACGTCGTCGACGAGCTCATCGACTGGGACGACGCGCTGGACGACCCCATCTTCCACCTTACGTTCCCGCAGCGCGAGATGCTACTGCCGGAGCACCATGCGGCGGCTGCGGTCGTCGCGGAAGAGGGCGTCGACCCCGCGCGCCGCCGGGCCGTCATCGACGGCATCCGCTCGCTGCTGAACCCGCACCCGGCGGGGCAGATGGACAAGAACGTGCCCGAGATCGACGGCGAGCGGCTGTGGGGGGTCCAGCACAAGTATCGCGAGACGGTGTTGTTCTTCCCCAGCGCGGGCCAGACCTGCCACGCCTATTGCACCTTCTGCTTCCGCTGGCCGCAGTTCATCGGCATGTCGGAGTTCAAGTTCGCCTCGCGCGAGACCGAGTCGCTGGTCCGGTACCTGCGCCAGCACCCGGAGGCGACCGACCTCCTGTTCACCGGCGGCGACCCGCTGATCATGAGCGCCGCCGTGCTCTCCCGCTACGTCGATCCCTTCCTGGAGCCCGACAACGGGACCAACATCCAGACGATCCGGCTGGGCACCAAGGCGCTGGGCTACTGGCCCTATCGCTTCCTGACCGACCCGGACGCCGACGACCTGCTGCGCCTGTTCGAGCGCGTGACCGGCCTGGGCCTGAACCTGGCGGTGATGGCCCACTTCAGCCACCCGCGCGAGCTGGGCACGCCGGCGGTGCGCGAGGCGATCGCGCGCATCCGTTCCACCGGCGCGCAGATCCGCACGCAGTCGCCGCTGCTGCGCCACATCAACGACTCCTCCGAAACCTGGGCGCGGATGTGGCGCGAGCAGGTGAACCTCAATTGCACGCCGTACTACATGTTCATCGCGCGCAACACCGGCGCGCAGCACTACTTCGCGGTCCCCCTGGTGGAGGCCTGGGACATCTGGCGCGGCGCCTATCGCCAGGTGAGCGGCGTCTGCCGGACCGTGCGCGGCCCGAGCATGTCCTGCAACCCGGGCAAGGTGCAGATGCTGGGCGTGGCCGAGGTCGACGGCCGCCCGGTCATGACGCTCCGCTTCCTGCAGGGGCGCGACCCGCAGTGGGTGGGCCGTCCCTTCTTCGCGCGCTACGACCCGGACGCGATCTGGATGAACGAGCTGCGCCCCGCCTTCGGGGAGCGCTTCTTCTTCGAGACCGGCGATCCCGGCGAGGCGTCCGCCGCCGAGGACGAGGAATACGCCCGCTACGAGTGACCGCCGGGACCGCCGGGACCGCCGAGACTGTCGAGACTGTCGAGACCGCCGGCGCCGGCGCGTTCGCGCGCCAGTTCCAGCAGGTCGCCGAGGATCGCCTCGGCCGTGGGCCAGCGTCCGGCGCCATCGCCCCGCAGGCATTCGTCGATTCCGTCCGCGCGCTCCAGGACCACCACGTTCTGGACGCCGCGGGCCCGGGACAGCGGCGAGCGGGGCGATGGCTTCGCCAGGCGCACGTGGGCACGCCAGGTGCTTCCCGTCCGCTCGAGCGTCGCGATCTGGCGCAGGCCGGGACGCAGGGCCGCGGGCGTGATCGGCTCGCGCTCGATGTCGTCCTCGCGCAGGGGGGGACCGCCGCCGAGCAGCGCGGCCGTGCAGAGCTTGGCGGCAGCGTCGCGTCCATCCAGGTCGCGGGCCGGATCGGCCTCGGCCAGGCCGCGAGTCCGCGCCTCCGCCAGGGCGGCATCCAGCGATGCGCCCTCCTCGCACCGCTGCAGCACGAAGTTCGCCGTGCCGTTGAGCACGCCATGGAGGCCCACCAGCGGCGCGCCGCCGGGGCGCGCGATGGCCTCGAGCACGGGCACGGCCCCGCCGACCGCCGCGCCCGCCAGCAGGCGCGTGCCGTGCCGTCGCGCCAGCGCCATGAGCGCATCGCCGTGGCGGGCCAGCAGGTCCTTGTTGGCGGTGACGACCGCCGTGCCGTTGCGCAGCGCGGCGGAGACCGCGACGAAGGCGGCGTCGGTGCCGCCCATCGCTTCGACCACGACGTCGACCGCGGAGGCCGCCAGCGCCGCCGCGTCCGTGACCAGGGGCACGCCGGATGGGGCGACGTGGCGGCGCGGCTCGCGCACGGCGATCCCCAGGAGCGCGAATCGGGCGGGATCCCCGGCCACCAGCCCGGCCACGCCGGCGCCCACGCTGCCGTGGCCCAGCAGGGCCACGCGCAGGGGCGCGCGCGGGCCGCTCGCGCGCGCGGTGTCGAAGCTCGCCGCAAGGCCGCCGAGCCGGGTCCAGTTGGTGGCATTGAGCGAGCCCAGCTCGAACGCCAGGCCATGCCGCCGCGCGAAGCGCACGGCCTTGTGCTGGATGATCGAGCCGTCGGTGGCCAGGGCGTCATCGTAACCGGCCGTCCGGAAGCGGCGCGCGGCCGGGCCCGCCGCCGCCGGGTCGCGGTCGTAGAGGCCGTCGACATCCTTGACCAGCAGGCACCGCGCGGCGCGCAGCGAACGCAGCAGGCAGAGCGCCGACAGGTCGGAGCCGCCGCGCCCGAGCAGCACGTCCCGGCCGCGGCGGTCGCTCGCCACGTAGCCGGGACAGACCACCGTGCCCGTCCGTGCCAGCGCCGCGCGCAGGTGCGCGGTGGACGCGCCCGTCGGGCGCGCGTCGACGGGGCTTCCTTCGGCTCTCAGGCCGGCCGAGAGGCAGGCCACCGGCAGGCCCGAGCGCTCGAGCATCGCCGACAGAAGGGCGGCGCATTCGCGTTCGCCGCCGGCGGCCAGGGCGGCGCGGGCCGGCGATTCGGCGCCCAGGCCCAGGCGGTTCGCGCGCGCCAGCAACTCGTCGGTGCGGCCTCCCAGGGCCGAGACGACCGCCAGCACCCGCCAGCCGTCCCGTCGCCAGCGGTAGATCTCGTGGACGGCGCCGCCCAGGCTCGCCTCGTCGCGCAGGACGGAGCCGCCGAACTTCAGGATGATCAGGCGTCCGTGGCTCATCGCGGCACCTCCGTCCGCAGCGTAGCCAGCGCCGCGGCCAGGTCGTCGCGGATGTCGGCCAGTTCCTCGAGCCCGACCGACAGGCGGAGCAGCGCGTCGCTGAGGCCGGCTTCCGCGCGCTGGGCCGCCGTCAGGTCGCCGTGCGTCATCGAGGCGGGGTGGGTCACCAGCGTCTCGACCGAGCCCACGTGCTCGACCAGTCGGCACAGGCGGAGCGCACCGGCCACGCGTCGCGCGGCCTCGAAGCCCCCGGCGGGCTCGAAGGAGAGCACGGCGCCGTGCGCGCCCAGGTGCTGCGCGGCGGCCAGCCGCGGCGCCGCCAGCGGCGGGTAGTGCACCCTTGCCACGGCGGGCTGCGCGGCCAGCCAGTCGGCCAGCTCCCGCGCGGACTCCGACTGCGCGCGCAGGCGGAGCGGCAGCGTCTTGAGCCCCTGCAGCGTCAGCCAGGCGTGCTGCGGCGTCTGGATGGCGCCCGTGCTCTTGCGCACGAAGCGCACGCGCTCCAGCAGCGCCTCGTCCCGGGTCACGACGGCGCCGCCGGGCGCCACGGAGTGGCCGTCGATGAACTTCGTCGTCGACGTCACCGTGACGTCGGCGCCGAGGTGCAGCGGCTGCTGCAGCACGGGCGTCAGGAACGTGTTGTCGACGACGAGCAGCGCGCCGCCACCGTGCGCGATCGCGGCCACGGCGGCGATGTCGGTCACTTCCAGCGTCGGGTTCGCCGGGGTCTCGATGAAGACGACGCGCGTGCGGGGAGTCATCGCCGCGGCGACGGCGGCCGCGGACGTCGTGTCGACGAAATCGGCCGTGACGCCCAGCGGCGCCAGGATGCGCTGCAGCAGGCGCGTCGTCCCTCCGTACACGGCCCGTCCGCAGACGACGTGGTCGCCGGCCCGCAGGAGCGCCAGCAGCAGCGCCGTCTCGGCGGCCAGGCCCGTGGCGAAGCAGGCGGCCGGCGGCGCAGCCTCGAGCTCGCCGAGCACTTCCTCCAGCGCCGACACGGTAGGGTTCGAGACACGCGAGTACTGGTGCGCCGCGCGGCTGTCGACGCCGTCGCGGCAGAAGGTGGTCGACTGCACGAGTGCGGTGACGAACGGCTCGCCGTCGGCGCGGCCGCGACCGGCGCGGCTGCAGATGCTGTCGATGGAACGGAAGGCGGTGCGGGTCGAGTCCATGCCGTTGCCCCCTCGGGGAACGACATCAAGAGCGACGGCGCGCTGGCAGGCGATGATGGCGGGGGACCCGCGCCGGGAACGGGTGCCCGGTGCCGGATCCATTTTTGACGGAGCCCGTCGCGTCGACGGTTCCGCCCGCATCAGCCCGACACGAGGTCGGCTGCGGCACCGCGGCGGGCTGATTCCCGCTCGGTTGCCGTCCCGGGCCCGTGAGGGCGCCGGGAACTCTTGATGCAAGTCCAATCTGGCGGCGCAATCTACTCGGGTCCCCGGGCAGTGTCAAGCGCGCCATCACGACCCGAGCGGCCGTGCCGCAGCGCGCCGTCACCCTTGGTCCGCCGGCGCCATCACGCTATAATGCCGCCTCGAGCCGGCGGCACCGCCACGCCGTGGCCGATTCACGATGCGTCAGCGAAGCGCCGGTGATGCGCCAGCGACGCGCCCCCGACGCGCCCCGAGCACAGAGGATCGCCGCATGTTCCGCTTCCAGCTGCACCTGATCGGCACGTTCTTCGGAGCCGGCTACGCCCCGATCGCGCCTGCCACCGCCGGCAGCCTGCTCTACGCGTTGATGTGGTGGGGTGCGTGGACGATGTGGGGCCCGATCCCATTGGCGGTGCAGGCCGCGCTGCTGTTCGTCGTCGTGACGATCGGCGTGCCCGTGGCCGGCGCGCTCGAGCGCCTGCACGGCGAGGACCCGAAGCTGGTCGTGATCGACGAGGTGGCGGGCATGATCGTCACCTATTTCGGCGTGACCGGCGGTCCCCTGGTCTGGCTGGCGGGCTTCCTCTGGTTCCGCTTCTTCGACATCCTCAAGCCGCTCGGCGTACGGCGGCTCGAGCGGCTGGGCGGCGGCGGCGGCGTGGGGATCATGGCCGACGACCTCGGCGCCGGCATCCTGGCCTGCCTGGCCACCCACCTGACGGCGCGCCTGCTGGCGGGGTGGGGCCTGTGAGCGCGGACGGCGCGAGCTTCAAGATCATCGCGGTCGGCGACGAGCTGCTCGAGGGGCGCACCGCCGACACCAACAGCGGCCGCATCCAGCGGGCGCTGGGCGGGCACGCGCTGCGCTGCGGGCTCATCCAGGTGGTGCCGGACCTGGAGCCGGCCATCCGGGCGGCCCTGGAGCGGACCGAGCCCGGCGATCTCGTGTTCCTGACCGGAGGCCTGGGGTCGACTCCCGACGACCTGACCCGTGACGCGCTGGCCGGCTGGGCCGGCGTGCCGCTGGACGACGATCCCGACGTGCGCGCGCAGCTGGAGGAGCGCTGGCGGCGGCGCGGCGTGGCCGGCAGCCCGGGCGCCGCCAGGCAGTGCCAGGTGCCGCGGGGCCTGTCGGCGCTGGCCAATCCCGTCGGCTCGGCGCCGGGACTCGTGGGCCGGTTGCGCGGGCGGATGTTCGTGCTGCTGCCGGGAGTGCCGCCGGAGCTGGAGGGTCTTCTGCCTTCGGTCGTCGAGCGGCTGGAGCGCGACGGCGCGCTGCCGACGGTGCGGGACACGCTCGTACGGCGCACCGCCCAGTACCCGGAGCTGATGCTCGTCAAGCGCTGCGCCGCCGTGCGCGAGGCGTTCCCGCGCCTGGACTGGTCCTGGTGGCTGTCCGACTGGGGCGTCGACATCCGCGTGCGGGCCGGCGCCGGCGACCAGGCGGACCTCGCGGAGGCCGGCCGCAGGCTCGACGCGGAGTTCGGGCGGCTGGTCTTCGCGCGCGACGCGACGGACCTGCCGTCGGCGGTCGTCGCCCTGGCGGTCCGGCGCGGTCGCTCGCTGGCGGTGGCCGAATCGTGCACCGGCGGCCTGGTCGGTGGCGCGCTGACCGGCGTCGCCGGCGCCTCGGCGTGCTTTCGCGGCGGGATCATCGCCTATGCCGACGAGGTCAAGCGGGCGCAGCTGGGCGTGCCGGCCGCGACGCTCGCGACCGACGGCGCCGTCAGCGAGGCGACCGTGCGGGCGATGGCGGCGGGCGCCCGCGAGCGGACGGGAGCCGACATCGCCATCGCCGTCAGCGGCATCAGCGGCCCGGGCGGCGGCAGCGCCGACAAGCCCGTCGGCACCACCTGGCTGGCGGTGGCGACGCCGGTGGCCACCTTCGCACAGCAGCTGCGCTTTCCCGGCGACCGCGCCCGCAACCGACTGCTGGCCACCGCCGCGGCGCTCGACGCGCTCCGGCGATCGCTCGAGGACGGCGATGCCCTCTCGCCCTGGGACCTTGGCGACACCTGGTGGCGGGTCTGAGGTGACCACGCCGACCACGCGCGCCTTCGTTGCCGTCCCCTGCGGGGAACAGCTTGCCGCGGAGCTGTCGCGCCGGCTGGACGCCGCGGCCGCCCGCGTGGCCGTGCGCTGGACCGCCCCGCACACCTGGCACCTGACGCTGCAGTTCCTCGGCGACTGGCCTGCCGGGCGCCTCGAAGACCTGCGATCACGCCTTTGCGAGCTGGTGATGGATCGCCCGCCGCCGCTGGTGCCCGCGGGCTGGGGGGGCTTTCCGGACCTGCGGCGGCCGAGGGTCCTGTTCCTGCAGTTCGGGGGCTCGGAGCCGATCGCCGACCTGGCCCGCCGGGTCCGCACGGCGAGCGAGGCCGCCTGGCCCGCCGGCCCGCAGGACACGCGGCCCGCGCACCCGCACCTGACGTTGGCGAGGGTTCGCGAACCGCTGGAGGCTGCACAGATCAAGTCGATACTGGACATCGACTTGGGTGGACTGCCGCACCTGCCCGTCGAGCGCTTCAGCCTGCTGGCCAGCGACCTGCGGCCGCAGGGCGCGCGGCACACCGAGCTGGCGACCTACGGGCTGCGAAAAAAAGGCGAATAAACCTGTTGCCAGCCCTTTGGGCGCCGTGCTATGTTGCCGCCGCAATCGACGACGGGCAGGCCGGCGGCAGGGAGGCCGGCTGCGGGCGGCAGGATCGGCATCGGTGATGGCTGGAGCCAGGACCGGGGCCGGAGCCCCCGCGAACCACGAACCGGGAGCGGCCGCCGCCGGCGCGCGACCACAGGAGACAAGAGCATGGCGCAAGTGAAGAGCACCGCCGCCAAGGGCGGCCCCGAGGATCGCGCGAAGGAAGAGCGCGCCAAGGCCCTCGAGCTGACCCGCGCCCAGATCGAGAAGCAGTTCGGCAAGGGCGCGCTGATGCTGCTGGGCGAGAACAAGATCTTCGACCAGTTCGACGCGGTTTCGACCGGCAGCCTGTCGCTGGACATCGCCCTGGGCATCGGCGGCCTGCCGAAGGGCCGCGTCTGCGAGATCTTCGGGCCCGAGGGCTCGGGCAAGACGACCGTCTGCCTGTCGGCCATCGCCAACTGCCAGAAGGCCGGTGGCACGGCGGCCTTCGTCGATGCCGAGCACGCGCTGGATCCGGTCTATGCCCGCAAGCTCGGCGTGGACATCGACAACCTGCTGGTCAGCCAGCCGGACACCGGCGAGCAGGCGCTCGAGATCACCGAGATGCTGGTGCGGTCGGGCGCGGTGGACGTCGTGGTCATCGATTCGGTGGCTGCGCTGGTGCCGCGCGCCGAGATCGAGGGGGAGATGGGCGACCAGCACGTCGGCCTGCAGGCGCGCCTGATGTCGCAGGCCCTGCGCAAGCTGACGGGCACCATCAGCAAGACCAACACGCTGGTGATCTTCACCAACCAGATCCGCATGAAGATCGGCGTCATGTTCGGCAATCCCGAGACGACGAGCGGCGGCAACGCGCTGAAGTTCTACAGCTCGGTGCGGCTGGACATCCGGCGCATCGGCGCCATCACGCAGGGCGAGGACGTGGTCGGCAACCAGGTCCGCGTCAAGGTGGTCAAGAACAAGGTCGCGCCCCCGTTCAAGAAGGCCGAGTTCGACATCCTCTACGGCGACGGCATCAGCAAGGAAGGCGACCTGATCGACCTCGGCGTGGCTGCCAACATCATCCAGAAGTCCGGCGCCTGGTACAGCTATGGCGAAGAGCGCCTGGGCCAGGGCCGCGACAACGTGCGCGGGCTCCTGAAGGAGAACCCCGACCTGTACGAGAAGATCAAGGTCGAGGTCTTCCGCCACTTCGGCGTCGGCGCGGGGGCGAACGCCGCGGCGCCTGCCGAGGCCAAGGCCGATGGCGGGGCCGCGAAGATCGATCCGTCGGCGCGGCCCGACGCGGCCCGACCGGCCGCCAAGCCGGCCGCCTCGGCCGGCGCCGGGAGCTGAGCCCCTTGCCGAAACGGCCCCTGCACCCGGGCCGCCGGCAGGACTCGACCTGGCAGAACGCCAGCCGGAGAGAAGCCGGCCTGCACGACGACGGAAGCGGCGACGACGCCTCCTCCACCTCACCGGCGCCGCAGCCGGGCCTCCCCACAAGGGACGCCCGGCTGCTGGCCGTCCGGCGCGACGGGGAGACCGTCTGGCTCGAGATCGACGGTGGTGTCACCTATGAACTGGCGGCGGCG
>JAYRFB010000261.1:0-30376 GCA_041908585.1 Candidatus Krumholzibacteriia bacterium
CGAGCCGCTGCCGAGCACCGGCGGCCGCAACAACTTCGGCCGCATCACGTGCCGGCACAAGGGCGGCGGCCACAAGCGCCAGTACCGCCGGATCGACTTCAAGCGGAACAAGCACGAGGTGCCGGCGAAGGTCTTCAGCATCGAGTACGATCCGAACCGCAGCGCCCGCATCTGCCTGCTGCACTACCTCGACGGCGAGAAGCGCTACATCCTCTGGCCGAAGGGCCTCGAGGTCGGCGCGCAGATCGTTGCCGGGCCGGACGCCCCGTTCAACACGGGCAACGCCCTGCCGCTGGAGCGGATCCCGCTGGGCACGATGGTGCACAACATCGAGCTGAACCTGGGCAAGGGCGGGCAGATGGCGCGCAGCGCCGGCTCGTTCGCGCAGGTCATGGCGAAGGAAGGCGAGTACGTCACGCTGCGCCTGCCGAGCGGCGAGGTGCGCATGGTGCACAAGCGCTGCTACGCCACCATCGGCGAGGTCGGCAACGCGGAGCACGAGAACGTGGTCAGCGGCAAGGCCGGGCGCTCGCGCTGGCTGGGCATCCGCCCGACGGTGCGCGGCGTGGCCATGAACCCGGTCGACCACCCGCACGGCGGCGGCGAGGGCCGCACCAGCGGCGGCCGCCACCCGGTGACGCCGTGGGGCAAGCCGACCAAGGGCAAGAAGACTCGCAAGAAGAAGCCGTCGGACAACTTCATCGTGCGGCGCCGCAAGGCCAAGGGCTAGGAAAGGAAAGGTTCGGAACCATGGCGCGTTCCATCAAGAAGGGCCCCTTCATCCAGGAAGCCCTCATGACCAAGGTCGAGGCGCTGAACAGCCGCGGCGAGAAGCGGGTCATCAAGACCTGGTCGCGGCGCTCGACGATCGCCCCCGAGTTCCTCGGGCACACGATCGCCGTGCACAACGGCAAGCAGTTCGTGCCGGTCTACGTGCAGGAGAACATGGTCGGGCACAAGCTGGGCGAATTCGCCCCGACGCGCACGTACCGCGGGCACACCAGCAAGAAGAAGTAGCGGAGGTACCACGATGGAGGCACGCGCCAGAGCCTTTCACATCCGGATCTCGGCCCGCAAGGCGCGGCTGGTGGCCGATCTGATCCGGGGCAAGAACGTGGACGAGGCCCTGAGCATCCTGGCCCTCACGCAGAAGAAGGCTTCGCCGATCCTGCGCAAGGTCATGCTCTCGGCCGCGGCCAACGTCCGCTTCCAGGACGACGGCGAGCACCCGCTGCCGAACCAGCGGATTTTCGTCAAGGAGATCCGCATCGACGAGGGCCCGACGATGAAGCGGATCCGTCCGCGCTCGCAGGGCCGCGCCTACAGCATCTTCAAGCGGACGGCGCACGTCGACATCACGGTGGCGGCGGACGTCTGAGCGATCGAGCGAGCGGCGGCCTGGCCGCCAACGGGAAGCCGAGCCGGACCGGGAAGCCCCAACGGGCCCACCAGGCAACCGGCGCTGAGGAAGGAAGACCATGGGTCAGAAGACACATCCGATCGGGTTCCGGCTGGGAATCGTCAAGGACTGGAACGCCACCTGGTTCAACGACCGGCACTTCGCCGATTGGCTGAACGAGGACCTCCTGGTGCGGAAGTACGTCCAGGCGCGCGTCGGCGCGGCGGGCGTCGAGTCGATCAAGATCAAGCGCTTCCGCGAGAAGGTCATCATCATCGTGGCGACCAGCCGGCCCGGCGTTGTGATCGGCAAGAAGGGGCAGAAGGCGGACCAGCTCCGCGCCGAGCTGCAGAAGATGCTCGGCAAGAACGTGAAGCTGGACGTCGAGGAAGTGAAGAAGCCCGAACTGAGCGCGCCGCTGGTGGCCGAGCACATCGCCGCGCAGCTCGAGGGCCGCGTCGCCTTCCGTCGCGCCATGAAGAAGTCGATCGCCACCGCGATGCGGATGGGCGCCAAGGGCATCAAGATCCGCTGCGCGGGTCGCCTGGGCGGCGCCGAGATCGCGCGTGTCGAGACCTATCACGACGGCAGCGTGCCCCTGCACACCCTGCGGGCGGACATCGACTACGGCGTGGCGACCGCGCGCACCCCGTACGGCGCCATCGGCGTGAAGGTCTGGATCTGCAAGGGCGAGATCTTCCCGGCCGAGTTCAAGGAGTCCCTGCGCAAGCAGGTCGTGGAGCAGCGCGCCTGACCGCGGCAGCGCCCCGGTGAACCCGAAAGCGGTGGCGCGCGTCGCCAGCGCCTGAAGAAGAAGAGGTCGACGAGCCATGTTGATGCCGAAGCGCACAAAGTACCGGAAGATGTTCAAGGGCCGCAACCGCGGCGTGGCCAGCCGCGGCGCGACGGTGGCCTTCGGGGACTACGGCCTGCAGGCCGTCGGCGCGGGCTGGCTGACCAGCCGCCAGCTGGAGGCCACGCGCGTCGCCGTCACGCGCCGCATGAAGCGCGTCGGCCAGGTGTGGATCCGCGTGTTCCCGGACAAGCCGATCACGCTGAAGCCGGCCGAGACCCGCATGGGCAAGGGCAAGGGTGCGCCCGAGTACTGGGTGGCCGTCGTCAAGCCCGGCCGGGTGCTCCTGGAGATCAACGGCGTCGACCACGCCCTGGCCAAGGAAGCCCTTGCCCTCGGCGCCGCGAAGCTGCCGTTCAAGACGCGGGTCATCAGCCGCGGAGGGGAATAAGCCATGAAGAAGGCCCACGATCTGCGTGACCTGGCCGTCGAGGAACTCGAGAGCCGCGTGCGCGAGAAGTCCGAGGAGCTGATGAATCTGCGGATCCAGCTCAACATGCGGCGCCTGGACAACCCCCTGCGGGTCCGCCAGACGCGTCGTGAAATCGCGGTCCTCAAGACCGTCATCAACCAGAAGAAGGGCGCCCGGTAGGCGCGGAAACCGGGACCCGACCGCGCCGGCGGGCGCGACCGGAGCCAGGGAGAGGAACGATGGCCAACACCGAACGCAATCTGAGAGCCGTCCGCATCGGCCAGGTCGTGTCCAGCAAGATGGACAAGACGGTGGTCGTCACGGTCAGCCGCCGGTTCCCGCACCCGCTGTACAAGCGGATCATCACCCGCACCACGCGCCTGGTGGCCCATGACGAGGCCAACGAGTGCCGCGAGGGCGACGTGGTGAAGGTCATGGCCATCCGGCCGCTCTCCAAGACCAAGCGCTGGCGGGTCGCGGAGATCATGGAGAAGGCCAAGTAGTCCTGGTGGGCCGGGCAGCCGGCCGGACGCGTCGTCCACGGGGGCACAGCCCCGGGCAGAGGCCGCCCAGGCGGCCGGGAAAGTCGAAGGACTGGTGACATGATTCAGGAATCGACACGGTTGATCGTCGCGGACAACTCCGGCGCCAAGGTCGTCGAGTGCTTCCGCGTGCTGGGCGGCTCCAAGCGGCGCTACGCCCGGGTCGGCGACATCATCGTCGCTGCCGTCAAGTCGGCCATCCCCAACGGCAACGTGAAGAAGGGGCAGGTCGTCAAGTGCGTGATCGTGCGCACCCGCAAGGAGATCGGCCGCAAGGACGGCAGCTACATCCGCTTCAGCGACAACGCGGCCGTGATCCTGGCCGCCGACACGCAGGAGCCGGTGGGCACCCGCATCTTCGGGCCCGTGGCGCGCGAGCTGCGCGACAAGAAGTTCATGAAGATCGTCTCGCTGGCGCCGGAGGTGCTGTGATGCGGCTGAAGAAGAACGACACCGTGCGCGTGATCAGCGGCGAGGACAAGGGCAAGGAAGGGCGGATCCTGAAGGTCTTCCCCGACAAGGGCCGGATCATCGTCGAGAAGGTCAACCTGATCAAGCGCCACACGCGCCCCTCGAAGTCGCTGCCCCAGGGCGGCATCATCGAGAAGGAAGCGCCGATCAACGCCACGAACGTGATGCTGGTCTGCCCCAAGACGGGCAAGCCGACCCGCATCGGCAGTCAGGTCCTGAGCGACGGAAGCCGCGCGCGCGTGAGCCGCAAGAGCGGCGACATGATCAACGACTGACGGACCCGTCGACAGGCCGTTGGAACCACCAGTGCCCGACTCCCGGGCGCTGCCGGAAGGAAAGAGACATGGCTGCTGCAGCGAAGCCCAACCTGAGGGTCAAGTACGAGTCGAGCGTCGTGCCGGCCCTGCAGGAGAAGTTCCAGTACTCGAGCCCGATGCAGATCCCGCGCCCGGTCAAGGTCGTGATCAACATGGGGCTGGGCCGCGCGCCCAACAACCCGAAGCTGCTCGACGCGGCGTGTGCGGACCTGGAGACGATCACGGGCCAGAAGGCCGTGAAGACGAAGGCCCGCAAGTCGGTCTCGAACTTCAAGATCCGGCAGGGCATGCAGATCGGCGCCTGCGTCACGCTGCGCGATCGCCGGATGTGGGAGTTCCTGGACCGCTTCATCAACGTGTCGCTGCCGCGCATCCGCGACTTCCGCGGACTGCCTGCGCGCCTGAGCGGTTCGGGCGACTACACGCTGGGCCTCAAGGACCAGCTGATCTTCCCGGAGATCGACTACGACAAGGTGGACGAGCCGCGCGGCATGAACGTGACGATCGTCACCACCGCCATGAACGACGAAGAGGGCCGTGAGCTGCTGCGCCTGCTGGGCATGCCCTTCCGGCGCTAAGGAGGAACGAGTTTTGGCCAAGAAATCGCTGATCGCCAAGTCCCAGCGCACGCCCAAGTTCAAGGTGCGGGCCTACAACCGCTGCCGTCGCTGCGGGCGTCCGCGGGCCTTCATCCGTCGCTTCGGCCTCTGCCGGCTTTGCTTCCGGCAACTCGCGTTGAACGGCGACATCCCGGGTGTCGTCAAGGCCAGCTGGTAACGGCAGTCCAGGAGCAGGTGAACATGAGCATGACCGATCCCATCGCGGATATGCTGACCCGCATCCGGAACGCCACGCAGGCGGGCCATCGTCGGGTCGAGATTCCCGCGTCGAACCAGAAGAAGGCCGTGGCCGACGTTCTGGTGCAGCAGGGTTACATCGAGAAGTACGAGGTGCTGGACGACAACGCCCAGGGCACGCTGCGCCTCTTCCTGAAGTACCAGCTTCGGGACGGGCAGCGCATCGGCGTGATCGAGGGCATCCGGCGCGTGAGCCGCCCCGGTCGTCGCATCTTCGCGGGCAAGGACGGCATCCCCAAGGTGTGCGGCGGATACGGCATCTCGATCCTGTCGACGAACCAGGGGATCCTGACGGGGCACCAGTGCCGGATGCGTGGCATCGGCGGCGAAGTGCTCTGCGAGATCTGGTAGCAACCGGCACCGCTTCAGCCGGTCCGGCTGCGGCAGTTTGCGGAGGAAAACGGAAATGTCGCGCATTGGCAAGAACCCCATCGCCCTGCCGTCCGGAGTGACGGTGGCGATCGAGGGCACCACCTCGGTGGTCAAGGGCCCGAAGGGCGAGCACCGGCAGCACATCCCTGCCGGCCTCGGCTTCGAGCAGAGGGACGGCAAGCTGTACATCACGCGGCCGGACGACTCCAAGACCATGCGGGCCCGTCATGGCCTGGTGCGCGCCCTGATCGCGAACCAGGTGACCGGCGTGACCGAGGGCTTCAAGAAGTCGCTCGAGATCGTGGGCGTCGGCTATCGTGCCGCGGTCAAGGGACAGGCGCTGGACCTGCAGCTGCAGTTCAGCCACCCGCTGGAGTACCCGATCCCGGCCGACATCAAGATCACCTGCCCGGACCAGACGCACATCGAGGTCTCGGGTGTGGACAAGCAGCGCGTCGGCCAGGTCGCCTCGGAGATCCGCGCGTTCCGCAAGCCCGAGCCGTACAAGGGCAAGGGCATCCGGTACGTGGGCGAGGACATCATCCGCAAGGCCGGCAAGGCGGCGGGCAAGTAGCCTGAACGGAAGCGGCCCGCGCGCGGGCCGACGGCGGCAAGCCGCGCGGGGCACCGGCCCGGCGCAGAGGTGAGGGACGATGAGCAGCATCAGCAAGAAGCGGCGTGAGATCCGGGCCAAGCGGAAGGTCAGCATCCGCAAGAAGGTGTCCGGCAGCGCCGAGCGGCCGCGGATCTCGATCCTCCGCAGCCACAAGAATATCTACGCCCAGGTGGTGGACGACTCGGTCGGGCACACGCTGGCCGCCTGCGACGGCAGCAAGGTCGCCGAGGTGGCGGCGCCCGAGGGCGTGACCGGGAAGTGCGCGGTGGCCTACGGCGTCGGCCGGGCCCTGGCGGAGCTGGCCAAGTCGAAGGGGATCGAACGCGTGGTCTTCGACCGCAGCGGTTATCTGTACCACGGTCGGGTGGCCGCCCTGGCCCGCGGGCTCAGGGACGGCGGCCTCGAGGTCTAGTCCTTGCCGGCTGCGGCCGGCGAGCGAGACAGGAGCAGTCAGATGGCGGGATTCGACAATCAGAGAAGCGGCGATGCCAACCGCGGCGGACGTGGTGGCCCGGGTGGTCCTGGTGGCGGCGGGCGTGGTCCCGGCGGCGGCGGGCGCGGCGGTTTCGGCGGCCCCGGCGGGCCCGGCGGCCCCGGTGGGCCGGGCGGTCGCGGTGGCCGTGGCCGCGGTGACGGCCCCGGCGGGGACCGCGGTCCCCGTTCGGGCGGCCCGCGCGAGGGCGGCGACCAGGCCGGCTCGGACCTGCACGAGAACGTGATCAGCATCAACCGCGTGGCCAAGGTCGTCAAGGGCGGCCGGCGCTTCAGCTTTGCCGCGATCGTCGCCGTCGGCGACGGCAAGGGCAAGGTCGGCGTCGCCATGGGCAAGGCCAACGAGATCGCCGACGCCATCCGCAAGGGCGGCGAGGCGGCCCGCGCGGCGCAGATCAGCGTGCCCATCCAGAAGGAGACGATCGCCTACGAGGTGATCGGCCGCTTCGGCTCCAGCCGCGTGCTCCTGAAGCCCGCGTCGCCCGGTACCGGCGTCATCGCTGCCGGCGGCGTGCGCGCCATCCTCGAGGCGGCGGGCGTCAAGAACATCCTGACGAAGCAGCTCGGCTCGCGGAACCCGAACAACGTGGTCAAGGCGACCATGGACGGCCTGCGCCAGCTGCGCACGGTCGAGGAGTTCGCCGCCAAGCGCGGCCTGACCGTGCCCGAGGTGCTCGGCTTCGAGCGCCGCGCCGCCGCGTCCGGCACCGGACCCAAGGAGGCCTAGGCCATGGCTGAGGCGAAGATCAAGATCACGCAGGTGCGGAGCATCATCGGTCGTCCCGAGAAGCACCGCCGGATCATCGAGGCGCTCGGCATCAAGCGCAACCAGACGTCGGTGATCCATAACGATACCCCCCAGATCCGGGGCATGGCGTTCAAGGTGCGCCACCTCGTGACCGTGGAAGAGGTGAAGTGACGATGCTGAAGCTGAACAACCTCGGCGCTCCCAAGGGCGCGAACCGGGATCGCAAGCGCCTCGGGCGCGGCACCGGGTCGGGTCAGGGCAAGACCGCCGGCAAGGGTCACAAGGGCCAGAAGGCCCGCGCGGGCGGCGGCATCCCGGCCTGGTTCGAGGGCGGCCAGATGCCGCTGAACCGCCGGCTGCCCAAGCGCGGCTTCGTCAACGTGTTCCGCAAGAGCTTCCAGCTGGTGAACCTGGACGTGATCAACGAGCACTTCGAGGCCGGCTCGAAGGTCGACGCGCACGCCCTGGCCATGGCCGGGCTGATCAAGCATGTCGACCGCCCGGTGAAGCTCCTGGCGCGCGGCAAGATCGAGAAGTCGCTGCAGATCGAGGTGGCCAAGGCCAGCGAGGCGGCCGTGGCCGCCGTGCAGGCCGCCGGCGGCTCGGTCACCGTGAAGGCGTAGGCCCGCGGCTCGTCCCGCGGACGCGGAAACGTCCTAACCGAAGGAAGCGTTCTCTTGAACATCAGCGGCAGTTACCAGAGCATGTTCAGGATCCCGGAGCTCAAGCGCCGGCTCCTGTTCACCGGCCTGATCCTGCTGGTGTACCGGCTGGGCGGGCACGTCCCGACCCCGGGCATCAACCGCGAGGCCCTCAGGCAGTTCTTCGATACCCAGGGCGGCCTGCTGAACCTGTACGACATGTTCTCGGGCGGCGGCCTGAGCAATGCGACCATCTTCGCCCTGGGCATCATGCCCTACATCAGCGCCTCGATCATCTTCCAGCTGCTGCAGGCCGTGGTGCCCTACTTCGAGAAGATGGCGAAGGAAGGCGAGCAGGGCCGCAAGAAGATCAACGAGCTGACCCGGTACGGCACGGTGGTGCTGGCGCTGATCCAGTCCCTGGGCATGGCCACGGGCCTCGAGCAGATGTCCGGCGGCATCGTCGCGAACCCCGGCTTCGCGTTCAAGATCATGACGGCGATCACGCTGACCGCGGGCACGGTCTTCGTCATGTGGCTGGGCGAGCAGATCACCGAGCGGGGCATCGGCAACGGCATCTCGCTGATCATCTTCATCGGGATCGTCGCCCGCTACCCGACCGACATCCTCAACACGTTCCAGCAGCTGCGCAGCGGCGACATGCACATCGTCGTGGCCATCCTGCTGGCGGCCTTCATGCTGGTGGTCATCGCGGGCATCATCGCGATCACCCAGGGCCAGCGGAAGATCCCGGTCCAGTACGCCAAGAAGATCGTGGGCCGCCGCGTCTACGGCGGGGCGAACACGCACATTCCGCTGAAGGTCAACACCGCCGGCGTGATCCCCATCATCTTCGCCCAGTCGATCATCATGTTCCCGGCCACCCTGGGCAACATGTTCCCCGACAGCGGGTTCCTGATGGGCCTGAGCCGGGTGTTCAGCCCGCCGCACCCGATCTACGTGCTGGTCTACTCGGTCCTGATCATCCTGTTCGCCTACTTCTACACGGCCGTCGTGCTGAACCCGGTGGACCTGGCGGACAACATGAAGAAGAACAGCGGCTTCATCCCCGGCGTGCGCCCGGGCAAGAAGACCGCCGAGTACATCGACCGTGTCCTGTCGCGCGTCACCCTGCCCGGCGCCGTCTTCCTGGCGCTGATCGCGGTGCTGCCCGACCTGCTGATCAAGCTGCTGAACGTGCCGTTCTACTTCGGCGGCACCGGCCTGCTGATCGTCGTCGGCGTCGCGCTGGACACGCTGCAGCAGATCGAGTCGCACCTCGTCATGCGCCACTACGACGGCTTCATGACCAAGGGCCGCCTGCGGGCGCGGAGGTAGCGCGTGAACGTCGTCATCATGGGGCCGCCGGGAGTCGGCAAGGGCACGCAGTCCCACGCGATCGTCACGAGCAAGGGGTGCGTCCATATCTCGACGGGCGACATCCTGCGCATGGCGATCCGCAGCGGCAGCGAGCTGGGCCTCAAGGTGCACGCGGTCATGAATGCCGGGGACCTGGTCTCCGACGAGCTGATGATGGACCTGGTGCGCGATCGGCTCTCGCAATCCGACGTGCAGCGGGGCTGGCTGCTCGACGGCTTCCCCCGCACGGCGGTGCAGGCGGAGGCGTTCATCGGGTTGCTGGACGACCTGGGCCAGGCCGTGGACGCGGTGCTGGTGCTGAACGCGCCGGCCGAGGAGATCGTCCGCCGCCTCGAAGGTCGCATCACCTGCCGGTCCTGCAACGAGGTCATGAACCTCAAGGGATTCGGGCCGGTGCAACCGAAGTTCTGTCCGTTCTGCGGGTGCGCCGAGGACCCGCAGCGGCCGGGCAAGGCGGCCCTCTACCAGAGGGCCGACGACAGGGAAGAGACGATCCGGCACCGGCTTGAGGTCTTCCGCAAGAAGACCCTCCCGGCGGCCTGGGCCCTCGAGGAGCGTTACCCGCTCCATGAGATCGACGGCCTGGGCACCCCGGAGCAGGTGGCGGCCCGCATCGCGGCCGCGCTGGGCTAAGGCCTTGGCGCGGGGGGCGTTGCGGATGCAGTTGAAGTCGGCCGATCAGGTTGACAAGATGCAGGCCAGCGCCGAGATTTTGGCGTCTGTCTTTCTCGAGATCCGCCAGCTGGTGGCGCCCGGCGTCACCACCGCAGAGCTCGACGAAGCCATCGAAGCCAGGATCCGGGAAGCCGGCTGTATCCCGAGTTTCAAGGGATACCACGGGTTCCCCGGGTCTGCCTGCATCTCGGTCAACGAGGAAGTGGTGCACGGCATCCCCTCCTCGCGGGTCCTGGTCGAGGGCGACATCGTCGGCATCGATATCGGTCTCATCAGAGACGGGTGGCACGCCGACTCCGCCGAGACGATCCCGGTCGGCCGGGTCGGCGACGAGGCCTCGCGGCTGATCGCGGTGACCCGCGAATGCCTGGCGCGCGGTATCGCCGCGATCGCGCCGGGCCGGCGGATCTCGGCGATCGGCAGCGAGATCGAGAGCCACGCCCGCGCCAACGGGTTCTCCGTGGTGGAGTCGCTGGTGGGGCACGGCATCGGAAGGAACCTGCACGAGGATCCGCAGGTGCCGAATTTCCGGTGCTACACGATGCCGGACCCGGTGATGGAAGTCGGCCTGGTCCTGGCGATCGAGCCGATGATCAACGCCGGGACCAAGCGGGTGGTCACGGCCAGGGACGAGTGGACGATCCTGACGGCGGACCGTCGCCTGTCGGCCCACTTCGAGCACACGGTGGCCGTCACGGCGGACGGTCCGCGGATCCTGACGAGGCGGGGCGACGGCCCGGCAGCGTTCTGAAGGCGTTCTGGAAGCGAGGACGGATGGCCAAGGAAGAAGGCATCAGCGTCGAGGGGACGGTCGTCGAGGCCCTGCCCAACGCCATGTTCCGCGTCGAGCTGGAGAACCAGCACGTGGTGCTGGCCCATGTCTCGGGAAAGATGCGCATGCACTTCATCCGCATCCTGCCCGGCGACAAGGTGACCGTGGAGCTGTCGCCGTACGACCTGACGCGCGGCCGCATCACGTACCGTTACAAGTAGGCAACGGCTGCGGCCCGCGGGCCGCGCAAGGGGCCCGCAACCGGGCCTGATCGGAAAGGCAGAGAGCCATGAAGGTGCGCAGTTCGGTCCGCAAGATCTGCCCGAAGTGCAAGGTGATCCGGCGCAAGGGCGTCGTGCGCGTGATCTGCGTCACGCGGCGCCACAACCAGCGCCAGGGCTGAGGCATCGGCCCGGGGTTCGAGGTCGGTTGAGAGGGGTCCCGCGGTGCGGCGCGTCGAGGGCGCGACGACGGCAGGGGCCGGGTAAGAGCGAAAGGAGCCGTGGTGGCACGCATCGCAGGTGTTGACATTCCTGCCAACAAGAGGATCCGGACGTCGCTGACGTACATCTATGGCGTTGGGGACCACCGCGCCCTGGAGATCTGCACGAAGGCGAAGATCGACCCGGAGACGAAGACGCGCGACCTGACCGAGGAGCAGACCAGGTCGATCATCGGCATCCTCGACAAGGAGTACCAGGTCGAGGGCACGCTGCGCACCGAGCACGCGATGAACATCCAGCGGCTGATGGACATCGGCAGCTATCGCGGCCTGCGTCATCGGCGCAAGCTGCCGTGCCGGGGCCAGAACACGAAGAACAACGCCCGGACCCGCAAGGGGCCGAAGTCCCGGCCCGGCGCCAAGAAGAAGTGAGGTAAGACGTGTCGACTGCCAAGGACAAGCGGGGCAAGGCGCGGAAAGCCAAGAAGAAGCTGGATTCCGTGGGTGTGGCCCACGTGAAGTCGAGCTTCAACAACACCATCATCACCATGACCGACCTGCAGGGCAACGTGATCACGTGGTCCAGCGGCGGGCACCAGGGCCGCTACAAGGGCAGTCGCAAGTCGACCGCGTTTGCCGCCCAGCTCGCGGCGCGCTTCTGCGCGCAGGAAGTCATCGGCCAGGGCATGCGCAAGGTCGAGGTGTGGGTGAAGGGCCCCGGGTCCGGCCGCGAGGCCGCGGTCCGCAGCCTGAAGGCCGAGGGCCTCGAAGTGACCCGGATCAAGGACTGCACCGCGATCCCGCATAACGGCTGCCGGCCCAAGAAGCGCCGTCGGCTGTAGTTTCCGAACAGGGGCGGCCCGCCTGAGAACCGAGGCCGTCTGGGAGGTTTCAAGGAATGGCCAGGTATACCGATGCAAAGTGCAAGCTTTGCCGGCGTGAGGGGATGAAGCTCTTTCTCAAGGGCGAGCGCTGCTTCAGCGCCTCGTGTGCCATCGAGCGCCGGCCGTACGCGCCGGGCGAGCATGGCCGTCGCCGTGGGCGTAAACCCTCGGACTACAAGCTTCAGCTCCGTGAGAAGCAGAAAGTCCGTTCCATCTATGGCGTCCTGGAAAGCCAGTTCCGCCTGTACTTCGCCGAGGCGAACCGGAGGCAGGGAGCGACGGGCGAGAACCTGTTCAACCTGCTCGAGAAGCGCCTCGACAGCGTCGTCTACCGCATGGGCTTTGCGCCCAGCCGCGCCGCCGCGCGCCAGCTGATCCGGCACAAGCATGTGCTGGTCGAGGGCGCCGTCTGCGACATCCCCAGCCGCCAGGTGCGGGTGGGCCAGACGATCGCGATCCGTCCCAAGAGCCAGAACATCCCGCAGATCGTGACCTCCATCAAGGACAACGCCAAGCGCGACCGGCTGCCCTTCGTCGAGGCGGACGTCAAGAAGCTCGAGGGCCGGCTCCTGTCCGAGCCCCAGCTGAGTGACCTGCCCATCCCGATCCAGGAGAACCTGATCGTGGAGCTCTACTCGAAGTAAGCCCGGCCCCGGCCGCTGGCGTGGAGGAGACACATGAAGTGGGTCAACATGATGATGCCCGAGGGCGTCCGCGTGAACAGGGCGACGCAGTCGTCGACGTTCGCCGAGGTCGAGATCGCGCCCCTCGAGCGCGGTTTCGGCCACACCCTGGGCAATGCCCTGCGGCGGACCCTGTTGTCGTCGATGCACGGCCACGGGATCACCGCGGTGCAGTTCGAGGGCGTCAAGCACGAGCTCAGCACCATGCCCGGCGTCCTGGAGGACGTCACGGACATCGTGCTGAACCTGAAGAACATCGTGTTCGGCATGTCGGATGCGCCCTCGCACTGGGCGCACATCGAGGTGCAGGGCCCCGGGCCGGTCACCGCCGGCGCGATCCGCGGCAATGCCGACCTGGTGATCGAGAACCCGGACTACGTGATCTGCACGCTCACGGAGGCCGAGAAGTTCACCGCGCGCATGTTCATCGACATCGGTCGCGGCTACGTCGACCGTGAGCAGCACAACGTGCCGGACGAGAAGATCGGCGTGATCCGGCTGGACACGAACTACTCTCCGGTGCGCAAGGTCAGCTTCCGCGTCGAGGACACGCGCGTGGGCCAGCGGACCGACTACGACAAGCTGATCATGGGCATCACGACGAACGGCGCCGTGCGTCCCGAGGACTCCGTCGCCTACGCGGCGAAGCTGCTGAAGGACCAGCTGCAGCTGTTCATCAACTTCGACGAGGCGCCGATCGACGCCCAGGAGACCGAGGTCAACGAGGAGCAGGAGCGCCTGGTCGAGCTGCTGGCGCGCAACGTGGAGGAGCTGGAGCTGTCGGTCCGTTCGGCCAACTGCCTCAAGTCCGGCCACATCAAGACGCTCTTCGACCTGGTGACGAAGCCCGAGCAGGAGATGCTCAAGTTCCGGAACTTCGGGCGCAAGAGCCTGAACGAGATCGGCGAGATCCTCGAGGGCATGGACCTCGGCTTCGGGATGTCGTTCCCGCCCGAGATCGCCGAGCGCGTGCGCGAGATCTCCGGTTCGTAACCGGCCGCGGCCGGCAGACCCTTACCTGCGCGGCCGGCGGGCCGCCGGTTCGTTCGACAGAAGGATGGATTCGAGTCATGCGTCACAATCGCACCCTGCGGAAGTTCAGCCGGACCCAGGCTCACCGCAACATGATGTACCGGAATCTGGTGACCTCGCTGTTCAAGCACGAGCGCATCCAGACGACGGCGCCCAAGGCCAAGGAGGCCCGGGCGGTGGCCGAGCGGCTGATCACCTTCGCCAAGAAGGGCGACCTGCACTCGCGCCGCATCGCCGCGCGCAAGGTCAACGAGCCGGTCGTGCTGCAGAAGCTGTTCGCGGAGATCGGGCCCCGCTACGCCGAGCGTCCCGGCGGCTACACGCGCATCCTGCGCGTGGGCCCGCGCCTGGGCGACAACGCGGAGCTGGTGATCCTCGAGCTGGTCGACGGGACCGCGCGCCCGAAGGTCAAGGACTCGCGCAAGCGCGCCCGCGCCCGCAAGGTCCTGCAGGCCGAGCAGAAGAAGGAAGCCATCGCGTCGTTCACCGAGCAGGCGCAGGAAGCCGCCGATCGGGAGAAGGACAAGGCGGCGGACGAGGACAAGAAGTAGGGACCACGGTTCCACTTCGCCGTCGTCCGCCTCCGGGGCGGCTGCGCTCAGGCGCGGGCGCCCGACCGAAACCGGCTGCGGCTCTCGTCCACTTACCGGCCCCCGCGGGCATCCGCCCGCGGGGGCTTTCGCACCCGGATTCCCGGTTGCCCGGTGGCTGGAAATGGCCTAACTTCAGGCCGCACACACCGCACCGCGGCGCCGCGCCCCAGCGCGCCCGCCTCAGCCTGCCCCAGCCGGTTGCCGCCGCCCGCCGGCTGCCCGGCGCGCACCGATCCCAGGGTCAGCCAGGGAGGAATGCATGGCCCCCAGGACGCTGTACACCGCCGGCATCACCGGCGTCGGCATGAGCTTCCCCGAACATCGCCTGACGAATGCCGACCTTGAGAAGATGGTCGAGACGGACGACGCCTGGATCGTCGAGCGCACGGGCATCCGCGAGCGGCGGATCGTCTCGCGCGGCACCGGCGCCTCCGTGCACGGGATCCTCGCGGCAAGGCAGGCCCTCGAACACGCCGGCGTCACCGCCGAACAGGTCGACCAGATCATCGTCCCCACGGTCACGCCGGACATGGTCTTCCCCGCCACGGCCTGCCTCATCGCGCACGAGCTGGGCGCGGTCAATGCCTGGGGCTACGACCTGGAGGGAGCCTGCAGCGGCTTCGTCTTCGCCCTGCAGAACGCGCGGGCCCAGGTCGAGGCCGGCCACGCGCAACGCATCCTCGTCATCGGCACGGAGGTCATGTCCTCCATCGTCGACTGGGAGGACCGCAACAGCTGCATCCTCTTCGGCGACGGCGCCGGCGCGGTCGTCGTCGAGCGCATCGAGCCCGAGCGCGTCGGCATCATCGATGCCATCCACCATGTCGACGGCGTCGGCATCCGGTTCCTGCACCAGGTCGCCGGGGGCAGCCGCATGCCCGCCTCGGCCGAGTCGGTGGCGGCGCGGCTGCACACCATCCACCAGGAAGGCCGCGATGTGTACAAGTACGCGGTCAAGGGCATGGCCGGCGTGACCGCGGAGGTCGTCGAGCGCAACGGGCTCACCGGTGCCGATGTCGACCTCTTCGTGCCGCACCAGGCCAACATCCGGATCATCGAGGCGGCGCAGCAGCGCCTGGGATTGCCCGACAGCAAGGTGATGGTCACGATCGACCGGTTCGGCAACACCACCTCCGCCAGCATCCCGTCGGCGCTGCGCGTGGCGGTGGACGAGGGCCGCCTGCGCGAGGGGCATACGGTGGTACTCTGCGCCTTCGGCGCCGGGTTCACCTGGGGTGCCTGCCTGCTGCGCTGGACGGCGCGCTAGGTGACGGGATGATCGAGGCGCAGGGGCTCGAGCGTCGGTACGGGCGGGTGCCGGCCCTGGCCGGCGTCTCCTTCCGCGTTGAGACCGGCCAGATCGCGGGCCTGCTCGGGCCCAACGGCGCCGGCAAGTCCACCGTGATGAAGATCCTCACCGGCTCGCTGGCGCCGTCCGGCGGCACCGCGATGGTGGCCGGCCGCGACCTGGCGCAGGAGCCGCTGGCGGCCCGTCGCGCCGTCGGCTTCATGCCCGAGCACGTGGCCCTTCCCGGCGACCAGTCCGTGTGGTCGACCCTCGAATTCGTCGCCGACATCAAGGGCGTGCCGCGCACGGAGCGGCGCGGGCAGCTCGAGCAGCTGGTCGAGCAGTGCGGCCTGCACGAGGTCCGGCACCGCCTGAGCGGCCGCCTCTCGCACGGCTATCGCAAGCGGCTGGGGCTGGCGCAGGCGCTTGTGGGCGACCCGCCCGTGCTGGTGCTGGACGAGCCCACCAGCGGCCTCGATCCGCACCAGATCGTGGGCATCCGCGAGCTGATCCGCGGCTTCCGGGGCCGCCGTACCGTGCTGATGAGCAGCCACATCCTCAGCGAGGTGGCGGCGCTGTGCGAGCGTGTCGTCATCCTCGATCGCGGCCGGGTGGTTGCCGAGCGCACGGGCGAGGGCCTGGCTGCGGCCGACCCGCTGGCGGCGGGACTGGCGGCTCGCACGGTGGTGCTCTCGTGGGAAGGCGACCGCGAGCGGGTCGCCGCCGCGCTGACGCGCGTGGCCGGTGTCGAGGACGTGACCGTGACCGCGACCGGGGCCGAGGTGAACATCGCCGGCAACGCCGTCGAGATCCGCCCGCGGCTGGTCGAGTCGGTGCTGCGGGCCGGCGGCCTGCTGCAGAACATCCATGACAAGGGCCCGAGCCTGGAGGACCTGTTCCTGCGCCTGACCGGCGCCGACGGCGGGGCGCCGCGTCCCGGCGCGCCGGCCGGGGATGCGACCGGCGACGGGGCCGGCACGGGCGATGAGGGCGGCACGGGCCGGGCGGCCGACCGGGCGGGCGACCAGGAGCGCCCGACATGAGGACGCTGGCCGCCATCACCCGCCGCGAGCTGGCGGGCTTCTTCCACAGCGCCGTGGCGCCGGTCGTGCTGACGGGCTTCCTCGTCGCCGTCGGGCTGTTCTTCACCACCTTCGTCTTCGGCTACAGCGAGATGTCGCTGCAGGCCCTGCAGTCGCCGACGGCCGGCAGCTTCCTCAACCTGGCCGAGGGCCTGTTCCGGCCGCTGGTGTCCAACGTCGTCTTCTTCCTGCTCTTCCTGCTGCCGGCTCTGTCGATGCGCCTGATGTCGCCCGACCTGCGCGCCGGCCGGCGCGAGCTGGTGGCCTCCTGGCCCGTCGGCGACGGCACCTGGATCCTGGGCAAGTGGCTGGGCGGCTCGCTGGCGGCGCTGGCGATGATCGCCGCCGGCGCGGCCTACATCCTGGCGGTCTGGACCTTCGGCCGTCCCGAGGCGGGACCGGCGTTCACCGCGGTGCTCGGGCAGGCGCTGCTGGCCACGTGCCTGGTGGCGTGGGGGCTCCTGGCGTCGTGCCTGGTCTCGCACCAGGTGGTCGCCTACTTCCTGGCGTTCATGGCCTCGCTGGCGCTGTTCATCGTCGGCGTCTTCGAGCGCTTCGTGCCCGGTCCGGCCGGCACGGTCGCGAAGGAACTCTCGATCCTCACGCACTTCGAGCAGTTCAGCCGCGGCGTCATCGACACGCAGGACGTGCTCTATTTCGTCGCGATGTCGGCGATCGCGCTGGTCGCGGCCTGGGCCGTCCACGCCGGCCGCCGGCTCCCGCCGTCGCGCCGGCTGTCCACCTGGCTGCCGGTCCTGCTGACGGTCGTCGTCGCCCTGCTGCTGTACCTGGTCGGCGAGCGCTTCGCATACAGCTGGGACCTGACGGGCAACCGCCGCTACAGCCTGGCGCCGCAGAGCGGGCAGGTGCTCGACCGCCTGGGCGAGCTGCTCGACGGCAAGGCGCCGGAAGCCGCCGGCGGTGAAGGGCCGACGGGCGCCGACCACGTCATGGTGCACGCCTTCTACCAGAAGCTGGACCCTGCGCGCGACGTGACCGAGGCGCTGCTCAAGAGCTGCGCGCAGCGCTCGCGCCGGTTCCGCTTCGAGGTCGTGGACCCGGAGGTCGAGCTCGACCTGTTCCGCAAGTACGACCTGGGTTCGGCGCGGTCGGTCGTCGTGGAGGTGGGCGACCGCTACACGACGCTGGTGCAGCCGGAAGAGAGCGCGCTGCTGGGCGCCGTCTACCGGCTTGCCGCCGGTCGGCTGACCCGGGCCTGCTTCCTGACCGGTCACGGCGAGCACCTGCTGGACAACACCGACCGCCCGGGCTACGCCGCCTGCGCCGAGGCGCTGGGAGCCCAGGGCTACGACGTGCGGCCGCTGTCGCTGGTGGGCGGCGCGCGCGTGCCGGAGAGCTGCGACGTGCTGGTCGTGGCCGGCCCGCGCCTGGACCCGGAGCCCGGTGAGACGGCGGCCATCGACGCCTTCCTGGACCGCGGCGGGTCCGTGCTGGTGCTGACGGATCCGCCCACGCCGGCCGGCTGGTCGGCCTGGCTGCAGTCGTGGCGCCTGGTGCCGACCGGAGAGGTGCTCATCGATGCCGACCGCCTGGCCGCGGAGCGGGGCCTGGGCCCGCGCACGGTGACCGTGATCGACTCCTACAGCCACCACGAGATCGTCCACAGCCTGCACGGCCTGGTGACGCGGTTCCCGCTCTCGCAACCGATCCTGCGCACCGCCGGAACCGACTCGACGCTCTTCGGCGGCCCGCTCCTGAACACCGGCGAGCTGAGCTGGGCGGAGACCGACCCGGCCACGATGTTCACCGGGCGCCCCGAGTTCGACCCGGCGACCGATCGCCGCGGCCCGCTGCCGTTCGGCTGGGTGCTGGAGGCGCGGCGCGGCGGCTCGCGGCCGGGCCGGCTCGTGGTCGTGGGCAATTCCGAATTCCTCAACAACGCGACCATCAACCTCGACGCCAACCGGGACCTGCTCCTGAACATCCTGGGCTGGCTGGCGCGGGAAGATGCCCTCATCCAGGTCCGCGGCCGCGATCCCCTGCACCAGCCGGTGGTCCTGACGCAGTCCCAGAAGGAGATCTACGGCTGGGGTGCGATCCTCGGCTGGCCACTGCTGGTGGGCAGCCTGGCCCTGGGCGTGATGCTCAAGCGCCGGCGCGAACCCGGAGCGCAGGCGTGAGCCGGCGCCTGCGCGGACCCCAGCTCGCGTCCCTGGCGCTGCTCGCGGTCGCCGTGGCTGCCGGCGCCTTCCTGTGGAGCACGCGCGCGGCGCCGCGCGCCGGCTCGGCGGTGCTGGGCGGTTCCCTGCTGCCGCCGTCGTCGTCGCCGGTCGACGCGCTGCTGGTCAATGTCCGCGGGCAGGCCTGCCGCCTGGACCGCCTGCCGTCGGGAGCCTGGGCGCTGGGCGGGTCCCTGGTCGACGAGGTGGACCAGCGCGCAGCCGCCGCCCTCATCGACACGCTGCTGGCGGCCCGCGGCGGCCCGCTGCTGCCCGGCACGGTCCCGGGTGACCGGCGCTATGCCTTCAACGGGCCGGAAGCGGTGCAGGTCGTGGTGCGGCGCGCCGACGGCTCGACCGTCGACTTCGCCCTGGGCGCGGTCAATCCCGTAAGCGGGAACCGCTATGCCTCCGGCGCCGGCCGCCGGTTCTGCTTCACCGTGCCCCTGTCCCTGCGCGACCGCCTGGCCGGCCTGCCGGACGCGATGCGCTCGCGCGCGGTGCTGCCGGGACTGCGGGCGGAGGGAGCCGAGCGCATCCGCATCGAGGGAGAGGGCGCGCACGCCAGCCTCGAGCGCCGCGACGGCGCGTGGTGGCTGGCGGCGCCGGTCGGGTCGCTGGAGCTGGACCCGGTCGCCGAGCGCTACCAGGCGCTCTACGACGACCGCCGGCGGCAGGACCCCGGTGGACCGTGGCTGCTGGCCTCGACCTCCGCCGTGCGCGTGCTGATCCACGAGGTCGGCGAGGCCGCCGTGCGCGAGCTGGCCCCACCGGAGCAGGCCGTCGAACTGTCGGCGCGCTGGCAGCTGGACCCGCCGTGGCGGCGCGTGACGCTGGAGGGCGCCGGGCTGCGGCCGCACCTGGCCGGCGCCACTGGCGCCACCGGCGGCCTGGCCACCGGCGACCTGGCCACCTTCGCAGCGGTCTCCTTCGGCCCCCCGCTCGACGATACGCGGGCGCCGGCCCGCCGCCATGGCCAGGTGCTGGTTGTCGATCGCGAGGCGATCGCGACGCTGCAGCAGCCGCTGGAGACGCTGCTCGAGCTGGGTGCCCTGCCGGTGCCGGCCCTCGAGGCGGACCTGGTCGAGGTGGCCTGGGAAGGACGTCCGCTGCTGCGCGGCGCGCGGCGCGGGGAACCCGACGCCCTTGACGGCCGCCGCTCATGGCTGGCCGAGCTGCCCGCGGCCGACGCATGGTCGGGCAGCGAGGCGGACCGGCACGGGCTCGTCCGCGACCTGGTGGTCAACCTCGAGCGCCAGCGCATCACCGACGTGCTGCCGCCCGTGACGGGCGCCTCGCCGCTGCGCGATGCCGGCCGCATCGACCTCAAGCTGACGTTCGGCGCCCGCGAGGGCGCCGGCGAATGGCGCTGTGAGCGCCAGGTCGGCTGGCTGCGCGAGCCGACCGCGGCCGCCCGGGCGGCGGTCTGGGACCCGGTCACCGGCCAGCTGCTGGGTATCGGCGACGACCTTCCCGTGACGATGCGCAACGCCGCGGAGCTGATTGCCCCGCGGCGTTGAAGCCATCCCGGTTCATGATCCCTTATCGGCTCAGTTGGCGACCCTGAGCGTCTGCGGCAGCTCCGCCGTCGCCAGCGCGGCTCCCAGCCACGCGGGCGGCGTGCCCGCGTAGAGCGTCGGCACCGGCGTCGCCGCGGCCGCGGGCAGCACGGCGAGCGTCGCCGCCAGCTGCTGCGCATGCTCCCGGAAACGATCCCGGCGCGCGCCGGCCAGCGACTCCGTGGCGGGAGCCTTGATGGTGCGGGGATTGACGAACTTCCCGTCGATCTTGATGCGGTAGTCCAGGTGCGGACCGGTGGCGTAGCCCGTGGCGCCGACGTAGCCGATGACCTGGCCCTGCTTGACGCGAGCGCCGGACTTGACGCCCTGGCCGAACTTCGACAGGTGCAGGTAATAGGTCTCGAGGTTCCGGTTGTTGTGGCGGATGTGCACGTACTTGCCGTTGCCGCCCTTGGCGGCAGCGGCGAGCACCACGCCATCGCCTGCCGCCTTGACCGGCGTGCCGAGCGGCGCCGCGTAGTCGATGCCCAGATGGGGCATCATCTTGCCCAGCACCGGGTGGAACCGTCGATACGAGAACTCGCTGCTGATGCGCGAGTACTGCAGCGGCGCGCGCAGGAGCGACCGCTGGCGGCTGCCGCCGGTCTCGTCGAAGTAGGCAGGGTCGCCGGCGTCATCGTCGTACAGGAACGCCCGGCGCGCCTTGCCGCGGCTGGTCAGCTCGACGGCCTGGATGGCGCCCGTGCGGACCAGGCGGTCGTCGCGCCAGACTTCCTCGTACAGGATGCGGAACGTGTCGCCCTCGTGCAGGTCCCGGCGGAAATCGATGTCCGAGCCGAGGATGTCCGCCAGCTTGGGCGCCAGGGCCGCGGGGGCGCCGACGCTCTCGAGGCTGCCGATGAGCGAGCCCTCGATCGTGCCGTGCACGCCGCGGTACCGGCGCTCGACCGGATAGGTGCCGTCCTCGCGCACGTAGGTGTCGCCTTCGCGCACCCAGGTGACGTAGCTCTCTTCGTCCAGGTCGAAGCCCAGCGACTGGAGGCGGCCGCCGGCGCCGATCGCCACGCGGAAGACCTCGCCTGTCTTGACCGCGCGCAGGTTGCGGAACGGCTTGCAGACCTTGACCAGCTCGAGGATGTCGTCGTGATCCGCGCCGCGGGCCGCCAGCGCGTCGTAGAAGTTCTGTCCGCGCGCGATGCGCAGCAGGCCGGCGCCGGTCGCGCCGGTGTCCGCGGCGGCCTCGGCGCCGGTGGTCGCCGTTTCCCGGCTGCCGTGCCGCACCAGCGAGCCGGCCAGCTCGCTCACCGCGCCGGCCCCCGGCAGGGTCAGCTCGGGCAGCAGCGGCGCCACGTCGAACGTGGACTCGACGGCCCGGGTCAGGTCGTACCCGGCGGTGGCGACGTCGCTGTGCGGGGCCTGGCCGCTGAGGGCCCAGACCGCCGCCGCCGCGCCGCCGAGGATGCTCGTGGCCAGCACCGCCCTGAGGCGGTTGCGGACCGGCCGGCGGGGTCGGGGCCGCCGGGGCATCCGCTGATTTTGAAATAGCTTATTCAGGTTCCGTCCTCCGCGCTGCCGACCGGGTGGGGCCGGATTCCCATCGGCCAAATCTGCAATCCGAACCGGGCCCGGGGCAAGGGCTTTCTGCCGCAGCCGGGAGCATTTTTCCCGGGTTTCAGCCCTGTCACCGGTGCGGGCGGCCGTGTTATGATGGTCTCGATCTCGCACGGAACCTGCAAAACGCTCCCCCGTCGGGTGTCTTGAGCGTCCGAAGCGGGCAATCCGCCGCGAAATCGGGAGGTTCGGTCTTGTTTCGACCGGCATATGGCAATCGTCGTGCCGCCCTGCGGCACGTGGCTCTACCGGCCCTTCTTCTGGCGACCGGCCTGACGGCGACCGCCGCCCGGGCGCAAAGCTGGGTTTCGGACGCCTCGGGTGCGAACGGGGACCTGTTCGGGGCCGCCATCAGCGCACTGGGGGATGTCAACGGCGACGGGCGCTCGGAGTTCCTGGTGGGGATCCCGGGGGCCCTGACCGACGACGGCGAGGTGTTCCTCTGGCACGGCGGCACGGGCATGCCGGTAGCGCCCGACCTGGTCTGGACCGGCGCGGCGAACGAGAACTTCGGCTGGGCGGTGGCCCGCATCGGCGACGTCAACGACGACGGCAAGGACGACTTTGCCGTCGGTGCGCCCCTGGCCGACAACGCCGGGCTCGACGCCGGCCGCGTCTACGTCTTCTACGGCGAGACCCTGGCCGCGGGCACGGCGTCCGCCCGGGCCGACGTGATCATCGCCGGGGAAAACGCCGGGGACAACTTCGGCTGGTCGGTATCGGCAGCCGGCGACATGGACGGCGACGGCCGCGACGACTTCATCGTCGGCGCCCCCGGCAACGACGGCGCCGGCCTGGACGCGGGCGCCGCCTACATCATCTACGGTTCGGGCAGCGGCCCTTCGGCCAGCCTGGGCGCGGCCACGAAGCTCACCGGCGAGATCGCCGGCGACAGCTTCGGCTGGGCCGTCTGCGACGCGGGGAACTTCCTGGCCGGCAGCGAGGACTGCGTGGCCGTCGGAGCGCCGCTCAACAACACCCACGGCGGGATGGCGGCCGGCGCGGTCTACGTCTTCGAGGGCGGGCTGGGCAACGTGAATCCCGACGCCGTGGCCGACCATGTCCTGGGCATCGGCTCGGCGTCCAAGGCGTCGGCGCAGTACGGCTACAGCGTGCGCAACGCCGGGCGCTGGAACGCCGACAGCTTCGACGACCTGGTGATCGGCGCTCCGTACTGCGACCAGCAGGCCGCGGACGCGGGCCGCTTCGAGATCGTCTTCGGCGCCTCCAGCCCTTCGACGAGCGGCGACCGCTCGGCCGACGGCGAGAGCGCGGGCGACTTCCTGGGCTGGTCGGTGGCGCGCGCCGGCGATTGGTCCGGTACCAGCGCCGAGGATGTGCTGGCCGGCGCGCCCGGCTCCAACAATGGCGGCACGGACGCGGGCCGCGCCTACGTCTACCGCGGCGGGCAGGCCGACGTGGCCACCGCCGCGTCGCTCGATGCGCTGCCCAACGCGCCGGTGATGCCGGGCACCGCGCCGGACGATCTCTACGGACGGGCCGTGGCCGGGCTGGGCGATGTCGACGGCGACGGGCTGGCGGACATCGCCGTCGGGGCGCCGGGCGGCAACAGCTTCCCCACGAACGCGACCAGTGGTTACGTGCACCTGCTGCAGAGCGGCGGCACACCGGTGGCCGCCGAGCTGCAGTCGTGGCAGGCCCGCTGGCTGGGCGCCGACGAGGCCGCGCAGGTGGCCCTCGCGTTCTCGCTGTCGGCGCCCGCGACGGAGGTCGCGGGCATCGACCTGGCGCGCCTGGTCGTGGACGCCGGCGGACGACTCCTGTCCCGCGACCTGCTGTGGTCCGGACCGGTCGAGGCGACCGTGGCCGCGCCGGGCACCCTGGCCCATGACGGCGATCTGTACCGATTCACCGACCCGGGTCCGGCCGCCCCGCCTGTCGGCGGCGCCCTGGCCTATGAGGTCACGCTGCTGCTGGCTGACCACCGGACGGTTCAGCTGGGCGAGCTGGTCGGACCGGCAGGTCCGGCGCCGACCTATGGGCTGGCCTTCGGCCCGGCGATGCCCAACCCGGTCACCTCGACGCTGCGGTTCAGCTTCCGCGCGCGCGCCGGCGACGCCGTTCAGGTGAACGTGTTCGACCTGCGGGGCCGCCTGGTGCGCACGCTGCACGAGGGCACCGGCACGGGCGCCTGGACCGAGGCCGGCTGGGACGGGCGCGACGGCGGCGGACGCCTGGTCGCCGAGGGCGTCTACCTGCTGACGGCGCAGTCGCGCGAGGGCACGCGCAGCCGTCGCCTGACGCTGGTGCGATGAGCGAGGGGACGGCCGCCTGCATACCCCTGACGGGCGGCCGTGCCCCTTCGCTCTCGCGCATCGAGCTGCACACGCACCTCGAAGGCTCGGTCACGCCCGCGCGCCTGCGCGCGCTGGCCGAACGCCACGGCAGGCCCGACCTGCCGGACGCCTGCCTGGACCCGTCCGGGCAGGCGTTCCGTTTCAGCGGTTTCCACGGCTTCCTGGACCTGTACAAGAAGGCCACGGCCGTCATGCGCGCGCCGCGGGACTTCCACGAGCTGGCGCTGGACCTGGCCGACCAGCTGGTCGCCGACGACGTGTCCTATGCCGAGGTATCGGTCTCCTACGGCGTGCTGCTGGCGCGCGGGCTGGACCCGGTGCCGGTGCAGGCCGCGCTCTGGGAGGCCTCTGAGGAGGCCCTGGCCACGCGCGGCGTCACGCTGCGCTGGCTGCCGGATGCGGTGCGGCAGTTCGGCGTGGACGCGGCCTGGCGCGCCTGGGAGTGCGCGGCGCGGGCCGGCCGGGCGCAGGGCGTGGTCGGCTTCGGCCTGGGCGGCGACGAGGCGAACGGCCCGGCCCGGGACTTCGCCGCGCTCTTCGCCGAGGTGCGCGCCGCCGGCCTGGGCGTCAGCATCCACGCGGGCGAGGTGACGGCGATGGGAGACGGCGCCCGCGACTCGATCCGCGAGGCGGTCGACAATTGCGGCGCCGCGCGCATCGGCCACGGCCTGGCCGCGGCCGGCGACCCGTCGTTGCTGCGCGAGCTGGCCGCGCACGGCATCTTCGTCGAGCTCTGCCCGCGCAGCAGCGTGGCCACCGGGGCCGTGCCGCAGCTGGCGGCGCATCCGCTGCAGGCGTTCCTGGACGCCGGCGTGCCCTGCTGCCTGAATACGGACGACCGCACGCTGTTCGGCCTGGACCTGCGCGGCGAGTACGAGGCGGCGCGCGCGGTGCTGGCGCTCACGGACGAACAGGAACGGGCGATGGCGGCGGCGGCGGCGGCAGCGGCTTTCGACGCGGCGCCCCGGGGCTGACCGGCGGGCGGCTGTGGCGGATCGCGTCCGGCGCCGCGACCCTGTCTGCCCGGCCGGCGGCCGACCCGCGACCGACCTGCGCCAGCCCGCGACCTGGAGGTTCCCATGTCATCCGGCTTCCTCGACCATCCCGGCCGCCCCGGTCCCTATGGCGCCATCATGGACGAGACCGCCCGCGCGGCGGAGGATTTCTGTCGCGTGGTCGAGGGGCTGACCCCGGCCCGGTTCGACGAGGTGCGCGCCGGCGACGACCCGAACACGGTCTCGCTGCGCGCGATCTGCGCCCACACCGTCGGCGCCGCGCACCGCTACGCCGACTACATCCGCAAGGCGCGCGGGTTGCCGTTCGTCGAGATCTACCAGCTGGATCCGCGGGAACTTGCCGGGCCGCGGGACGTGCGACCGCGCCTGGGCGCCGCCTTCCGCTACACCGAGGCCGCGCTGGAGGGCCTCTACGACGTCGCATGCGCCGAGACGGCGCGCGTGACGTTTGCGGTGCGCTGGGGTCCCATCTACGACCCGGAGATGATCCTCGAGCACGGCATCGTGCACCTGCTGCGCCATCGGCGGCAGATCGAGCGCTGGCTGAACGAGGGTTGACCGACGGTGGGGCGTCAGGCGAGCGGCCGCGCGTGACCTGCGTCCGCGGACGTGCGCCGCGCGGGCACTTGCGCCGGCGCAACCGCGACATCGACGCCGAGCCCCGGGGTCAGTCTGCGATCAATTTCTTCAGCCGCTCGACCTCCCGCGCGATCACCTCGTCCTCGACGCGCGGGAACAGGATCTCGGGCTGGCCCAGCTGCCGGCCGGCCGGGACCGGCCGGCGCGTTTCGGCCCAGCCGCCCTGCCACAGCGGCGTCTCCAGGCCGAGCCAGGCCCAGACCTTCTCCATCGCGAACGGCACCACGGGCGCGAGCATCACCGCCAGGTGGCGGATGATCTGCACGGCCACGCCCAGGCTCTGCTCGCAGCGTGGCAGGTCGTCCTTGCGCGAGCGGAAGGGCGCCGACTCGTCGAAGTAGCGGTTGCCCACCTGGCCGGCGTGGAAGGCGGCCTCCAGCGCGTTCTTGATCTCGAACCTCTCCAGCGCGGCGGCCCAGGCCGCCAGGTCGGATTCGACCTCCGCCAGCGCCTGGCGATCGAGGTCGGTCAGCGCCGCCTCCGACCACTGCGGCACGCGGCCCTCGAAGTACTTGTGGATGAACGTCAGCACGCGGTTGATCAGGTTGCCGAAGTTGTTCCCGAGCTCGTTGTTGTTGCGCGCCTGGAAGCCCTCCCAGGTGAAGTTCATGTCGCGCGTCTCGGGCAGGTTGCGCGCCAGCGTGTAGCGCAGCGGGTCCGGCCGGAACGACTGCAGGTACTCCGGCAGCCAGACGGCGAAGCCGCGGCTGGTCGACAGCTTGCGGCCCTCGAGGTTGAGGAACTCGTTGGCCGGCACGTCGTCCGGCAGCACCCAGTCCTGGCTGTGCACCATCAGCATCGCCGGGAACATCAGCGCGTGGAAGAAGATGTTGTCCTTGCCGATGAAGTGCACCAGGCGCGTGGAGGGGTCCTGCCACCAGGCGCGCCACTGCTCGGCATCACCCTGCGCGGCCGCCCATTCGCGCGTCGCCGAGATGTAGCCGATGGGCGCCTCGAACCAGACGTAGAAGACCTTGCCCTCGTGGTCCGGCAGCGGCACCGGCACGCCCCAGCCCAGGTCGCGCGTGACGGCGCGGTCGTCCAGGCCGTCGGCGAACCAGCCGCGGCAGTACTGGCGGACGTTGTCCTTCCATTCGGGATGGCCGGCGAGCCAGGTCTCGAGCTTCTCCTGGAATCGGCCGAGCGGCAGGAACCAGTGCGTGGTCTCGCGCAGCTCGAGCGGCGAGTTGTCCAGGACGTTGCGGGGCTCGATCAGCTCGGTGGGGTCGAGGCTGGTGCCGCAGGCCTCGCACTGGTCGCCCCGCGCGCCGGCGGAACCGCACTTCGGGCAGGTGCCCTCGATGTAGCGGTCGGCCAGGAAGCGCTGCTGGCTGGGGCTGTAGAACTGCTGCGTCGCCTTCTGCACGAGCAGGCCCTGCCGATGAAGGTCCAGGAAGAACTCCTGGCTGGACTCGGTGTGCACCGCGCGGCTGGTCTGGCTGAAGTTGTCGAACGAGATCCCGAAGGCGGCGAACGAGGCGCTGATCGAGGCGTAGTTGCGGTCGACGAGCTCCTTGGGCGTGATGCCCAGCTTCTCGGCCGCGAGCGTGATGGGCACGCCGTACTCGTCGGTGCCGCAGATGTAGAGCACCGGCTCGCCCCGCAGCCGCAGGTAGCGCACGAAGATGTCCGCCGGCAGGTAGGCACCGGCCAGGTGGCCCAGGTGGATGTCGCCGTTCGCGTAGGGCAGGGCGCTGGTCACCAGCGTCCGCGCGAAGGTCTTGCCGCTCGGCGTCTGCACGTCAGGATCTCCCGGGTCGTCGGCGGGGGGGGTGCGGGTCCGGTGCGGCCGGTCCCCGGGACGGCGAAAAAAAGCGACAGGACGCCGGCGGGGGCATCCTGTCGCTGCGCCGTCCACCGGCAAACTATAGCAGGCTCCCCAGCGGCGGCAAGGCGGTTTTGCCGTAGACGTAGGTGTCCAGCCAGGGTCCGCAGCGCACGCCGGTCGAGGCCTCGATGGCGGACTCGAGCAGCTCACGGGTCAGGGCCTGGCCGCGATGCTCGCGGTAGAGGCGGCGGACGACCTCGTCCAGGGGGCGCGCCTTCCCGCTGGCCTGGGCCAGCATCTCGTCCAGGGCCACACAGGCCGTGACGCCGCCGGCGTAGCCGTAGCGCACCTGCTCGGCCGTGGCCATCACCTCGGCGGCGGCATCGGCCACCGACATGCGGCCGAGCAGCCCGTTGTTGGCGTAGTCGCGATCCAGCCGGGCGCCCAGCACGCCGCGCGCATGGTCCGGCCGCCAGACGCCGGCGGCCGTCAGCATGCGCGCCGCGTACCAGGTCGTGGCGCCCTCGGTGAACCAGAGCAGCGACGGCTCTGTCTGCCGGATCGCCTCGCCGAGCCAGCCGTGGAACATCTCGTGGGCGATCACGCTGGCGGCCTGCTCCTCGAGCATGCCCCAGGTGGTGCCGCGGTCCAGCATGACCAGCACCGAGCTGCCGGTGTGCACGCCGTAGACGTCGAAGCGCTCGTCGCCGGTGATGTCGTTGGCCGACAGCAGAACGGTGATCTGGTCGCTGGGCGCCGAGCCGAAGAAGGCCATCTCGGTGCGCGCGATGCGACGCACCAGGTCCAGGGCGGCCTCGTCCGCGAACAGCCACTCGCCGTCGGTCGCCAGCTGCACGACGCACTCGCCGGCCTGGGAGGCCCGCGTGCGGATGTCTCCGCAGACCAGCAGCGCGTTGTTGAGGTCCGCCAGGTCGCGCGGGCGATAGACCAGGTTCGTCGGCACCGGGGCCAGGGCGGCTGGCGCCTCGCCGGGCGCCGCCGCGGGCGTGCCTGGCGCCGGCCGGAAGCCCCGGCCATAGCCGAGGCTGGCCTCGCCGGTGCCGCCGGACCCACCCGCCGCGGGCCGCGGTCCTCCCTCGCGGACCAGCGCCGGCCAGGGGACCAGCAACGGCAACCGGGCGGGGTTGTGCACCATCACGCTGAGATCGGCCACGGGCACGCCGAGCGGCTCGAGGAAGATCTCGAACCCGGCGGCCCGTACGCCGCCGGAGACGGGGGTCGAGATGTGCCGGCGCACGTCCTGCTCATTGCCGGGCGTGGAACGGAGGTCCAGGCTGTAGACCACGCCGGCGCGGCGGGCGCCACGCGTCTCCAGGCGCCAGGCGTCGGGCGATGTCTGCACCCTGAGCGGCCGCAGCTGCCGGCCGTCCGGGGCCAGCTCGTGGGCCACGGGATCGCGCGCGCGCACGCCGCTGCGCGGGTCGCCGAGGACACTTGGCGGCAGGGCCAGGTCCAGGTTCGCGGGCAGGTCGCCGTCGCAGACGAGCGTGACCACCAGCCGGCCCGTCGCGGCGTCGGCCAGGTCCAGTTCATAGGCGAGCTTGACCGGCAGCGGTTCGCGCGGCCTGCCGATGGTCAGCCAGACGGTCGCCAGCGCCGCCGCCAGGGCGCCCAGGCGGACCCAGCGCCAGTGGCGGAATCCGCCGCGCGTCGGCTGCACGGACGGTGCCCCCCGGCGCGCCATGTAGCGCTGCAGTGCGGTTTGCCTCGGTCCGGGCATCGCCGATCCCGCCTTCGCACGCCCGTCGGGGCGCGCTCCCGGGCGCATCGTCGCCCGGGGTTCCCGGTTGTTTCCCATCGCTTCGTGTCGCTTCCCGCGCGGATCGTCCGCGCGCGACCTTCCCTGGCCGGCAGCAACCGCCGTGCCGGGCGAGGGAGCGTAAGGCCGGGCGATGGCCGGCGCGTGCCTGCGCGGTGGGCGAAGGGGGCGCCATGCCCTATGATGCCGGCGATGTTCCGGAATTCGGGAGGAGCCGACGATGGACCTGGGTATCGCGGGCAGGACGGCGCTCATCACGGGCGGCTCGCGCGGCTTCGGCCTGGCGACGGCGCGGCGACTGGCTGCCGCCGGCGCCCAGGTGGCGCTGCTGGCGCGGGGCGAGCAGGCGCTGGCGGAGGCCTCCGCGGCGGTGTCCGCGGCGGGGCCCGGCGGTCGCGCGCGCGTGCTGGCCGTGCCGGCCGATGTCGCCGATGAAGGCGCCATGCGCGCAGCGGTCGCGCGCGTGCAGGCGGAGCTGGGCCCGGTGGACCTGTTGCTGGTCAACGGCGGCGGCCCGCCGGCGGGGAACTTCGCCGACCTGGATGCGCCGGCCTGGGAGGCGGCCTACCGGCTGCTGCTGGCGAGCGCGGTCGACACCTGCCGGCTGGTGCTGCCGGGCATGCTGAGCCGCCGCTGGGGGCGTATCGTCGCCGTCACGTCGGTCAGCGTGTACCAGCCCGTGGAGAACCTCATGCTCTCGAGCGTGCTGCGCCCGGCCGTGCAGGCGCTGGTCCGCACGCTGGCGCTGGAAGCGGCGCCGGCCGGGGTCACGGTCAACGCCGTGGCGCCGGGGTTCCACCTGACAAGCGCCGTGGAGCGGCTGATCGCGCGCAAGCAGGAGCAGACCGGGGCCTCGCGGCAGGAAGTCATCGCCGGCTGGACCCGCGAGATCCCGCTGGGGCGCCTGGGCGAGGCCGACGAGCTGGCGGCCCTGGTGGCCTTCCTGATGTCCGCACCGGCCGGCTACATCACCGGCCAGTGCGTGGTGGCGGA
>JAYRFB010000262.1:0-28410 GCA_041908585.1 Candidatus Krumholzibacteriia bacterium
TCGGCGTCGGCAGTGAGCGTTTCGAGCTCGGCCCACGACGTCTCGGGGTCGACGAACTTCACCATCTCCACCTTGTGGAACTGGTGCACGCGCAGCAGGCCGCGCGTGTCCTTGCCGGCGGCGCCGGCTTCCCGGCGGAAGCAGGGCGAGAAGGCGCAGTACTTCAACGGCAGCTGTGCGGCGTCGAGCGTCTCCTGCATGTGGACGTTCGTGACCGAGACCTCGGCAGTCGGTATCAGGTACAGGTTGTCCACCTGGCAGTGGTACATGTCCTCGGCCAGCTTGGGCAGCTGGCCCGTGCCCTGCATCGCCTCCGGATTCACCAGGTAGGGGATGTTGAACTCGGTGTAGCCCTGCTCCAGGTGCACGTCCAGGAACCAGTTGATGAGCGCGCGCTCGAGGCGCGCGCCCTGGCCGGAGAGGACCGTGAAGCCGCTGCCGCTCATGCGCCCCGCCCGCTCCGGGTGGAAGATGCCGAGCTCGGCCGCCAGGTCCCAGTGCGGCAGCACCGCGTGCGGCGGCGGCACGACCTGCCCCCAGGTGCGCACGACGACGTTGCACTCCTCGCCGCCCTCGGGCACCGACTCGTGCGGGAGGTTGGGGATGCGCAGGTAGAGCTGCTCGACCTCCGCCTCGAGTTCGACGGAAGCCTCCTTGAGTTGCCGCAGGCGGTCCGAGACGGCCTTCATCTCGGCGATGGCGGCCGTCGCGTCGCCACCCGCCTTCTTGACGTCGCTGATGGCGCGGTTGGCGCGGTTCGCCTCGGCCTGCAGGGTCTCGACCTCCTGCAGCGCGGCGCGGCGCGCGGCGTCCTTGGCGTAGTAGGCCTCGATGTCCACGGCCTCGCGCTTGAGCGCGACGGCGCGCACGACCTGGTCGCGGTTCTCGCGCAGGAACTTGCGGTCGAGCAAGGGAGGCACCTTTCGGGGGCTGCGGGCGGCGGCCTGATGCCGGCGCCCGGGAAGCCGGAACGCAGTGGCAAGAAACGCGCCCGCCGCAACAGGTTCCGGCGGGAATTTGCTCTGGCGTTCCGCGGCGGCGGCTGCTAAGAAGGTTAGTCACAGGATCAAGGCGGCGGCAAGCCAATTCGCCGACCGCCTGTTGCCGCGTACCGCCCGTCGGGCCCCGCCCGAAGGGTCAGTCCACCGAGGCCGCGATGCGCCGCGAGGAACTCATCGCCCGGTTGCGCTCGCTGCCCCCGCAGCGGCGCCTCATCACCGCGCTGGACCTGCCGGACGCGCCGTCGGCCCTGGCCCTGGCCGGGCGCCTGGGCCCCGGCGGGGGATTCGTGAAGGTCGGCCTGGAGCTGTTCTCGGCCGGCGGGCCCGACGTCGTCACGGCGCTGCGCGGGCTGGGGCGCGACGTCTTCCTGGACCTCAAGTACCACGACATCCCCAACACCGTGGCGTCGGCGGCGCGCCAGGCCGCACGGCTGGGCGCCTCCCTCTGCACGATCCACGCGGGGAACGGACGCGCGGCGCTGACGGCAGCCGCCGAGGCCCTGGCCGCGGCGGAACCGGGGCCGGAGGGGCGCCGGCCGGCGCTCCTGGCGGTCACGGTGCTGACCAGCCTGTCGGCGCCCGAGTGCGAGGAGGTGGCTCCGGGCGGCGGCACGCTGCCGGAGCGCATCGCCCGGCTGGCCCGGCTGGCCTGGGACAGCGGCTGCGACGGCGTGGTCTGCTCCGCGGCGGACCTGCCGGAACTGCGGCGCGCGGTCGGGCCCGGACCGCTGGCGGTGACGCCGGGCAACCGCCCGGCAGACGGACCGGCCGGCCACCAGAAGCGCAACGCGACGCCGGCGCAGGCGGCCGCCGCCGGCGCCGACTTCCTGGTGATCGGGCGGCCGGTCACGCAGGCGCCCGACCCCGCGGCGGCGCTGGCGGCGATCGCGGCCCAGTTCGCCTGAGCCCGGCCTCCCGCGCCCCGGGCGCGGACGATTGCGGGGCGCCCGGACCCGGCGGGTCCCGGCGCGGTCCAGACCCGACACAGAAAGGCGATCCCGTGGACGAGAGCAGCCTGTTGTCCCTGATGGAGGAGCTCGGCGCGCTGCACCGGGGGCATTTCCAGCTCAGCAGCGGCCGGCACAGCCATACCTACTTCCAGTGCGCGCGCCTGCTGCAGTTCCCCGAGCTGGCGCGCGAGCTGGGTGCCGAGCTCGCGAAGCCGTTCGCCGCCGTGCCGCACGACGCGGTGGTCAGCCCCGCCCTCGGCGGCATCCTGATCGGCCATGAGGTGGCCCGCGCGGTCGGGCGGCGCTTCCTGTTCACCGAGCGCAAGGACGGCGTGATGGAGCTTCGCCGCGGCTTCGCGCTGGACCCGCGCGAGAAGGTGCTCATCGTCGAGGACGTGGTCACGCGCGGGACTAGCCTGCTGGAGGTCGCCCGGGTGGTGCAGGAGGCCGGCGGTGTCGTGGTCGGCCTGGCCTGCATCGTCGACCGCACCGGCGGCGATGTCGACCTGCCCCACCCGCTGCACGCGCTGGCGCGCGTCGCGGTGGAGACGTGGGAACCCGCGGACTGCCCGCTGTGTCGCCAGGGCGCGCCCGTGACCAAGCCCGGCAGCCGCGGCAACTGAGGCCGCAAGGTTGACCCGCGCCACGGCACCCGACCGGCGGCCCGGCGCGCTCGCGGGACGGGCCGGCCCGCTCGCGGGGCTGGCCGTGGCGCTGGCGCTGCTGGCGCTCTGGCCCCGCGTCCATGTGCCACGCGCGCCGCTGCCGACCGACGACCTCTACACGCACCTGTCGGTGGCGCGTCACCTGGCCCGCGGCGAGGGCTTCGCCTGCGACATCGCCTACCCGCTCTCCTTCGCCTGGCCCTTCGCGCGGAAGCTGCCACAACCGCTGGTGCACCGGCCGCCGGCCTGGCCCGTGGTGCTGGTCGTGCCCTATCTCGCGGCCGGTCGCGATGCGGCCGCCGCGCCGGCAGCGGTCCGCACGCTCCAGGTCGCCTGGCTGTCGCTGGCGGCCGGGATCGGGGTTGCGGCCTGGGTGCGCCGCGGGCGTCCCGGCGCGGCGGCAGCCTGGGTGGTGGCACTCGCGGCCTGCCCGCTGCTGCCGTACGCGGTGGACTGGGGACACACCGAGTTGCCGGCGGCGGCGCTGCTGCTGGCCTGCTGGCTGCGCCACCGCGAGGGCCGGCGCGCACCGGGACCGACGGACGGCATCGCCACGGCGGCGCTCGCCCTGTTGCGGCCGGAACTGGCCTGGCTGCCGCTGGCCTGGTGGGCGTGGTTGCGGCAGCCGGGCGGGACGCGCGCGGGCCGGTCCGATGGCCGCGGGCTGCTGCTCGCGCTGGTCGTGGCCCTGGCTCTGGTCTGCCCGTGGCTGGTGCGCAATGCGCGGCTGGCCGGCAACCCGTTCTTCAGCGTGCAAGCCTCCGCGGAACTGGCCAAGGACACCCGCGCCTGGCCCGGCTACGACGTCTACCGGCAGCTGGAACCGCAGCCGCCGCTGCGCGCGCTGCGCGACTATCCCGAGGCATTGGCCAGGAAGACCGCGCGCGGACTGCGCTTCTACGCACGGGAGTTCCCGGCGCTGCTGCCCTGGTCGGTACCGCTGGCGCTGGCGGTCGGCGCCCTTGCGGGAGCGCGTGGCGCCGCGCCGCGGCTGCGCGCGCCGGCGCCGACGGCAATCGCCTCGATCGTCCTGCTGGCGGCACTCTATGCGCCACTGGACCACTCGCTGCGTCACCTGGTGTCCGTCGTGCCGATCCTGGCCTGGGAAGCCGCGCCGTGGCTGGGCGAGTGGCCCTGGTCGCTGCTGCCGGCGCGCCGCGCGCGCTGGCGCGCACGAGCCGGCGGCGCCGTTCTGGCGGCCGTGCTCGTGGCGGCGCCTCTGGCCGCCCTCACCTGGCGCGAGCCGACCGGCTGGGCGGGCACGGCCCGCGCCGCGGCGGCGCTGCTGCCGGCCCTGCCGGTCGAGGCCGCGCGCCTGCAGGCGCTGCCGGCGGGCGCGCCGGCGTTCACGGAGTCGGCCGCCGCCTCGTGGCTGGCCGACCGGCCGGCCGTGTGGTCGCCGCTGGACAGCGTCGTCGCCGGGCGTATCGCGGACTGGCTGGCGCCAGCGGTCCCGGGGCCGGGTGGATCATGAGCGGGCCCGCCTGGCTCCGGGGCGACGACCGGCTGGCAGGGGCCGGCTGGCGTCACGGCTGGACGACAGCCGCGGGACCCGACTTCCGCGGCTCGCCGTCGGACCCGGCGATGGCTGCAGCCATGGAACGGCTGTGTCGCGGAGCGGGGCTGGACGCCGCCGCCTGGGTCCACCAGGTCCACGGCGGGACCGTGCTGCGCGCGGGCGCGCCGGGCCTGGCGGGCCCGGCAGACGCGCTCTGGACGACGGAGCCGCGCCTGGCGGTCGTCGGCCGCGGCGCCGACTGCCCGCTGGTGCTGGTCGGCGGCCGTTGCGACGACGGCGGCGCGGTGTGGGGCTTCGCGCACGCCTCGTGGCGCTCGACGGTCGCCGGCATCACGCCCGCGCTCGTGGCGGCGATGGCGGGCGCGGGGCTGCGCTTGGCGACGGCGCGCGCGCTCATCTGCCCCTCGGCGGGGCCCTGCTGCTACGAGGTCGGCAACGAGGTGCGCGAAGCCATGTGCGCAGCGCGCGGCGGGCGCGCCGCGGCGTGGTTCGCACCACACCGCGCCGGGGATCGGGCGGGTCCGGCGAAGTGGCGCCTGGACCTGTGGGCGGCGAACGAGGCCGAGCTGACCGCGGCGGGCGTGCCGGCGGCGGCCATCGGCAACCTTCGGCATTGCACGATCTGCGGGGGTCCCCTCTACCCCAGCCACCGCCGCGACGGCGACGACGCCGGGCGCCTGGCTGCCTTCATCGCCGGGCCGGCCGGCTGAGGCGCGCCGCCCCCGATGGCGGGGCGTTCGCCCTCCGCCGCGACCGCGCGCCCTACATCGACCGCCGGTACTGGCCGCCCACCTGGTAGAGCGCTGCCGAGATCTGGCCCAGCGAACAGCACTTCGCCGCTTCGAGCATCGCCGCGAAGGTGTTGCCCCCGCCCGTGGCCGCGCGCTGCAGCTCGGCCAGTCGCGCGGGCGCCACGGCGGCATGCCGCGCCTGGAAGCCGGCCAGCGAGGAGATGGCGAACTCCTTTTCCGCCTCCGTCGAGCGGATCACCTCACGCGGCACGATCGTCGGCGAGCCGGCCGGGTCCAGGTAGGTGTTGACGCCCACGATAGGCAGCTCGCCGCTGTGCTTGAGCGACTCGTAGTGCAGCGACTCCTCCTGGATCTTCGTGCGCTGGTACATGCGCTCCATGGCGCCCAGCACGCCGCCGCGCTCGCTGAGGGCGTTGAACTCGGCCAGCACGGCCTGCTCCACCAGGTCGGTCAGCTCGTCGATGACGAACGAGCCCTGCAGCGGGTTCTCGTTGCGGGCCAGGCCCAGCTCGCGGTTGATGATCAGCTGGATGGCCATCGCGCGCCGCACGGACTCCTCGGTCGGAGTCGTGATCGCCTCGTCGTAGGCGTTCGTGTGCAGCGAATTGCAGTTGTCGTAGATCGCGTAGAGCGCCTGCAGCGTGGTACGGATATCGTTGAAGGCGATCTCCTGCGCATGCAGCGAGCGACCCGACGTCTGGATGTGGTACTTGAGCATCTGGCTGCGCTCGTTGCCGCCGTAGCGGTGGCGGATCGCGCGGGCCCACAGGCGGCGTGCAACTCGCCCGAGCACGGAGTACTCCGGATCCATGCCGTTGCTGAAGAAGAACGAGAGGTTCGGCGCGAAGCTGTCGATCGGCATGCCGCGCGACAGGTAGTACTCGACGTAGGTGAATCCGTTCGCCAGCGTCAGGGCCAGCTGTGTGATCGGGTTGGCGCCGGCCTCGGCGATGTGGTAGCCGCTGATCGAAACCGAGTAGAAGTTGCGCACGCGGTGGTCGATGAAATACTGCTGGATGTCGCCCATCAGCCGCAGCGCGAATTCCGTCGAGAAGATGCAGGTGTTCTGGGCCTGGTCCTCCTTGAGGATGTCGGCCTGCACGGTGCCGCGGACGGCGGCCAGCGTCTCCGCCCTGATGCGCTCGTAGGTCTCGCGCGGCAGCACCTGGTCGCCGCTGGCCCCCAGCAGCATGAGGCCCAGCCCGTCGTTGCCCTCGGGCAGCGCCCCCTCGTAGGCGGGCCGGGCCCAGCCGGCGTCGCGCGACAGCTGCGCCAGCTTCGCCTCGACCTGCGTCGTGAGACCCTCGGCCCGGATGTGCTTCTCGCAGCCCTGGTCGATCGCCGCGTTGAGGAAGAAGGCCAGCATCATCGGCGCCGGCCCGTTGATGGTCATCGAGACCGAGGTCTTGGGGTCGGCCAGGTCGAAGCCGGAGTAGAGCTTCTTGGCGTCGTCGACGGTTGCCACCGAGACGCCGCTGTTGCCGACCTTGCCGTAGATGTCGGGGCGTCGCGCCGGGTCCTCGCCGTAGAGCGTGACCGAGTCGAAAGCCGTCGACAGCCGCACCGCTGGCATGCCCAGCGAGACGAAGTGGAAGCGGCGGTTGGTGCGCTCGGGGCCGCCCTCGCCGGCGAACATGCGCGTGGGATCCTCGCCCTCGCGCTTGAGCGGGAAGACGCCGGCCGCGTACGGGTAGCTGCCGGGCACGTTCTCGGTCAGCTGCCAGCGCAGGATGTCGCCCCAGTCCCGCCAGCGGGGCAGGCAGACGCGCGGGATGCGCGTGCCGCTCAGCGAGCGTGACTGCAGCGGCTGTGCGATCTCGCGGCCGCGCACCTCGTACCTGAACTCGTCGGCGGCGTAGCGCGCCACCAGCGCCGGCCACTCCTCGAGGAGGCGTCGCGACTCGGGCGCCAGCATGGCCCGCAGCGCCTCGTACTGCGCCGCCAGCTCGCGCGCGGCCGGCGTGTCGCCGGGGGCGGGCGCGACCGCCGGCAGCACGTCGCCGGGCCCGGCGACCGCACCGCGCAGCTCCGCCAGCGCGCCGTGCAGGCGATAGAGCCGGCTGGCCAGCGCGCACTGCCCCTCCACGCGCACCTCCTCGGCGCGGCTCTGCTCGACGATCTCCGCCAGGTAGCGCACCCGCCCGGGCGGGATCACCGGGTGGGGCTGGTCGTCGCCGGCCCCGGCGGTCGTCGTCCCGGCGCGGCCGGCCAGCGCGTCCAGCCGCGCCGCCAGCGCGGCGTACAGGCGGTTGACGCCGCCGTCGTTGAACTGCGAGGCCACCGTCGCGAAGACGGGCAATTCCTCGTCGGGCCCCTCGAAGCGGTTCCGGTTGCGCCGGAACTGGCGCCGGACGTCGCGCAGGGCGTCCAGGCTGCCGCGATGGTCGAACTTGTTGATCGCGATGACGTCGGCATAGTCGAGCATGTCGATCTTCTCGAGCTGCGATGCCGCGCCGTACTCCGCCGTCATGACGTACAGCGAGAGGTCGGCGTGGTCGACGATCTCGGTATCGCTCTGCCCGATGCCGCTGGTCTCGACGATCACCAGGTCGAAGGCCGCCGCGCGGCAGATGTCGATGGCGTGGCGCACGTAGCGCGAGAGCGCGAGGTTCGATTGCCGCGTGGCCAGCGAGCGCATGTAGACCCGCGGGTTGTCGATCGCGTTCATGCGGATGCGGTCGCCAAGCAGCGCGCCGCCGCTGCGCCGCCGCGAGGGATCGACCGAGACGATGGCCACCGTCGCCTCCGGGCGCTCGAGCAGCCAGCGGCGCACCAGCTCGTCGACCAGCGACGACTTGCCCGCGCCGCCGGTGCCCGTCACGCCCAGGACGGGAGGCGGCGTCCCCGCCGCGGCCGCGCGCACCGCCGCCAGCAGGTCCTCGCCGTGGTCGGGGTGGTTCTCGGCCAGCGAGACCAGGCGCGACAACGCGCGCGGGTCGCGCCGCGACAGGCCCTCCAGCAGCGGCGCCAGGGAGGCCGGCGCCGGCGCCTCGCCGACCGGGAAGTCGCACGCGCGCATGACCTCGTTGATCATGCCCTGCAGCCCCATGGCGCGCCCGTCGTCGGGCGAGAAGACGCGCGCGATCCCGTAGGCGTGCAGCTCCTCGATCTCCGCCGGCAGGATGGTACCGCCGCCGCCGGCGAAGATGAGGATCCGGCGGCCGGAAGCCGCCACCAGGTCGTGCATGTACTTGAGGAACTCCAGGTGTCCGCCCTGGTAGCTGGTCACGGCGATGCCCTGGGCATCCTCCTGCACCGCGCAGTCGACGATCTCGCGCACCGAGCGGTTGTGCCCGAGATGGATGACCTCGGCGCCGGTCGCCTGCAGCAGGCGGCGCATGATATTGATGGCCGCGTCGTGCCCGTCGAACAGCGAGGCGGCCGTGACGATGCGGACGTGGTGGGCCGGCCGGTAGGGCTCCGGGGCGGCAGCGGCGAGCGACGACGAGGACATCATGGCCTTCCGGGACGGGTCGGTAACGGGCGATGCGGCACGCGGCAACCGCGTCCGGCGCGCGCTGCGGGCCGGCGCCGGACGTTAGCACAGGCCCGCCAGGCGGGCAATCCGGGCTGCTTTCAGAAGGTACGCTCCAGGGACACCGCCCACCAGCGCCGCGCGATGCCGCCCGCCGGGACCAGCGCCTCTCCACGGCGGCCGTCCAGGCGCGCGCGCCAGGGGCCCGGCACGCCGTCGCGAAGCGGCGCCAGCGCCAGCCAGGCGTGCCGCTCGCGGGCCAGGTGCGGCGCGTGGCCCTCGGTGCCCCACTCGCTGGCGGCATATCCGAGCTCGAGCTCGGCGCGACCGTTCCCGCGCCAGCGCACCAGCCCGCCGAAACGCTCACCCGCCCCGCCCAGCGAAGCGCCGAGCAGGCGCCCCCCGTGCTCCCAGCCGGTGGGGAACGAGCTGTTCGCATACCAGAGCACCAGCGGATGCAGGGTCTCGACGTACTCGAACGCCAGGTCCCATCGCCCGTCCACCAGCTCGACGCCGGCGACCGAGGCCGGCGCCGCGATCTCCGGCAGCAGGCCCCAGGGGCCGCGCGGCAGGAAGTCCTCCCCCGCGTACTCCCACCAGGCGCGCCCCGCGGCCCGCGGCAGCAGGGGCCACGGCGCGCGGCGCCAGCGCAGTTCCAGCTGCGCGGAGAACAGGCGGTCGGTGAAGGGGCCCGACTCCAGCTCGTCCCAGGTGGTGCCGGGCGGTGGGAAGTTGATCCGCAGCAGGTCGGGCCAGAGCGTGCCCGAACGTGGCGCCGCGATGGCCGCGTGCGTGAAGCCCAGCCGCGCCCAGTCGGTCAGCCGCCAGCGCACGAGCCACTGGAAGAACCAGGGCCGATCCACGCGCAAGGGTCCGGCATCACCGCTGCCGACGGGTCGCCCGCTCAGCAGGCCGGTCCGCACGAGCAGCGCCTGCGGTCCCAGCGGCCGCAGCACGCCCGGCCAGCTCCAGGGCCCGGTACGGCGCACGGTCAGCGCCGGAAACGGCGGCGCGTCCCCGTCCAGCAACAGCGCCGCGCCGAGGCCGGGCCCGTGGCGTCGCGGCTCCCAGCCCAGGGAGGCGGCCCATCCCCGGGCCTCGAAGCCGACCACCGCGCGCACGACGTCAAGGTCCGCGTCCCCATCCAGCAGCAGCGCGCGCCGCGCCTGCGCCGGGCCGGTCGCGGGATCCCAAGCCGGCCAGGACAGCGGATCCCCCGCCAACGCCTCGTCGCGCGCGCGCGCGGCGCCCCAGCCGTTCCGCAGCGTGCCGCGCACGGTCAGCGCCGCCCACCACGCGCCGCGCGCCGCCTGGGCGCCCGCCTCCACCGTCAGGTTCGCGCCGGGGGCCCACTCCAGGCCGGCCTGCCCGGGCTGGAGCCCGCCGCGGTCGCCGGCGCCGGCCAGCAGGCGCGCCTCGGTGCGCGGGCTCCCGCCGGGCGCCGTGTGGCGTGCCCCCAATGCCGCCGCCTCGGCGGGCAGCACCCCGGCTGCGTCGGCAGCGTCGAGCAGGCGCGCCAGCTCGGCCCCGCTCACAGGCCGGTCGGACGGGGGCTGCAACCCGGCCAGCAGGCAGATCCGTCGCAGGGTGTCCCAGGGAAGCAGGCGGGGATCGAGATCGCCGGCCGGGACCGCCGTGGCAGCGGTCCCGACCGGCGCAGGACCCGTTGGCGGCATGTCGCCAGGCGCTGCGGCGCGGACCGCCTGCGCGGGCAGGACGGCGCCGCCGAGACCCAGGACGAAGGCTAGAGCCCGAGCAACCCGCCCACGACGGCCCCGATCAGGAGGACCGGCAGCGCAACCGCCAGCAGGATCAGTCCCACCGGCAGCAACGCGGCCAGCACCACCAGCCCGGCCAGCACCAGCGGCACCACCACCAGCAGGGTGACCACAGCTCCGAGCAGGCCGGCCAGCAGCTTGAACGGCAGCACCACCAGGGCCACCACGACCTTCAGGGCGAACAGGCCTGCCCCCAGGAAGGCGGCCAGCAGCACCAGGATGACGATCGCTTCGAGCATGGTCCGGCCTCCGACGTGCGGTCACGGGTGCGCCTGTGGCGGCTGGCGCCGGGACGGTCCCGGCGGCGTCGACCCCTCGCGGGGCCGGGCGAGGTCGCCGGCCGCACCCTCGCCGGTCATCGCCATCGCCGCGCATGGTACCCTCCCGCCGGGCCGTTTGTTCGCGCCTGCCGGCACCCGGCTCACGCGGTCGGGCGACAGGACACGGTGAGGTGGGCGATCGCCCCGTATCACGAACCATGTCATGAAACAGAAAAAACATGTGGACAATTGCGCCCATAACGTCCTATAATTTGCCCATAGCTGCTTCACAGGCGACAATCCGTGGGTATTGTTGAAGCTCGCGCACTTCCATGAGCACCCACGTAGACCGTGAAGCAGCTATATATTTGAACCGCTTGGCAGGCTAGCACCGTGCGCCGGCAGTGGTCAACGCCGGCGCCCCTGCGCCTGCGGCGGCGGGAACGGCAAGGCCCGGGACGCGAGGTCCCGGGCCTTCCCCGTCTCCGGTCCCGACCCTGGCGGCTACTTCTTCACGAACAGCGCCGGGTCGACCTTCGGGTTCGCCGTGAAGGCCTCGGTGCGGCCCTTCGCGAACTCCTCGTCGTCGAAGTACAGGCGCATGCGGACGGGCATCAGGATGCCGTCGAAGGCCTTGTATTCGTCGAGGTACGTCTTCTGCGTCACCGGCGCGCCGGTGACCGGCGACTTGCCGGGCTGCTGCACCATGACCGGCAGCCCGTCCTGGTCCGCGAAGTAGATGATCCGGTAGTCCTCGCCGACGCCGGTGACGTACACGGGCAGGCAGGGCTTGCCCTCGACCTCCTGGGGAGCCAGTGCCTGGAAGGTGAAGGCGGCGGGCTCGCGCATCGTGCCGAGCATGTCCGTGCGGAGCTCCTCGCGGGCGTCGGCCAGGTCCTCTGCGGACATGTCCTTGCTGCCCATCGGCGACTGCTGCCAGCCGGCGTCGCCTGCCACGACCGCGGTCATGCTGCCGAACGGCGTCTTCTGCACGGTGTGGACCTTGTCGGGGTAGCCGACGGTCTTCTCGATCGTGAAGCTGAGCGCCATGCCCTGGATCGTGGCATCGAGCACGGTCTTCTCGAAGTAGGCCTTGAGGCCCGTGAACTTCGCGGCGCCGCCGGCCGCCGCGATGGCGCGGTCGACGGCCTTGCGGCCCAGCTCAAGGCTCTCGGGCGTCGCGGCCGGCACCGAGAAGGCGGGCTCGGGGATGGTGATGTCCACCATGTTCACCGGGCCGAAGGTGCTGAAGTCGCCGTCGAAATCCTCGTAGTTGCCCACGGCGAGGATGCTCATGCGCTCGGGATGCCAGGCCGTCTGCGTGGCGGCCAGGACGGCGTTCGGCGTCAACTCGCGGACCTGCACCAGGTAGTTCTGCAGGAAATCGGCGGGGTAGCCGAAGCGCTCGAACATGACCAGGCGGTCGAGGACCTCGCGCTTGCTGTCGTAGTTGAACACCTCGGAGTTGAGGATGTTGTCCTTCGCGCGCGCCAGCTCCTCCTCCGTGACCGGCTCGGTGACCATGCGCTGGATCTCGGCAAGGATGGCCGCAGTCGCCTTCTGGCTCGACTCCGACTTGGTCATCGTGAACGCGGCAAACAGGCCCGGGTAGCGCCAGCCGGTGCCGGGCATGCTGCCCACGGAGTAGGCCAGGCCCTGGCGGCTGCGCACCTCGTTGAACAGGCGCGTCGCGAAGCCGCCGCCCAGGATCTTGTTGGCCACCTGGACGCCCGCGTAGTGGGGATCGCTCGCGCGGATGCCACGGGCGCCCATGATGATCGTCGTCTGGGTCAGGTCGTCCTTGTCCACGACGTTGACGGTGCGCGGGAAGTCGGGGATCTCCGGGTCTTCCGGCAGCGGCGCCGTCGCCTTGGGCCAGCCGGCGAACGCGGCCTCGATCTTCGCGACCATGTCCTTCGCGGCGAAGTCGCCGACGACGACCAGGTACATGCGGTCGGGAGCGAAGAAGCGGGCGTGGAAGTCGACCAGGTCCTGGCGCGAGATACGGGCGACCGTCTCGTACTCGGGCACGCGGGCCAGCGGGTGGTCGGCGCCGAAGACGACCCTGGACGCCTCGCGCTGCGCGATCGACATCGGGTCGTCGTTGCGCCGGCTGATCTCCGCCTTCTGCTCCTCGCGGGCGAGCTTGATCTTGTCCTCGGGGAAGGCCGGGTTGCGCAGGATGTCCGCCAGCAGCTCCAGGCCCAGGTCCGCGTCCTCAGTCAGCGCGGAGAGATAGGCTGTACCCTCGGTCTGCCCGATCCCGGTCTCCACGGCCATGCCGCGGGCCTCGACCAGCTCGTCGATGGCGTCGCCGGAACGCGTCGGCGTGCCGCCCGAGCGCATCACGGTGCCGGTCATCGCCGCCAGGCCGAGCAGTTCGGCGGGCTCGTAGATGGATCCGACGTCGATGGTCGCGCTGAGTTCGACCAGCGGCAGTTCGTGGTCCTCGGCCAGGTAGACGACCATGCCGTTCTCGAGCACGACGCGCTCGTAGGCGGGCGGCGTGAACTGCCTGAGGGCCGGCACGGGGATCTTCTCCCAGGGCTTCTTCGGCGCCGCGACGGCCGTCCCGGCCGTCCCCAGCGTGAGCGCCGCGAGAACGAGCGCCAGCAGCGGCAGCACCGCGCGCGCAGAGTTGGATCGCTTCATGTCAGGTGGTCCTTTCCGGTCCCCGCCCGGTCGGCGGGGCTCGCGTTTCCGAACTAGGAGTCCTTCTCGGTCTCGATGATGGCGACGGTGCGGTTGCTCTCGTCGAACACCTGGCCCGCGACGCGCTTGACGTCGTCGAGCGTGACCGCCTCGATGCGCGCGACCGCGTCGAACAGGCGGCGCCAGTCGCCGAAATAGGTCTGGTAGAAGGCGAGCTGCTCGGCCATGCCGCCGTTGCCCTGCAGGCCGCGGACGAACTCGGCGCGGGCCCGCTGCTTGACCGCCGCGAGCTCCTGCTCGGTGACGCCGTCGGCCACCAGCCGCTCGATCTCCGCGTCGATCGCCGCTTCCATGTCGGCCGCCGTCCGGTCCTTGACGGGGATGCCCACGACCAGCATTCCGGTCTCGTACTTCTGGCCCGGGAAGCCGGGGAACGACATGGCCTGCACGGCGATGTTGTCCTGCTTGACGAGCTTCGTGTAGAGGCGGCTGGTGCGCCCCTGGCCGAGCACGCCGGCCAGGACCTCGTAGACCGGCCAGTCCGGGTGGCGGATGTTCTCGATGTGGTAGCCGGCGGCGTAGATGGGCTGCGACTCGTCCTTCATGACGAAGCGCTTCTCGCCCAGCTGCGCGGGCTCGAAGGTCTCGACCGGCTCGGGGTTGCCGGCCGGAATCGCCGAGAAGTACTTCTGCGCGTACTTGCGGACGTCGGCCAGCGTGACGTCGCCGACGATCGCCACCACGATGTTCGAGCCGACGTAGTTCGCCTCGAAGTACTCCTGGCAGTCCGCGCGGCTGACGTTCTCGAGGTCGGACAGGTAGCCGATGGTCGAGTGGTGGTAGCCGTTGGCCATGAACATCAGGTTCTGGAACTGCTCGATGAGGCGACCGATCGGATTGTTGTCGGTGCGCATCCGGCGTTCCTCGGTGACCGGGCCGTCCTTCTCCGTGTAGAACTCGCGCAGCACAGGACGCGACATGCGCGCGCCCTCGAGGTAGGCCCACAGCTCCAGGCGGTTGCTGGGAAAGCTGTAGAGGTACACGGTCACGTCGGTGCTGGTCGAGGCGTTGAGGCCCTGGCCGCCGTTGTTCTCGACGATCTGGCCGAACTCGTTGGTGACCACGAAAGCGCGAGCGGCATCCTTGGCGGCGGTGAAGGCCGCCTCCAGCTCCGCCAGGCGCGCCGGGTCGGCGTCCGTGCCCTTGAGACGCTCGGCCTTCAGGGCGGCGAACGCCGCGTCCTCCGCCGCCATGGCCTTGAGCTCGGACTTGTAGTCGGTGGTGCCGATCTCGGCGGTGCCCTTGAAGGCCATGTGCTCGAGGATGTGCGAGAGGCCCGTGTTGCCGCGCACCTCGTTGGCGCTGCCGACATTCACGAAGGTGCGGAACGAGAAGACCGGGACGTCGTGGTCCTCCAGCACGATGAACTTCACGCCGTTGTCGAGCGTGAACTCCTGGACCTTGTCCTCGAGGTCGAGGTAGGTCTGGGCGCCCGCGGTCGCGGCGGCCAGCAGGAGCAGGCCGGCGAGCGGCAGGCCGGTTCGGCGGAAACGGTCGGGCATGGAATGCCTCCGGAGGTTGTCCCGCGGGCAGGCATGGCCGGCCCTGCAGGCGGCTCGGGACGGGCCGGGACGGCCCGCCGACGCGAGGGAAAGATTGCGGTCCCGTGATCGTGGGAACGTGTCGGCCGGGATAGGCGTCCGCAACGTACCACCGGCCCCGGGGCCTGTCAAACCGGCGGCACTACGCGCGAACGGGCGGCGTGTTGCACGCCCGCGGGCGCCGAGAGGCAGCGGCTGTCCGCATCGCAGAACCGCCACGGGACCTCCGTCGCGCGGCGCAGCCCGATCCGCGGCGAGGCGACGATGCGCGGCGGGGCGCCGGCCGGGGCGCACAGGCGCAGGCTGCCGGGGGCACCCGCCGGCCGGCGCAGCCGCGCCGCGACCGGCAGGCCATTCCACGACAGGTCGATGCCCAGGGCCTGGCACAGCCGACCCGGCCCGCCGGCCAGTTCACGGCCGGCCGGATCGCCGCCGGCGGAACCGACCGGCAGCGCACGCCGCACGGCCATCGCCTCGCTGCCGCGCAGCGGTTCGACCGCCCGCAGGAGCACGGCGCCGGCGACACCGGCCGGACCCGTCACGAAATTGAGACAATGATGCATGCCGTAGACGAAGTAGACGTAGGCCAGCCCGGGCGGCCCGAACATGATCGCGCTGCGCGGCGTCGGCCCGCCGGCCGCGTGGGAGGCGGCATCGTCGCGACCGCCGTAGGCCTCGACCTCGACGATGCGGCCGGCGACGGCGACGCCGTCGGCGGCGACCACCTCGAGCACGGCGCCGACCAGCGCGCGCGCGACGTCGACGGGGTCACCTGCGAAGAAGGCTCGGTCGTAGGTCACGCGGTGTCTCCGCAGGCCGTCGGCCCTACCGGGTGATCTCCTTGCGGCGCAGCAGCCACATCCCGAGAGCCGTCGATGCCAGCGTCACGGCGAGCAGCACCGCCACCGACTGCAGCCTGGGCACGGGTTCGCGGTGGAAGGCCGTCGACAGCAGGGCGCTGAGCAGGCCCGGCAGGTCGGCGGGCGCCGACTCGGGCCGCGTCACGAGGTTCTGCAGGTGGAAACGCAGGCTCAGCTCCTGCACCCGCGCCGGGATGTTGCTGACCAGGTTCTCCCAGCCGAACCAGAAGACGATGGCCGGCACGACCGGCTTGCGGAAGTGCGTGCCGATGGCGGCGAAGAGCGCCACATAGGCGAAGGCGCCCAGCCCGATGATCGCGAACGACTGCAGGTACAGCCGCAGGAACTCCCAGGTCAGGACCTGCGGGCCCTCGCTGAGCATGATCAGGAAGCAGAGGATCAGGGACAGGCTCAGGACCAGCGCCGAGACGGCCTGCGCCGCCAGCAGGCGGCCCAGGTAGATCGCGCGCCGGCGCACGGGTCGCGTCCAGGCGTAGACGATGGTGCCGTCCTCGACCTGCTCGCCGATGGCCGGCACGCCCACCGACATGGCGACGATCGGGATGAGGAACGGCATGAACACCTCGTGCGTCAGCGCCGAGAGCACCATGTGCGGCGTGATGCCCGAGCCGGGGAACCAGATGCGGATGGCCGCGACCACCAGCACCGGCACCAGGTTCATCAGCACCAGGGCCACCAGGCGGCGGCGCCGCGCCATCTCGCGCAGCGAGAACCAGGCCAGCCAGGCGGCCGCCTTCAGGCTGCCTTCGGGGCGCGCGTCGTCGACGCTGGGCGGGACGGCGTCAGCCGCTGCCTTCATCGGGCTCACCTCTCGGTCAGGTACTGGAAGACGGCCTCGAGGCTGTCGTCCAGGGTCACGATCTCGTCGACGACCAGCCCGTTGCCGAGCAGCCAGCCCGGCAGCGCGCGGTAGAAGGCGACGGCGTGGTCGGTGCTGACCACGACGCGGTTCTCCTGGTCGACCTGGACGCCCACGACGTGCTCGCGCCCGATCAGGAAGCCGGCCAGGGCCCGCGGCGACGACGAGACGAGCGCCACCGTCGTCGGGTGCTCGGGGATCTTGTCGCGGATCTCCGCGACGGAGCCCTCGGCCAGCACGCGCCCACGGTCGATCAGGATGATCTCGCTGGTCATCGACTCGACCTCGGGCAGGATGTGGCTGGAGACCAGGATGGTCCGCCCCTGCTGCCCCAGCTCGCGGACCAGGTCGATCGACTGCTTGCGCGAGACCGGATCCATGCCGTTGAGCGGCTCGTCCAGGAACACCACGTCCGGGTCGTGGGCCATCGCCTGGGCCAGCTTGAGCTTCTGGCGCATGCCCTTCGAGTAGCCGCCGAGGCGGCGGCCGGCGGCGCCCGTCAGCTCGAAGCGCTCCAGCCAGAGGTCGACGCGGCGGTTCGTCTCGGCCTTGTCGAAGCCCATCAGGCGCAGGTTGAGCGCCAGGAACTCGCGGCCGGTCATCCAGTCGGGCAGGGCGTCGCTCTCGGGACAGAAGCCGACGCGGCGGTACCAGCCCACGTCCTGGCGCAGGCGGCGGCCGAAGACGCGCACCGTGCCGTGGCTGGGCTCGATGAGGCCGGCGAGCATCTTGAAGAGCGTGCTCTTGCCGGCGCCGTTGGCGCCGAGCAGGCCGACGACACCCGTGCCGACGGCAAGCGTGCAGTTGTTGACGGCGATGACCTCGCCGAACCACTTGCCGACGCGGTCGGCGGTGATACGGGCCCGGCTGCTGTCCACGCCCGCGCCCTTCACGACACCACCTCCACCGGTCGGATCCGCCGCCTCAGCACCCAGAGGGCCAGCGCCGTCCAGCCCGCGATCGCGGCCAGGCTGACCCATGGCGACACGCCCTCGAGTCGCCGCGGGGCCCCGAACAGGAGCGAGCCTGCGTTGTGGTACTGGCCCAGGAAGTTGACCACCTGGAGGCTACCTTTGTGCAGCAGGCCCTCGGCGATGCCGCCGACGGCGTCGGTGCCGGTCACCAGGAGCGTCCACCAGACCATGACGAAGATGCTGCGCGTGCCCAGCGCCGAGAAGGCCAGCAGCACGAGGCTGGTGCTGGTGCCTGCCAGCAGGCAATAGACCAGGGTCCGCAGCGGCGTGCCCAGCAGCAGCTCGGCGCCCGTGGCGTCAGGCGAGATGAGGTAGGCGAACACGCACAGCGCGCAGACCGGCAGCAGCGTCACCAGGCAGTAGAAGAAGACGACGGTGAGCGCCTTGCCGCCGATGTAGTCGAGCAGGCCCAGCGGTCGCGAGAAGTAGAGCGACATGCCGTTCTCGCGGCGGTCGGTGGCGACGAGCCCGGCACCGGTGATGGCCAGCAGCACGAAGACGAAGAACCTCTGGCTCTCGATGAAGCGCAGGAAGCCCTCCGGCTCGATGCTGGTCCAGCCGCCGCCCATCAGGTCCAGGATGTTCCCGGCCTTGAGCTTGGCGTAGATGATCCCGCCCTTGAAGATGGCAGGCACCCAGGCGGCCAGGATGAGCAGGAACAGCCAGCGGCGTCGCAGGGGCTCCAGCACCCCGCGCCGCGCGATGACCAGCCAGGCCGGGCGGGCCCGCCGGCCCGACGGCTGCCAGTGCGTGTAGCCGCGCTCGTAGACGGGCATCGGTCAGGCCTCCACCATGCGATAGAATTCCTCGGCCAGCGACACCGGCCGCCGGCGCAGCCGCCTGAGCGCGTAGTCGCGCGCGGCCGCCACCTCCAGGATGGCCGTGACGCCGGCGGTGGCGTCGAAGCCCGTGTCGCGACGCGCGCCGGACAGGCGCGACAGGTCCAGCGTCACCAGCAGGAGGCGGCCATCCTGCTCGAACTCGCAGCCGAGGTCGCGCAGCCCGGCGATGAACGACTCCTCGTTGCCGAAGCCCTCGACCTCGAACACCTGCCTCGCCTGGCGCGTGTGGCCGTCCACGGCCTGGCGCGCCAGCAGCTCGCCCGCGCGAAGCACCAGGATCTCGTGGCAGACCGCCTCGACGTCCGCCAGCAGGTGCGTCGAGAGGATCACGCCGAGGCCCTTGTTCCAGGCCAGGTCGCGGATGAGCTCGAGGATCGCGACGCGGCCCCGCGGATCCAGGCCGCTGGTGGGCTCGTCCAGGAACAGCCACTCCGGGTCGTGCACGAGGGCCTGCGCCAGCTTCAGCCGCTGCTTCATGCCCTGGCTGTAGTCCTGGCAGGAGCGGTAGCGCTCGTCGGCAAGACCCACGTAGTGCAGCACCTCGTGGGCGCGCTGCATGGCGTCGCGCGCCGGCAGGCCGGACAGCTCGCCCATGTAGGCAACCAGGCCGACGCCGCTCATGCCGGGGATGACGCCGCCCCGTTCGGGCATCCAGCCCAGCCCGGCCCGGGCGGCCTTGGCCTGCGCCGCCATGTCCCAGCCGAGCACCTCGACGCGCCCACGCTCGAGCGGGACCTGGCCCAGCAGGCAGCGAAGGAGCGTCGTCTTGCCCGAGCCGTTCGGGCCCAACAGCCCGATGGCGCCCTTGGCGAGCGTGAACTCCACGCCCTTGAGCACCGGCTCGGTCAGGTAGGCGAACGTCAGCGCGGACACGCGGATGCCCGTCTGCTGCCCGTCGCGGCTGCGATTGACTTTGATGGCCCTCGCCTCCAGTTTAGGTGCCGGGAACCGTGCCAAGACGATTCCGACCCCGCATTGTTTCAGGTCGCCGGGCGCTTGGGAACCGTTTTTCGACGGCGGGCACCGACCTTGCCGTCAGCAAGGAGCCTCGCATGGCCGCCTCCCGCCAGTCGGCGCCGCGCCGCGCCGCCGACGACGCCACCTGGGTCCGCACCGCCGAATCGGTCACCGCCGGACACGCCGACAAGATCTGCGACCAGATCGCCGACGACATCCTCGACGCCATCCTGCGCGAGGACCGGTACGCCCGGGTCGCCTGCGAGGTCATGGCCACCACCGGCATGGTCATCGTCACCGGCCAGATCACGACCAAGTGCTACCTGGACATCACGGGCCTGGTCCGCGCCACGATCCGCCGGGTCGGCTACGACGACCCGTCCACGGGCTTCGACCACCGCAGCTGCTCGGTGCTCGTCATGCTCGAGGAGCAGCCGGGCGATGTCTCGCTCGGCGTCGACCGCAAGGGCGCCGGCGACCAGGGCGTCTGTGTGGGCTACGCCACCGACGAGGGCCGCGCCCTGCCCGTCGACATGCACTATATGCCCGTGCCCACGCTCCTGGCCAACCGGCTGGCGCGTCGACTGCAGGACGTTCGCGAGGCCGGAAAGGTTCCCTATCTCTACCCCGACGGCAAGGTCCAGGTCTCGGTGCGCTACCGCGCGGACAGGCCCGAGGCGATCAGCGCCGTCGTCGTCTCGGCCCACCATCGCGCCGAGGCCGACCTGGGACAGCTCCGGCGCGACCTCAAGCGCCTGGTCGTGACACCCGTCCTGGGCCCGACCGGGCTGCTGGGCGCCGGGACGCAGGTCCACATCAACCCCGTCGGCGCCTTCCGCGAGGGCGGTCCCCGGGCCGACTCGGGCCTGACCGGCCGCAAGATCACCGTCGACTGCTTCGGGCCGGCCTGCCCGCACGGCGGCAGCGCCCTCAGCGGCAAGGACCCGACCAAGCCCGACCGCAGCGGCACCTATGCGGCCCGCTGGGTGGCCAAGAACCTGGTGGCAGCGGGACTGGCCCGGCGCTGCGCGGTGGAGGTGGCCTACGTGATCGGGATGCCCGACCCGCTGTCGGTGACCGTGCACACCGAGGGCACCGGCGCGCTGCCCGACCCCGCGCTGGCGCGGATCGTCCAGGCCGAGTTCGACCTCTCGCCGGCCGGGATCATCGAGAGCCTGGACCTCCGGCGTCCCGTGTACGGGCGCACCGCCGTGTACGGGCACTTCGGGCGCGACGAGGAAGGCTTCACCTGGGAACGGCTGGATCGCGTGGAGGCCCTGCGGCGGCACCTGCCGGGCGCAGGCCGGCCGGCCGGCGCCAAGGTCGCGAAGCGCGTCGCGCGCGGCAAGGGAGGGGCGTGATGAAGGACGACGGACGCCCGGAGGGACCGGGTTTCGCCACGCTGTGCATCCACGGCAAGAAGCACCTCGACAAGCACGAGGTCGGCCGGCCGATCCGCGCCGTGAGCACGCCGATCTTCCAGAGTTCCACGTTCGCCTTCGAGAACGCCGAGCACGGCGCCGCCGTGTTCCGCGGCGAGGATCCCAGCTACGTCTACACGCGGCTGGGCAACCCGACTCAGACCGCGCTCGAGACCGAGATGGCCTACCTGGAGCAGGGCGAGGCGGCGCTGGCCCTGGCCAGCGGCATGGCGGCGGCCACCACGGCCGTGCTGACCTGCTGCCGTGCCGGCGACCACATCGTCGCCGGAGACACGCTCTACGGCGGCACCCACCAGCTGTTCACGCAGACCCTGCCGCGGATGGGCATCTCCGTGACCGAGGTGCCGGCCACGGACCCGGCGAACTTCGCGCGCGCCATCACGCGCAAGACGCGCCTGGTCTACCTGGAGTCGCCCGCCAACCCGACGCTGGTGCTGACCGACATCGCGGCGGTGGCCGCGATCGCCCACCAGCGCGGCGTGCCGGTCCTGGTCGACAACACCTTCTGCACGCCGTACCTGCAGAACCCGCTGGCCCTGGGCGCCGATATCGTCCTGCACTCGGCGACGAAGTACATCGGCGGGCACGGCGACACCGTGGCCGGCATCCTCGTGGGCAGGGCCGAATGGATCATGAAGGCGCGGATGGAGATCCTGCGCGATGTGGGCGGCTGCATCTCGCCGTTCAACGCCTGGCTGCTGCTGCGCGGCCTGAAGACCCTGCCCGTGCGCATGGATCGCCACATGGCCAACGCGACCGAGGTCGCCCAGTTCCTCAGCTTCCACCCCAAGGTGGACCAGGTGATCTTCCCCGGGCTCAAGACCCACGCGCAGTACGAACTCTGCCGGCGGCAGCAGCGCGGGCCCGGCGGCATGATCAGCTTCCTGGTCAAGGGCGGGCGCGAAGCCGGCCGCATCGTCATGGACAACGTGAACCTGTGCACGCTGGCCGTCAGCCTCGGCGACGTCGACACCCTGATCGAGCACCCGGCGACGATGACCCATTCCACGTACTCCGAGGAGGAGCTGCTGAAGGTCGGCATTCATCCCGCGATGGTCCGCCTGTCGGTCGGGCTGGAGAACGTCGAGGATATCATCGCCGACCTGAGGCAGGCCCTGGCGCTGGTCTGAGCGGCGGCGGCAGGTGTCCGGGCGTTGACCGGGCGCGCCCGCCCCCCCTATCCTGCCGGTCGGAGGCGTTCCCGCATGCAATCACCTCTCGCCCCGGGCTGGCTCTCCGGCCCCGCGATCGCGCTGGGACTCGCGCTGGTACTCGCCCTGGCGGCGGCGCTGGTCGCGCTGGCCCGCTGCCGGCGCGTGCAAGGGCGTGCCGCCGCCGCCGCCTCCCGCCTGTCCGTGCTGGCCGCCGAGCGCGACCGCCTGCAGTCCGACCACGACCGGCTGGCGGCCGCCGTCGCCGCCGGCCGCCACGGCATCTTCGACCTGGACCTCCGGACGGGCGCCCTGGCCGCCAGCGCCGCGTTCGCGGAGATCGTCACCGGCGGCGGCCCGGTGCCGGTCGACGGCGCCGCCTGGCTCGACCTCGTGCACCCCGACGATCGCGACCGTCTCGCCGCGGCGCGCGCCGCCGCCCTGGCGCCCGCGGCCACGGGATACGAATGCGAGGCGCGGCTGCTGCCAAGAGATGCGGGGCGACGCTGGCTGCTGGAACAGGGCCGGGTCTGCGCGCGCGACGAGGCCGGGCTTCCGCTGCGCCTGGCCGGGACGGTGCGCGACATCACGGCCCGCAAGCGCGCCGAGCAGCGGCTCGTGATGCGGGGCCGCATGGCCACCGCCTTCCTGGCCACGAGCGGGGAAGAGACGCCCGGTCACCTGGCAGCGCTGCTGCGGGACCTGCTGGAGTCTTCGCACGCCTGGGTCGGCATGCTCGACACGCAAGGCCGGCTGCGACTGTCCGGCGGCATCGACGGCACGACGACCAGCTGCCTGGAGCCGGCGGACGTGCCGGCCGTCCTGCGGCGCGTGCAGGCGAGCGCCGGCCCCCTGGTCGTCACCGACACCGGCGACGGCGCCACCTCGCACTTGTCTCCCGGTTCACCACTGCTGGCGGCGCGCCTGGCCAGCGGCGAGCAGGTGCTCGGCCTGGTCGCGGTGGCCGGGCGCCCCGGCGGCTTTCGCGCCGATGACCTGGAAACGATCGCGGGCGTTGCCGCGGACCTGGCCCCGCTGGTGCAGGCGCGGCTGGCGGCCGAGACCGCCGATGCGCAGGCGGCCCAGGCCCAGAAGATGCAGGCACTGGGCGTGATGGCCGGCGGGATCGCGCACGACTTCAACAACATCCTGCAGGCCATCCTCGGGTTCTCGACGCTCGCGCGACAGGACGCGCACGACCCTGCACGGCTGGCAGCCGACCTGGATCGCGTGCAGCGAGCCACCGTGCGCGGGCGCGACCTGGTGCAGCGCATCCTCCACTTCTCGCGCCCGGCCGATTCCGCCGCGACGCCCGTCGACCCGCTGCCGGTGCTGGAGGAGATCGCGCTCGAGCTGCGCACCTCCCAGCCGGCGGGGATCCGCGTCGAGACCGCGTTCGAGCCCGGCTGCGGGCTGGTACGGGCGGCGCCCGAGCACCTCAAGGAGGCCGTGCTGAACCTCGCCGCGAACGCGGCGCAGGCCATGGGCGCCGCCGGCGGCACCCTGTCGCTGGCGATCGCCTCGTGGCGCGTGCCGGCCGACGACGCGCGATTCCCCGCGGCATGGCGCGGACGCGATGCCGTGGCCATCACCGTCGGCGACACGGGGCCCGGCATCCCGGCCGATATCCGCGCGCGGCTGTTCGACCCCTTCTTCACCACGCGTGCGGTCGGTGAAGGTAGCGGGCTGGGCCTGTCCGTGGTGCACGGGCTGGTCTCCGGGCTCGGCGGCCAGGTCGTCCTGGAGTGCCCGCCCTCGGGCGGCACGCGCGCCACGGTCTACCTGCCCCGCGTCGACGACCGCGGCCACGGGCCTGCCGGCGCCGGGGCGGCCGGACTCGACGGGGATGCGTCCAGGCGCCCGCGCGTGCTGTTCGTGGACGACGATCCGGAGATCCGCGACCTGGCCGTGGCCCTCCTGGGCAGGGAGGGCCTGTCGGTCGAGACGGCCGCCGAGGGCCTGGGCGCCTGCGCACGCATCGCCGCCGATCGCGCGCGATTCGACGTCGTGGTGACCGACCAGTACATGCCCGGCCTCACCGGCCGCGAGCTGGCCCTGCGCGTCGCGGCCATCCGGCCCGGCCTCCCGGTCATCCTCGTCACCGGGCTGGACGAGCCGGCGGAGCCGACCGTGGAGGGCGCGCTGGTCTTCCGCGAGGTTGTCACCAAGCCGTTCTTCGGCCAGTCGCTGGTCCAGGCCGTACGCCGCGCCCTGGGCGGGGAGCGCGAGCCGGACGGCACGTCGCCGACTCGGTGATGCCGCCCGCGCGCCCTTGACACCCGGGGCTCACGGTTCGACACTGCCGGTGGAGGTATGAACCATGGCGCGCATCCTGGTCATCGAGGACGACGAGGAAGTCAGGGACCTGCTGGACAGCCTGCTGACTCGCGAGGGCCACGAGGTGGCGACCGCCGCCAACGGGAATCAGGGCGTGGCCGCCTTCCAGGCGAAGCCCTTCGACCTGGTGATCACCGACATCATCATGCCCGAGAAGGACGGCATCGAGGCGATCATGGACCTGCGCCGTGGCCGGCCCGGGCTCAAGCTCATCGCCATCTCCGGCGGCGGGCGCGCCGAGCCGGAGAACTACCTCCACTCCGCCCAGCTCCTGGGCGCCAGCCAGACCCTGCGCAAGCCCTTCAGCAACGAGGCTATCGTCGCCGCGGTGCAGGAGCTGCTGCGCGCCTGAGCACGGCGCCGCACGCCGCTCAGGCGTCGAGCAATCCGGGCCGACGGAACCATTCCAGCGCCGCCGGGTCGGCCAGAGCGTCGAGGTTGTCGACCGGCCTGCCGGCCAGCGCCAGGGCCACGGCCTTCTCCACCAGCTTCCCGCTGATCGTGCGCGGCAGCGCCGGCGCCTGGATGACCCAGGTCGGCACATGGCGCGGCGACTCCTCCCGCCGCAGGTCGGCCCTCAGCCGCGCGGTCAGCTCCGGCGTCAACGTCAGGCCGTCGCGCAGGACGACGAAGAGCGCGACCTTCTGGTCGCCATCGCGATCCACCCCGACGGCGACGCATTCGGCAACCTCCGGAGCGCGCTCGACGACGCGATAGATCTCCGCGGTGCCGATGCGGACGCCTCCGGGATTGAGCACCGTGTCCGAGCGGCCGTGGATGACCAGCCCGCCGGCGGCCGTGAGCTCCGCGTAGTCGCCGTGGCACCACACGCCGGGGAACCGCGCGAAGTACGCCTGGTGGTAGCGCCGGCCGTCGGGGTCGGCCCAGAAGCCGGTCGGCATGGACGGGAACGGCCGCGTGCAGACGAGCTCGCCGCGCCCGGCGGCCAGGGGCCGCCCCGTCTCGTCGCGGACATCCACGGCCATGCCCAGCCCGCGCGTCTGAAGCTCGCCGCGCCGCACCGGCAGCACCGGGCTGCCCAGTGCGAAACAGGAGATGATGTCGGTGCCGCCCGAGATCGAGCTCAGCTGGAGATCGTCACCGACGGCGTCGTAGACCCAGTCGAACGTCTCCGGCAGCAGGGGCGAGCCGGTGGACAGGACCGCGCGCAGCGCCGTCAATCCGTGCGTGCGCCGCGGCGCCAGCCCGAGCTTGGCGCAGGCGGCCAGCCACTTGGCGCTGGCGCCCAGGACCGTGATGCGCTCGTCGCGGGCGTAGTCCCAGACCGCGGACGCCGGCTGCAGCGGGTGGCCGTCGAAGAGCATCACCGCCGCGCCGGTCGCGAGCCCCGACACCAGCCAGTTCCACATCATCCAGCCGCACGTCGTGAAGTAGAAGAAGCGGTCGCCGGGCCCCAGGTCGCAGTGGAGCCGGTGCTCCTTCGCGTGCTGCAGCAGGGTGCCGCCGACCGAGTGGACCATGCACTTGGGCAGTCCGGTCGTGCCCGACGAGTACATGATGAACAGCGGGTGGTCGAACGGCACGCGCGTCCACGTCGGCCGCGCGCCGAGGTGCGGGCGCAGCCAGCCGTCCCAGTCCACGGCGCCCGCCGGCACGGCCGGGCGTGCCGACAGCACCGGCACCACCACCAGCCGGCGCACCGAGGGCAGGGCGTCCCGCAGCGCGGCGGCGGCGGCCAACCGCTCGTGTCCCTTGCCGCCGTAGCGGTAGCCGTCGGCCGCCACGAGCACCGTCGGGGCCACCTGGCCGAAGCGGTCCAGGACGCCGGCCTGGCCGAAGTCGGGCGAGCAGCTCGTCCACACGGCGCCGAGGCTGGCCGCGCCGAGCATCGCGATCACGGTCTCCGGCACGTTGGGCAGGTAGCCCGCCACGCGGTCGCCGGCCCGCACGCCCTCGGCGGCCAGGGCGGCGGCGGCGGCGGCCACGAGCGCGCGCAACTCGCCGCGCCGCAGGCGCGCGCCGCGCCCGCCCTCCTCGCGGAAGACCAGGGCCTCGGCATCGTCGGGCCCGGCCAGCAGGTTCTCGGCGTAGTTGAGGCGCGCCGCGGGGAACCAGCGGGCGCCGGGCATGCGGTCGCCGTCGACCAGGACGACGTCGCCGGGGCCGTCGCCGACCAGGCCGCATTCCTCCCAGACCAGGCGCCAGAATGCCTCGGGCTGCGCCACCGACCAGGCCCAGAGGTCACCGTGGTCGCCGCCATCGAAGCCGGCCCGCGCCTGCGCGCGGGCGGCGAAGGCAGTCACGCGCGCGGCGGCCACCCGTTCCGGCCGCGGGGTCCAGAGGATCTCGCCGACCGGCGCGGCCATCAGCGACCGGCGGCCGGCCGGGATGGTGCCGGCGAATTGGGGGCCGACGGATTCCGGGCCGGCAACGGCCGCGCCGGCAGGATCGTGCCGGCGACCTCGCCGAAGCCGACGCGATAGCCGTCGCCCTGGCACCAGGCCGACATCGTCACGGTATCGCCGTCGGCCAGGAAGCGGCGCTCGGCGCCCTCGGCCGTCAGCAGCGGCTTCGTGCCGCGCCAGGTCAGTTCCAGCAGCGAGCCGTAGCTCTCGGGATCGGGGCCGCTGATGGTCCCCGACGCCAGCAGGTCTCCCGTGTTGAGGTTGCAGCCGGTGATCGTGTGGTGGGCCAGCTGCTGCGCCATCGTCCAGTAGAGGTGGCGGAAATTGCTGGCGCAGATCCGCCGTGCCGTCAGCTCGCCGGCCGCCTGGAGGTGGACCTCGAGCCGGATGTCGTAGGTGTGCCGGTCGCCCTCGGACAGGTACGGCAGCGGCGACGGGTCCTGCGCCGGTGCGGCACAGCGGAAAGGCGCCAGCGCCTCGAGGGTGACCACCCACGGAGAGACGCTGGTCGCGAAGTTCTTGGCGTTGAACGGGCCGAGCGGCTGGTACTCCCACTTCTGGATGTCGCGGGCGGACCAGTCGTTCACCAGGACCAGGCCGAAGATGTGCTCGTCGGCGCGATCGACCGGCACCGGCTCGCCCAGGGCGTTGCCGGAGCCGATGAAGAAGCCCATCTCGAGCTCGAAATCGAGCAGCCGCGACGGCCCGAAGACCGGCGGCGCCCCCTCGGTCGGCTGCGTCTGCCCCTGCGGCCGAATCACCGGTTGGCCGGACACGACCAGAGAACTGGCGCGCCCATGGTAGCCCACCGGCAGGTGCAGCCAGTTCGGCATCAAGGCGTTGTCGGCGCCGCGGAACATGATGCCGACGTTGGTGGCGTGCTCGCGCGACGAATAGAAGTCGGTGTAGTCGGGCACGCCGACGGGCATGTGCAGGTCGCAGGCTGCCAGCGGCCTCAGGGCGCGGGCACGCAGGTCGCGATCGTCACGGAGCGTCGGCTCGTCCGCGTTGAGCAGCCGATGGAGGCGATCCCGCACCAGCCTCCGCTGTGGCACGGGCAGGCCCATGAACGGGTTGAGCCAAGGACAGGCGAAGACGCCGTCCGGGAGCTCGGCCTCGTCGAGCAGCCCGTCCTCCTGGATCACGGACAGGTCCAGGACCATGTCGCCGATGCGAACGCCGATGCGCGGCGTGTCGTGGCCGCGCGGGCTGAAGACGCCGTACGGCAGGTTCTGCAGCGGGAAGTGCGAGTCGGCGGCGACCGGCACGAACGACTTCGCCCGCGGGTCGACGGTCGGGTCCATGACGCTCGGTCCTTTCGGGAAGCTCAGGGAAGCATGCCGAGGGCGGCCAGGTCCTGCCGCGGCTCGTCGAAGGAACAGCTGCCGAAGCCGGCCACGCCCGCCTCGCGCGCCGCCGCCAGCGCCGGCGCCGGCAGGCGCAGGTCGCGCCAGGCGAAGCCGTCCCCGTCCAGCGCGAAAGCTGCAGCCTCGGTCTCGCGCAGGCAAGCCTCGAGCTGCGGCTGGTCAGCCAGGCCCGCGCGGGCCAGCAGCGCGGCGCCGATCACGTTCAGGAAGCCGTGCATCACCACCGGCGGCGTCTCGACACGCTGCCGCACAGGGTGATGCAGGCCGGCGGTGAACTTCAGGGGCAGGCCATCGCGGGCGCAGCCCGCCAGCAGCGCCGCCACGCGCGCCGGGTCGGGGAACGCCTCGGGCGCCAGGCCTCCGCAGCGCAGCTTCACGCCGAGGCGAGGGAAGGCGGCCTGCGGGCCGGCCAGGCGCCGCGCAGCCATCGTGATGTCCTGCAGGGCGCCCTCGATGCCGGCCGTGGCGGGCACCTCCAGGTAGAGGTCGCGACCGCCCAGGCCCTCCTCGGCCAGCGCCTCGGCCAGTCGCGTCGCTGCGCCGGGCGCCGGGGGCAGCGGCGCCTCCAGCCCCTCGACCGA
>JAYRFB010000263.1:0-13471 GCA_041908585.1 Candidatus Krumholzibacteriia bacterium
GGGGACCCCCCCGGGGGGGCGCCACACCCCCCCCCCCGACGGCGGGGGGGGGGCGCGCCGCCGGGACGGGGGGGGGGGGGCCCGGGGGGCCCCCCCCCTCCCGGCAGTTGCCTGCCGAAGCTCCGGTCAGGGACCGAAACTACTTGACCATCGTGGCCTTCTGGACGTTGACCTCGCCACCCGCACGGGTCTCGACGAAGTACACGCCCGAGGACACGCTGCCGCCCTGCTCGTTGGTGCCGTCCCACACGATCGGGGCCGGGGTCTCAACGTAGCCGTTCAGCAGGGTCTTCACGAGCTCGCCGCGGACGTTGTAGACCTTCATGACCACGTTGCCGGGGTTCTTGAGGGTGTACTTGACCGTCAGCTGCGGGTTGAACGGGTTCGGGTAGCTCTCGACGCCGAACTTCGCCACCGGCAGGTCCGTGCCGCTGGTGTTGCCCAGGTCGTTGCTCACGCCGAAGTAGTCCAGCACACGGCTCAGCAGCACGACACGGGCCGGCGCCGGCGCGGGGGCCTTGGCCGGGTCCGTGACGAACAGCAGGTCGTGGTTCAGCGACACGATGCGGTTGCCGGCGCCGAACAGGTTCAGCATCGCAGCCGCGTACGGGTACGGGGTCGTCACGCCGCCGGGCGCGGTGAACTGCGCCAGACGGGTGGCGGCGCCGAACGGCACCACGTTGTCGAAGTCGTTGATGCCGAAGCAGCCGCCGTAGGCAACCCAGCTGTGACCGGTCGTGAAGACCGGGTTCGAGGCCGTCGTGACCACCAACGGAGCCGTCTGTCCGGCGATGTTGTCCCGGACGTCGGTGTCGTTGTAGGTCATGCCGATCTTGTCCTCGAGGAACGCGCGGTTGAGCGTGCCCGAGGTGTACAGGCTGTTACCCAGGTCGTCACCCGTCATGAACAGGTCCCGGCCGCCCAGGGCGAACCAGTCGTTCAGCAGCGGGGTGTCCTGGCCGGGGTCAGCGTTGTAGTCGCCGTTGGACAGCGTGGGCGACGTCAGATCGCCGGCGCTGTACAGCATGTCCGTGTAGCCGTCGATCTGCGACACGGTGGCGCGGCCACCGAGGCCGTTGCCGACGCCCGACGACGGGCCGTGCGTGTCGAACACGTCGTAGTCCACGCCGCGCTCGAGGCCGAGGTGACGCAGGGCGCCGTACCACTCGTCCTCGCCGCCACGGAACCCGAAGTCGTTCCAGAACAGCAGCGTCGGCTGGGTGCCGAGCGCATCGCTGATGCTGGGCAGACCGCTGACCGTGTAGACACTCGGGTACTTCATGGGCTCGGGGTTGCCGAAGTAGGCCAGGGAGGCCGCGCCCGGCGCCGTCGAGACCTTGATGTCGCCGGCCACGTTGTCCGTCGCCGAGAAGTAGTAGTGCAGCTCGTCACCGGGGAAGATCATGCCGGTGTCGGGCAGGTCGAAGTTGTAACGGTTCGCCACCAGCGCGCCGGCAGCGGTGTAGGTCAGGCTGCCGACCACCGGGTTCGCCGGCAGGGAGCGGTACGGGTCGAACAGCGGGTTCTGCTTCGCGAACGTCCAGTGCATGGCCGGGTTGCCGACCAGGGTACCGCCAGCGCGAGGCGTGCAGTCCACCCAGATCGAGTCGCCCGGATCGTTGCGGCTGTGCGTGCGGGCCGAGATGTTCGCGGCCATGTCGAAGCGGATCGAGTTCTTGCTAAGGTCCACCAGGTCGATGTCGTTGATGGCGGGGAAGCCGTCGTTCGCCAGACGGATTTCCGTCACGGAGATACGGGCGCCAGCCGTCGGGTAGACCTTCACGCGGACGTTGTCGAAGTACGGGGCAGGCGTGCCGTTGGTGCCGTCACCGTAGCCGAACTGCCAGCCCAGCTCCACGACGCCGATCGTGACCTGGCAGTGCGTCGCGCCGGAGGTGACCAGGTCATCCACGACGTTGACGGTGCGCAGGTAGTTCGGGCCGCCGTAGTACACGAAGTTGCGGTTCTTCCAGCCAGCGATGTTGATGTCGCCACCAGCCGTGGTGCGGATGCCCCAGGTGTAGAAGATGCCCGGGGTGTCGTTGGCGATCAGCAGCTCGTGACGGTACACGTCGAACGCGAAGCTCATGCCGCCCTTGGCGGGATCCGGCCAGGTCATGACCGGCGAGTAGGTGTCGCACTCGATGTGGTACGTGGGCCCGAGCAGGCCACCCGTGTTGTTGACGATGTAGCCGCCCGGAGGGCCGTAGTCGTTGCCCGGGCCACCGATGGTGCCGCCCGTGCCGGGGACCACGAGGCCGTCGTCGATGAACGCCAGCAGCTTCGAGTAGTTCGAAGCGCAGTCGTCCGCGTCGCCCAGCAGGCTCCAGATGCGACCGAAGTTGCCGACACCCGCGTTCGGGGTGGCAGCCCAGTCGGGCCCGAGCGAGCTGTCCTCGAAGTTCTCGGTGTAGACGGTGGCGTTCAGCGTCACCGTGATGTTGTCGACGCGCGCGGCTCCGCCGGTCGGCCACAGGCAGTCCTCATCGGACCAGGCACCGTCGGAGTCGAACACGAAGGCAACCGCGATGTCCGTGCCGTCGACCAGCTCGGCCGGCGTGTAGGTGAACGTGTAGTCCACGGCCGCCGTGCCAACGCCGTCCCAGGACTGGCCCTGGCCACCGGTGATCGGCTCGAAGGCCGGGTTCGCCGCGGTGCGGCGCTGCAGCAGGACGTAGTCGTAGCCCGGCTCGCTGTCGTACACCAGGTCCGCCTGGACGCGCACGGTCGCCGCAGCGCCGACGGTCTTGCGGAACTCGAGGATGTCGAACCAGCTGTTGCCGTAGCCACCGGCGGTGTCGCCGACGCCGCAGGACGCGTAGGCGATGTCACCGCACCAGGCGGCCTTGCCGACCAGGGGCGCGGCCACACCGTTGGTGGAGACCGCCCAGTGGTTGGCCGGGGCGGTCGCGTCGACCGTCGTCCAGCCGTCGGTCAGGAAGCCGGCGCCACCCGGACGGGCGGACGCCGTCTCGAAGTCGCCGCGGTAGGCATAGGACCCGCCGGGGCCCATCAGGTCGACGGTGTCGCCGGACGCTTTCGCGGCCGTCTCACCGAACCACATGGCAGGCTGCGACGAGATGTTGCGCTCGGCAGCGAACGCACCAACCGCGAACGTCAGCGCAACCGCGAGGCACGCAAACGTGGTGAGTCTCTTCATTATCTTCCCCCCATCGCCGGCTCAGGGGCCGACACATGGTTAGGCGAACGATTTCCGTGCGGCAGCGGGCCAAGCGGACGCGAGTCCACGGGGCTCGACCCCGCACCCTTCGGGCGACAAAGCTGTTCCCTCTGGCGAACAGGAGCGGCACGACGTGCAACGTGTGCCCAGCGAGCGAGACCTCCTCCAGTGTGGCGCAGACCAAAGGTGACGAGCGAACAAGGCGTCAAGTGATTCAACGGAACACGAGTGGAAACGGAGTAGCAACGCACCTCGAAGGTAGGGAACGTTTGTCTGTGAGTCGCCCCATCACCTTACCGGAACCGCCCGATCGCGTCAATAGTCATCTGTGGAAAAACCGTGGCGTCGGCCAAAAACGGACCCGCGGGCGCGACGGGTGCGCGCCCGCGGGCACAGGGATCTCTCCGCCTCCTGTTCGCCTAGCCCTCGGCCGGGGCCACCTCGCCGAAATCGGCATAACGGGCGAACAGGCCGTGAATTTCCTTCACGAAAGCGTGACGAATGGCCCGTAGTTCAGGGTCCGTCGTATTGACCATCACCTGGTCGAAGTAGGCGTCGATGGCCGGCCCGAGCGCCGACAGGCGCGCGAAGACCTCTCCCTCGCGACCGGCCGCCTCGGCCGCGTGCAGGTCCGGCGCGGCGGTTGCTGCCTGGCGGCGCAACTCCTGTTCCGCGGCTTCGGGCAGGCCGCCGAAATCCTCGCCCGCCGCTCCCCGCCCGCCGGCCAGCCAGCGCTCGAAACAGCCGGCACGCTCGTCGTCGGCCAGCACGGCACCCTTGAGGATGTTCCGGCAACGCTTGAACCCGGTAGCCAGCGCCTGGAAATCGGTCCGTTCCCGGTAACCCTCCAGGGCCCCGGTCCAGGCCAGCGCCGCCAGGGGATCGCGCCAGCGGACCGGAAGCACCGCCCGGACGATGCCCGCGTCCCGACCGGCTGCCTCCGCCAGGTAGCCGGCCAACCGCGTCTGCACGAACTCGCCGATCTGGGCGCGCGCCGCCGCCAGGTCCGCACCCGGGGCCACCGGACCGAACTGCGACAGCGCAAACTCAACGGCGGCATCAAGATCCATGGACTTCCTGATGTCCAGCATGATGCGCACGATCGCCAGCACATGCCGGCGCAGCGCGTACGGGTCCTTGGCGCCCGTCGGCGCGAACCCGGCCAGCCAGCAGCCGGCCAGGGTATCGAGCCGGTCGGCCACCGACAGCACGCTGCTGGCCAGGTCGCCCGGCAGCTCACCGGACGCCGAACGCGGGAAGTAGTGCCGGACGATGGGCAGGCAGACGGCGGCCGGTTCACCGGCCAATTCCGCGTAGCGCGCGCCGATGAAGCCCTCCAGCTTCGTGAACTCCTTGCCGTCGCGGATCATCTCGGTGACCAGGTCGAACTTGCACAGGCGCGCCGCGCGGGCCAGCGTCGGCGGGACCGGGCCGCCATCGCCCATGCCGGCAGCCCACAGCCAGTCCACGAGCTTCGCCACGCGCGCGACCTTGTCGCCGACCGAGCCGAAGCCCTCCAGCCAGGTCACCGACCCGAGGCGGGCGGCATGGGCCTCGGGCGCCTGCTTCTGGTCGAACTCCCAGTAGAAGAGCGCGTCGGCCAGCCGGGCGCGCAGGACCCGCTCGTTGCCCGCCACGACGTTTGCCAGGTGGTCGGTGCCGCCGTCGCGCACGGAGGCGAACCGCGGCAGCAACCGCCCCGACGGACCGGTGATCGAGAAATAGCGCTGGTGCGCCTTGAGGGCGGTGGTCACCACCTCGTCCGGCAGCGCCGCGTAGCGGGACTCGAACGAGCCCAGGAACGGCGTCGGGTGCTCGCAGAGGAACACGACCTCCGTCAGCAGCTCGTCATCCTCGAGCAGGCGCCCGTCCGGCTGCTCGGCGGCCAGGCGCGCGGCCAGCCCCGCGGCGATGACCTGCCGACGCTGCCCGTGGTCGACCATCACGCCCGCATCCGCCAGCGCCGCCAGGTACCCGCCGGGAGACTCGAGCACCACTTCGCGGTTGCCGGCCAGGGTCCGGTGGCCGCGCGTGACCCGGCCGGAGCGCACGTGGCCCACGCACAGGTCCACGACGTCCTCCCCCAGCAACGCCACCAGCCACTGCAGCGGCCGCGGGTACTCCAGGTCGTACTCTCCCCAGCGCATCACCTTGCGGTACGGGATCGCCAGGATCACCGCCGGGACCAGCTCGGCCAGCACCGCCGCCGCCGGGCGCCCCGGTTCCACGCGGCGCGCAACGACGCAAGCGCCGGCGCCCTCGCCCAGGCGCCCGCAATCGGCCAGGTCCACCCCCGCCTTGCGGGCGAAGCCGAGGCCGGCGGCCGTGGGCGCGCCGTCGGGACCGAAGGCCACCGACACCGGCGGCCCCTTGAGCTCGACCTGCCGATCCGGCTGCCGCGTGTCGAGGGCGTCGACCAGCAGGGCCAGGCGCCGCGGGGTCGCCAGGACCCGCACGCCGTCGGCGCGCAGGTGCGCGGCGGCCAGGCCCTCGACCAGGCGCCGCTCCAGCTCGGCCATCGCGTCCGGCACGAAGCGGGCGGGAATCTCCTCGCTGCCGATCTCCAGCAGGAAGGGCAGGCGATCAGGCGTCTTGCTTGCGCTCATCGGTTCGGCTCCTGGTTCTTCAGCAGCGGGAAGCCCATGCGTTCCCGGCTCTGCACGTAGCTCGTGGCCGCCAGGCGGGCCAGGTTGCGCACGCGCGCGATGTAGCCCGTGCGCTCGGTCACCGAGATGGCGCCGCGCGCCTCCAGCACGTTGAACAGGTGGCTGCACTTGGTCACGGCGTCGTAGCCCGGGTAGACCAGGCCCGCTTCGAGCAGCTGCCGGGCCTCGCGCTCGCGGTCGTCGAAGAAGCGGCGGTACAGGTCGATGTCGGCATGCTCGAAGTTGAAGGCCGAGTACTCGCGCTCGAACTGGCCCTGCACCTCGCCCCAGGTAAGCCCCCCGCCCCAAAGCAGGTCCTTCACGTGGTTCACGCCCTGGATGAACATGCACAGCCGCAGCAGCCCGTACGTCAATTCCACCGACACGGGCTGGCAGCGCACGCCGCCCACCTGCTGGAAGTAGGTGAACTGGCTGACCTCCATGCCGTCCAGCCAGACCTCCCAGCCGAGTCCCGCCGCCCCGAGCGTGGGCGATTCCCAGTCGTCCTCCACGAAGCGGATGTCGTGCTCCTCGGCCTTGATGCCGATGGCCCGCAGCGACTCGAGGTACAGCCCCTGGCTGTCGTCCGGGTTCGGCTTGAGCAGCACCTGGTACTGGAGGAACTGGTGCACGCGGTTGGGATTCTCGAGGTAGCGCCCGTCCTTGGGGCGCTTGCTCGGCTCCACGTAGGCGACCTTCCACGGCTCCGGGCCGAGCGAGCGCAGGAAGGTGTTGGGGTTGAACGTCCCGGCGCCCACCTCGCTGTTGTAGGGCTGGACCACCACGCAGCCGTAGTCGATCCAGAACTGCTGCAGCCGGGCGATCATGCGCTGGTATTCCATCATGTTCCCTGACACCCCTTTGGCGCGCTTCGTTCAGGCGCCGGTCGAATCGCCGATGGCAGCGGGCCGCGCGGCCCGCAGCAGGTCCAGCGCCCCGGGCAGCCGGTAGCCCGGCAGGTGGTAGCCCAGGAAGCGATGCAGGTGGCCGCCCACCTCGCGCCGCACGGCGGGCGTGACCGGCGCCGGGTCAGCTGCCGCGGCGAGCCCTGCCGTCGACAGCGCCGCCAGCAGCGCAAGTGCCTCGTCACCCAGGGGCCGGCAGCCCTCGTCGGCGCCGCCCCGGGCGCAGGCACCGCACATCAGGCCGCCCTCGGCCGCACTGAAGCGCCGCGTCGCCGGCGCCACCTCGGCAGCGGCCAGGCCGCAGGCGCTGCAATGGGCCAGCTCGGGCGCCAGCCCGTGGCGGTCCAGCAGCTCCCACTCGAAGGCGAAGAAGGCCAGGGCGGGATCCGGGCCGGCCGGCGACGATAGCATCCGCAGAAAGGCGTCGCAAACGGCGAAGAGCCCCGTCTCGGCGGATTCGTCCCGCGCCAGGGCCGAAGCCGGGCGGCAGCGGTCGACCAGCTCCAGGGCCCCCAGCAGGTAGGCCGAGCGCTCGAGCGTCGGCTCGCCGCCGAGGGGGTCCAGCTCCACGCCGCCGCCGCGCAGGTACTGCAGCTCGCGCGCCGGGTCCAGGCTGAACTCCACGGCCACCAGGCGCCCCGGCTCGACCAGCGGGCGCAGCGTCGAGAGCGGCCGCCGCGCCGCCTTGGCGATCACCTTCACGTAGCCGTGGTCGCGGGTCAGCAGCGAGGCCACGGCGCTCGTCTCGCCGCAGGGCCAGGCGCGCAGCACCAGCGCATCGGTCGCGGCCGCAGGCCGGGTCACGACGCCCATCTCAACCCCCGGCGCCCAGGCTCAGCATCAGCGACGCCAGCCCCAGGTAGATCAGCAGCCCGAACAGGTCGTTCGTGGTGGTGATGAACGGCCCCGTGGCCACGGCGGGATCGACGCCGAACTTGCTGAGGACCAGCGGGATGCCGGCGCCGACGACGGCCGACATCAGGACCACCAGCATCATCGCAACACCAAGGACGGCAGACAGTTGCAGGTTGTGATTGAGAAGGTACGAGAGGCCGGCCAGGCTGGTCGCCACCGCCAGTCCCACCAGGGCCGCGGTCAGCATCTCGCGGCCCAGGTGACGCCCGACGCGGTACAGCGCCAGCTCGCCGGTCGCCAGCCCGCGCACCACCACCGATGACGTCTGGATCCCGACGTTGCCGGCCAGCGCCATCATCATCGGGATGTAGAAGGCCAGGGCGACCATCGTCTGCAGGCTCTGCTCGAAGTGCTTGAGCACCAGCACGGCGCCCAGCTCGCCGGCCAGGGCGCCCAGCAGCCAGGGCAGGCGCGAGCGCGCCACCCGCAGGGCCGACTGCTCGCCGTACTCCGCAACGCTGACGCCGGCCAGGCGGGCGAAGTCCTCGGTCGCTTCCTCCTCCATGACGTCCATCACGTCATCGGCCGTGATGCGCCCGACCAGCCGCATCTGGTGGTCGACCACCGGCAGCGTGATCAGGTCGTGGGTCATGAAGAAGGAGGCGACTTCCTCCTGGTCCAGTTCGACCGAGACGTAGAGCGGATCGTGCTCCATCACGTCGGCCACGGTCGCCGCCCGGTCGGCCAGAAGCAGGACCGTCAGCGGCAGCAGTCCCGTGAGCCGGCCGCGCTGGTCTACCACGTAGAGGGCGTGGGTCTCCTCGAGGTCGTCCTGGTCCAGTCCGCGCAGCATGGCGACCGCGTCCTGGCAGGTCTGCTCCTCGGTGCAGGCGGCGAACTCCTTGCCCATGAGGCCGCCGGCCGTCTCGGGACCGTACTGCAGCAGCTCGGCCACACCGGCGCGCTCGTCCTCGTCCATGGCAGCCATGATCTGCTCGGCGTGGTCCGGCTCCAACTCCCCGAGCAGGTCCGTCGCATCGTCCGAGGGCATCTCCTCGACGATGTCGGCGATGGCGTCGACGTCCAGCAGGGTCAGCAGCGCATTGAGCGAGCGGTTGTCGATCTCGAGCAGGACCTCGGAGACGGGGTCCGGCGGCAGCAGTCGCAGGATGCGCGCGGTGTCGGCCACGTCCAGCGGCCGCAGGATCTCCGACAGGTCACCGGGCGAGAGCTCGGCGGCCAGGGTGCGGACGTCCTCCTCGAGCCCGCCCTCCAGCAGCGTGACGAAGCGCTGCCCCAGCACCTGCCGCTCGGCGTCCAGGTTCGCCGGGTCCAGCACCCTCTCGTCCGGCCGCTCATCCTCGCGCCCGGCCGCCCGCCCGCCGTCCCGCAGCTCGTCGTCGCTCACGCGCCACCTCCGGCAGGCCGCGTCCGGCCGATTGCCGCCACCTGCGCCGGGCTCATGATGGCCCCGCCGGAGACCACCAGCTTGATCGCCTCCTCCACCGAGATCGTTACCGGCTGCACCTCGGCCCGCCGGACCAGCAGCATGAACCCCGAGGTGGGATTCGGGGTCGTCGGCAGGAACACCACGACCAGGTCCGAATCCGGTTCGTCGCGCGTGACGAAAGCCAGCGCAAGGCTGCCCGGGTGGGGGAACTGCACCGCCACGACCTGCTTGAACGAGCGTCCCTGGTCGCTGCCGAACACGCCGGCGATCTGCTTGAAGGTGGCGAACAGGCCCTTGACCAGCGGGATGCGCTCGAACACCTGGTCGACGTAACCGAAGAATGCCCTGCCCACGAGGTTGCGCGTGAACAGTCCCAGCAGCACCAGCACCGGCACGAAGGCGACCACGCCCAGCAGGGTCAGCGCGAACTCGGGATAGTGATCGCTGACGAAGGGCAGGCGCGCCAGCAGCGGCCGCAGCAGGCCGGCGATGAGCCCGTAGAGCTTCCAGAGCACCCACAACGTCAGCGCCAGCGGCGTGATCGCCAGGATGCCGGTCAGCAGGTTGCGCCGCAGGAACGCGATCACGACGCCGCCCCCCTGTCCGCGGCATGCCGGGCGTACCCGGGCAGCGGCGCCGGTGACCGCAGCAGCACGCGCAGCAGCCGCTGGTCCGCCACGTCCTCGACGGTCACGCTGAAGCCGGCCACCGGCAGCTCGTCGCCGGCTTGCGGCACGTTGCCCGCCGCCTCGTAGACCAGGCCGCCCAGCGTCTCGCTGTCCTCCACGCCGGCCGCGTCGCCGAAGGTGACGCCGAGGATCTCCTCCAGCTCCTCGAGGTTGATCTTCGGGTCCAGGCGCACGGTGAACTCGTCGACCCAGGAGACCAGGTCCTCCTGCTCGTCGAACTCGTCCTCGATGTCGCCGACGATCTCCTCGATGACGTCCTCGAGCGTGACCAGGCCGGCGGTGCCGCCGTATTCGTCGATCACGACCGCCATGTGGATCCGCTTGGCGCGGAACTCGTCCAGCACCTCGTCGATCTTCTTGCTCTCGGGGATGAAGTAGGCCGGGCGCGCCAGGTCGGCGACCTTGCGTCCTTCGGCCGCGAAGCGCCCGGCCTGCACCAGCCGCAGCAGGTCCTTCGAGTACAACACGCCGACGACCTTGTCGATGCTGCCCTCGTAGACCGGCAGCCGCGAGTGGCCCTGCTCGATGACGGCCGGCACCACCTCGAGCACCGTCGCGTCCCCGTCCAGGGCCACCATGTCGATGCGGGGCACCATGATCTCCCGCACCGCGGTATCATGGAAGTTGAAGATGCTCTGGATCATCTCGCGCTCGTCCTCGTCCAGCGCGGCGTCCTCGCGCTCGTCGGTCATCAGGCTGCGGATCTCGCCCGTCGACAGGTGCGGCTGCATGTCGACCGACCACAGCGTGTCGTCGAAGCGGTCCATGACCGCCACCATGAGCGCGGCCCACGGCCGCATCAGCCAGCACAGAGGGTAGGCCACGGTGCCGACGACACGGGCATAACCCAGCGCGGCGCGCGCCGCGAGCGACCGCACCAGCAGGCCCCCGAGCGTCCACACCAGCGTGGCGCCGAGCCCGAACAGGACCACGAAGCGCAGTCCCCCGGCCGCGGGCCAGGCCTGCTCCAGCACGCGGCCCAGCGCCCAGCCGCCGACCAGCGAGCAGCCCAGGTACAGCGCGCCGACCGTCACCTGGAAGCGACGATCGTTGCGCAGGTAGTCACCCAGCGCGGCGCCGGTGGCCCGCTCCTCCAGCAGCCCGTTGCGGAACAGGCCGTTGACCCGGTAGTGCGCGGCCATCAGCCCGCCCAGCAGCATGGCCCCACCCCAGGCGGCCAGCGCGATGAGCACGGCCAGGCCCTGCCCGTTCGTGGTTGTGACGGCGATCACGCGTCCTGCCCTTCGGCCAGCGGGTGCGGCAGCCCGAATCCCCGCAGGACCGCGGCCTCCTCGTCCCGCATCGCGCGGCGGTCGGCCTCGGTCTCGTGTTCCCAGCCAAGAATATGCAGGCAGCCATGCACCACGAGCAACGCCATTTCATGGTCCGGCGCCCAGCCACGCTCGGCGCAGCGGCGGGTGATGAAGCCCGGGGCCAGCACCACCTCGCCGACGAGCGGCGGCCGGCCGTCCTGCCCGGCCCCCGGCTCGAGCCAGAGGTCGCGCCGCGCGCCACGTTCGCCCGCCCCGATCGCCGGCGCGGTCGCTCCCTCGTCCCCCAGGTACGAGAACGACAGCACGTCCGTCGGGCCCTCGGCGTCCCGGTAGGCCAGGTTCAGGCCCGCCATCGCGTCGTCGTCGACCAGGACCACGTCCACCAGCCAGTCCTGCGGCCCGACTGCGCCGGCCAGGCCCGCCAGGGTGGACCACGGGGCCACCAGGGCGTCCACAGCCGGCACCCCGTGTCGCGCCCGCCGGTCGACCAGTCCCAGGATCATGCGCGCGTCCTCGGCTCCGCGCGCCGGTCGTGCGGCCGGTCGGCGACCTGGCCGGGATAGGCGATGCGCGCGTGGTGGATGCCGGTGAGCAGGGGCACGAACGCGTCGCGGATCCTGGCGATGTCGCTCAGCGACAGGCCCGACTCGTCCAGCTCACCGCTCAGCATGCGCTTGTCGATGATCTGGCGCGTCATCTCCTTGATGCGGCTGGGCGTCGGCTTGACCAGCGCGCGGGTCGCCGCCTCGACGGCGTCGGCGAGCATCAGGATGGCCGTCTCGCGCGAGCGCGGCCGCGGTCCGGGGTAGCGGAAGTCGTCGACCTTCACCGTCTCGCCGCCGTCGGCCTCCAGCGCCTTGTGGTAGAAGTACTCCATGACCATGGTGCCGTGGTGCTCGGGGATGAAGTCGATCACCATGCGCGGCAGCCGCCAGCGGCGACCAAGCTCGATGCCTTCCTTGACGTGCGCGGCGATGACCAGCGCGCTCATGCTCGGGCTCAGGTCGTCGTGCCGGTTGTGTCCCGGTGCCTGGTTCTCGACGTAGTACTCGGGCTTCTCCATCTTGCCGATGTCGTGGAAAAGCGCGCCGACCCTGGTCAGCAGCGTGTTGGCATCGATGGCCCGCGCCGCGTGCTCCGCCAGCTGCCCCACCACCTGGCTGTGGTGATAGGTGCCCTGCGCTTCCAGCGCCATGCGCTGCAGCAGCGGGTGGTTGAGGTCCGACAGCTCCAGGAGCGTCAGGTCGGAGCAGACGCCGATCACGGGCTCGGCCACGGGCAGCGCGAAGAGGCCGAACGCGACCGACAGGACCGGCATGAACACAGCCACCAGGTAGACCGGCAGCCGCGGCTGCTCGCCGCCCAGCCCGAGCAGGAAGACCAGCGTCACCGACAGGAACGTCAGCAGCATGATCGTCCGGTAGAACAGGCTCCGCCGGTAGACCCGTCGCACCGACATCACGGTGACCATGCCCAGCACGTACCAGGCGAAGACGTGGCCTGCCGCCACCTCCGGCAGCACTGCCAGCAGCGTCACGGCCAGCAAGGTCGTCGTGTAGCCGATCCGTCCCTTGAACAGGACGGTCGCCAGCAGTGCCATCAGGATGATCGGCACCGCGAGCGGGCCCAGGGCCGGTCGCGAGAGCGCCACCGCGGCGCCGGCCAGGTACAGCGCGAGGATCACGGTCATCGCCAGGAGGAACCGGCGCTCGCGCAGGCGGCCGGGGAAGTGCAGGCCGGCCAGCCAGCCGTACAGCAGAAGCGCCATCGCCACCAGCAGCAGGCGGGCCACGTAGCGCTTCACCGTCTCCAGGCCGCCCTCGCCGCCGCCCTGGCTGCGCAGCCGCGCCGCCAGCTCCTGCAGCCAGCGGGCCTCCTGCTCGGTGACCTGCACGCCGCGCTCGACGATCCGCTCGCCCGCGATGAACGAGCGCGTCTGCGCGACCGCGTCGCGCGCGCGCTCCTGGCGCTGGCGCGTCTCGTGCGGCTCGTAGATCAGGTTCGGAGTCATGAGGGGGCGCATCGCGGCGGCGGCCTCGGCCGCCTCCAGCGGTCCCAGTCCCGCCTCGCGCAGGGCCGTCAACAGCCGCTCGCGGACATCCGCCTGCGCGCTGACCAGGTCCCGCTCGCGCAGCGTCTCCGCCTGTCCGGAGAGCACGATGACCCTCTCGTAGCGGCCGGTGGGCAGCATGTCGGCCACGCCGCCGTCACGCACCACGTGCCAGGCCCGCCGCAGGCGGGGCAGCAGGGAATCCGGGCGGGCCGGGCGCAGCAGGTGCCGCACCTGCTCGCCGGCGACATCGGGGAACTGCACCGCCAGCAGGTCGCGCCGTTCCGCCAGCGGTCGCGTCGAATCCGCGACCGCGCCGGCCAGCGCCGCCAGCCAGGCCTCCATCCCGGCGCTGGCCGAGGCCACCGACGGCAACAGGCGCAGCACCGGCGGCTGCTCGACGACGCGCTCGAGGCGCGCCA
>JAYRFB010000264.1:0-4226 GCA_041908585.1 Candidatus Krumholzibacteriia bacterium
CCGCCGGGGGGCCCCCCGCACCGGGGCGCCCGGGGCCACCCGCCCCGCCCCCGGCGCGGGCCCCGGGGTGTTGTCGCGCCCCCCCCCGCCCGGCCACGATCAGGCGCGGGAACAGGGGACAACGCGAAGATGCCGGCCGCTAGCGGGAAGTGGTGTTGTCGAGGGCGGCGATCCGTGCGTCCAGCGCGGAGGCGGCCGTCTCGTTGCCATCGCTGCGCTCGAGCGCGGCCATCGCGCGCAGCAGATCCAGCAGGCGGGTGGTGTCGGGTTCGGCGGCCTGTTCGCAGGCGGCCAGGGCCTGTGCCAGCTCGGGGCGCGCCAGGTCCGGGCGGCCGGTCTCCAGGTAGAGATCGCCCAGCATCGTGCGGTGCACGATCACGGCCGTGTGTTCGGGGGGCAGCGCCGCGGTCAGGATGGCGCCGGCGCGCTCGAAGGTGGCCACGGCCTCGGCGACGCGGCCGTCGCGCTTGAGGGCCTCGGCCAGGTTGCCCAGCGCCATGCCGTAGCCGGGGCTGGCCGTGGCGCCGGCGGCCTGCCAGATGTCGGCGATGCGCCGGCGCGTGGCCACGGCAGCCGCGGTCTCGCCGCCGCGGGTATGCTGGTTGGCGAGCACCGTCAGCGCGTGGGTCAGGTCGGGGTGCGCGGGGCCCAGCACGGCCTCCTGGATGCGGAGCGCCTCCTCGGCCAGGGCGCGCGCCTCGGCCGTCATCTCGAGGCGATCGTAGGTGCCGGCCAGCAGGCCCATCGTCGCGGCCAGCTCGGGGGCGTCGGCCGCCAGCGTGCGCCGCTGGATCGCCAGGGTCTGCTCGAACCCGGAGCGGGCTTCCTCCAGCTGGCCGGCGTTGAGGGACGTGATGGCCACGTTGCGCAGCTGCGCTGCGTAGCGCGGGTCCTCCTGGCCGTAGTTGGCGGCCAGGATCGCCAGCGACCGGGCGTAGAGCTCGCGCGCGCGATCATAGTCGCCGCGATCCACCGCCAGGTTGGCCAGGCCGCTGACGCTCACGCCCACGTCGGCGTGGTCGGGCCCGAAGGCGCGCTCGCGCACGGCCAGCGAGGCTTCGTAATGCGCCTGCGCGGCGTCGTAGTCGCCCAGCCGTCGCAGCAGGCTGGCCAGCAGGAAGTGCGCGCGGCCCAGGCGCGGGTCGTCGTCCGGCAGCGTGCGCGCCTGCAGCTCCACCGCGCGCTCGAGCAGCGGCCGCGCGTCGCGGTACAGGCCCAGGTTGCGGTAGGCGTTGCCCATGCTGGCCAGCAGGCGGCCCTGGACGGCAGGCTCGGCGGCCAGCTCGTCGTCGATGGTGGCGGTGGCGCGGTCGAGCAGCTCGCGCGCGGTCACGGCGTTGCCGCGCGACTCGCCGGGATCGGCCACCTGGAACACCGTCTCCAGGAAGCCGGCCACCTTCTCCGCCGTGCCGGCCTCGGTGCGGGCGACCTGCTCGGCCCGGCGCGCGCGCACCAGGCCGGTCGTGGCGCCGACCGCGGCGACGAGCAGCGAGGCGGTCACCACGGCCGCCACGCCGATCGCCACGCGGTGGCGCCGCACGAACTTCCGCAACTGGTAGCCCGTGGACGGCGCGCGCCCCAGGATGGGCAGGTCCTCGCGGTGACGCCGCACGTCGTCGGCCAGCGCCGCCACGCCCTGGTAGCGCTGCGCCGGGTCCTTGTGCAGCGCCTTCAGGACGATGGTCTCGAGGTCGCCGCGAAGCAGGCGCGAACGCGTGCCGGGCCGCGCCGGCTCGCGCTGGCAGACCGCGGTGATGGCCACCGGCAACGGCAGGCCGCGCACGTCGATGGGCAGCGTTCCGGTCAGCATCTCGTGCAGCAGGACGCCCAGCGCGTAGACATCGCTGCGGACGTCGATGGCCTCGGCCGCGTCCATCACCTGCTCGGGGCTCATGTAGGCGAGCGTGCCAAGCAGCCCGCGGCTCGACAGCGTGTGCGCATCGCCGCCGTCCGCGGCCAGCAGCCGCGCCACGCCGAAGTCCAGCACCTTGAGCGCGCTGGCCGGTCCGCCGCGCGAGCTGGTGGTGGCCGGCTGCACCAGGATGTTCGCCGGCTTGAGGTCCAGGTGCACGACGCCGCGCTGGTGCGCGTGGGCGATGGCATCGCACAGCTCGCAGAACAGCAGCAGGCGCGCGTCGACCTCCGCGCGCGTGTCGGGCGCCGGCCGCCCGGCCAGGTGCGCGTCGAGGGGCTCGCCCTGCACCAGCTCCATGGCGAAGTAGGCCAGGCCGTCGGGCGTGCTGCCGGCGTCATGGATGGCGGCGATGCCGGGGTGCGCCAGGCGCGCCAGGCTGGCCACCTCGCGACGGAACAGACGCAGTTCGTGCGCGTCGGCCAGCACGCCCGCGCGCATGATCTTCAGCGCCACCTCGCGGTCGGGATTGGTCTGCCGCGCGGCGAAGACCACGCCCATGCCGCCGGCGCCCAGGCGCCTCTCGATGAGGTAGGGCCCCACCTGGCGACCGATGAGGGCCGCGGCGGGCAGCGCCTCGTCGCGCCCGCGCCCGTCGTCGTCGGCCGCGTCGCCGGAGGCGAGCAGCTCGCCGAAGACCTCGCCGGCCGGCCGCTCCAGCAGGCGCGACCAGCGGTCCGGATCACCGGTGGGCTTGCGCGCGTCAGGCTGCGTCATCGCCGGTCAGCTCCCGTTGCAGGAAATCGCGCGCGCGGCGCCAGGCGCGCTTGACGGTGGGTTCACTCACGCCCAGCGCGGCCGCCGTCTCCTCCACCGACAGCCCGCCGAAGAAGCGCAGCTCGACCACGCGCGCCAGCTGGCCATCCACCTCCGCCAGGCGCGTCAGGGCCTGGTCCAGCGCGATCAGGTCGCGGGCCTGCGCCTCCACGACGGCGTCGGCCTCGTCCAGCGGCACGTGCACGGCGCCGGCCCCGCGCCGGACGGCCAGGTGCTTGCGCGCATGGTCCAGCAGGATCTGCCGCATGGCCAGCGAGGCCACGGCCAGGAAGTGCTGGCGGTCGTCGAGCGACAGATCGCCGCGCCGCACCAGCTTGAGGTAGGCCTCGTGGACCACCGCGGTGGTGTCCATCGTGCCGCCGAGGCCCTGCCGCATCACGCGCACATGGGCGATGGCGCGGATCTCGTCGTAGACGAGCCGGAACGCCTCGGCGAGCGCGGCCTGGTCGCCGTCGCGCGCGGCCCGGAGCGCCAGCGTGACGGCACGGGGGGGTGGGGGATCCTGAATCATGGGAATCAGGATACCAGCGACCGCGGGGGTGGCCACGGGCGGAATCGTGGCCGGGCGGCCCGGCGCCAGGGCGCTCCCATGGTAACTGGCCATTTGACTTGTGTTTATGGGAATGGTTGACCGGTCAACCACGGGGCCGCAATTCGGATCGAAATAATCAGTGATCCCTGCCGCGGGGTTTTGCCGTCATGCCTCCTGTCCAGCGTCCCGGCGGGCGTTCGTACCGCGCCCGAGTCCTGCCTTCCTGGGGAGAAGATCATGCGCTCGTTCCATCGGCCCCTCGCGGCGCCCGCGCCGGCGGCCCTGGTTGCCCTGGTTGCCCTGGTCGTCCTGCTCGCGTGCGGCGCGCGGCCTTCGCACGCCCAGCCCGAGAAGATCCTCGACACGCCGACCGGGTGGTCGTACCTGTACGGCGCCAGTTCCGCAGACCTGGCCGCCGCCATCAACGCGGGCCAGCGCCCGTTCACGATGCAGCGGATCGGCGTCGGCCAGTACGACGCGGTCTGCGTGGCCAACACCGGGCCCTATGCGGTCGCCGGCTTCGGCACGGCCAACATGCACTACAACCGGACGGTGTCGCAGATGTCGACGGCGCTGTCCGGGCGGCGACTGGTCAGCCTGGATGTCCTCGGGACCGGCAGCGCCGCACAGATCAATGCCATCTCGATCCCCGGCGATGGCGCGTACTGGGGCTGGCTCGTCGACCAGACGCGCCAGCAGGTCGTCGACTGGGTCAACGGCTCGGCGGTGCCGCTGCGCGTCATCGACCTCGACATCACCGAGGTGGCCGGCCAGAAGCACTACGCCGCGGTGGCCGTGGCCAACCAGGGCGCGCAGTACCAGGGCTGGTGGTGGTACTTCGACCAGAACGCCGCGCAGATCGCCACGCTGCTCGAGCAGAACGACGCGCGGCTGGTCGACATCGAGCTGGAGACCGCGCCCACGATCTTCTCGCCGGCGCGCTTCTCGGCGGTGATGGTGGCGCAGAACGAGGGCGCCGGCTGGTTCTACGGCTCGCTCTCCTCC
>JAYRFB010000265.1:0-10961 GCA_041908585.1 Candidatus Krumholzibacteriia bacterium
GTCCTCGGGGTCGTCGGTGGGGCCGGTCAGGTCGCGGCGGCGCTCGGTGTTCTCGATGCCCACCAGCAGGAACGGACGCATGGTCCCGTTCATCGCGCCGACCTGCACCAGCCCCGCCACGTGCAGGAAGTCCTCGGCCAGGCCGCCGTCCGGCATGTAGAGCACGGGCAGGCGCGCGTCCGCCGCCTCGAGCGAGCCCGGCGGCGCATAGACGTTGATGCGCCGCACCTCACCCAGCACGGCGGACTCCAGCTCATACGTCTCGCCGATGGCCAGCGGCGCCGCCGACGGCGACGGCGCGCCGAAGACGGGACACTGGCCAAGGACGAGCAGGATGGGCAGGGCCAGCAGGCCCAGGCGGCACGGGGATGGCGCGGTCCGAGCGACGACCTGCTGCACGCTGCGCAGGCCTGATCGGTCGGGTATCATGAAGTTCGAGGGCACGCGAAACTTCCCTTCGGGGCGGGGGCCTTGTCCGGTTCGCGCGACAGGATACCGGGGACGCGCGACGCCGTCAGCACCCAAATGCCGCTGTCGGGCACCCCACGGTGGCCTCGCGTCCCGGTTCGTGGTATGTCTCTCCCATCACCTCGCCCGCCACTGCCGCTCACGCCGGAAGATGCCCGACCATGATGATCCCCACCGGACCCGTCATCTCGAAGTCGAAGTTCCTCTCGGGACTCCAGTGCCCCCTGCTGCTGTGGTCGCAGTACAACGACCGCGACGCCGTCCCGCCGCCGCCGCCCGCCACGCAGTACGTCTTCGACATGGGCCACACCGTGGGCGACCTGGCCAAGCAGCTGTACCCCGGCGGCATCGAGGTGGGCGCCGATGGCCGGGCCACGGCGCCCAGGACCGGCGGCCCGGCGCGGGGCCCGGCATCGGCCGAGGGACGACCCGACCTGGAGGCCACGGTCGCCGCCACCGGCGAGCTGCTGCGCGAGCGCCGCCCTCTCTTCGAGGCCAGCTTCCTGGGCGCCGAGGCGACGGGCAGGCGCTACGTGCGCGTCGACATCCTGGCGCCGACGCCCGGCGACGAAGAGTCCTGGGACCTGGTCGAGGTGAAATCCTCCACGCGCGTCAAGGACATCAACCTGTGGGACGTGGCCTTCCAGGCCGGCGCGCTCGAGTCCGCGGGCGTGAAGCTGTCGCGCCTGTACCTCATGCACATCGACACGAGCTACGTGCGCAGGGGCCCGGTCGAGCCGGCGCGCCTGTTCGCCCGCGACGACGTCACCGACCGGGCGCGCAAGCTGATGAGCGACGTGCCGACGCTGTTCGCGCGCTTCGCCGCCACGATCGGGGGCGACCGGCCGCAGGTGCCCATCGGGCCGCAGTGCCGGGACCCGTTCCATTGCGCGATGCTGCCGGTCTGCTGGCGCGACGTGGCGCCGGACGATGTCACGACGCTGGTCAGGGCCGGCCGGCAGGCGTTCGAGTGGCGCGACCGCGGCTGGCTGCGCATCGGCCAGGTCCCCGACGCCGAGCTCTCGGACCTGCAGCTGGCCCAGAAGGCCGCCGTGACAAGCGGGGCTCCGCGTGTCGACGGGGCGGCCGTCCGCGACCTGCTGGCCCGGCTCGAGTACCCTGTCTGGCACCTCGATTTCGAGTCGCTGAACCCGGCCGTGCCCCTGTTCGACGGCACGCGCCCGTTCGAGCAGGTGCCCTTCCAGTTCTCGCTGCACGTACAGGAGGCGCCGGGCGCCGCGCCGCGCCACGTCGAGTTCCTCTCCACCACCGCCGACGACCCGCGCCCGGCCTTCCTGGAGGCGCTGCGCGCCATCGGCCCGCGCGGCACCGTGCTGGCCTTCAACGCCAGCTTCGAGTCGCAGGTGCTGGCGCAGCTGGGCCGCGCCTGGCCCGCATACGGGGCGATGTGCGCGGACCTGGGCGCGCGCCTGCGCGACCTGGCCGATCCCTTCCGCACGTTCGCCGTGTACCACCCCGCGCAACACGGCTCGTACTCGCTCAAGGCGGTGCTGCCGGCATGGACGGGCCGCGGCTACGAGGACCTGGCGATCGCCGACGGGCAGGCGGCCGGGCGCGGCTGGCACCGCGCCGTCTACGCCACCGACCTGGCCCCGGGCGAGAGGGAGCGGATCCTGTCCGACCTGCGCGCCTACTGCGGGCGCGACACCGGGGCGATGGTGGAGCTGCTGGAGGTGCTGCGGGGATTGGCCTAGGCGGGGCGCAGGGCGTGCCTCAGCGCACCAGGTTCAGGCGCAGCGTCGCGCGCGCGTCACCCGCCACGAGGCGCGCCACGTAGAGGCCCGAGGCTGCGTCGCGCCCTGAGGCGTCGCGTCCATCCCAGACCACCTTGTGCGGGCCGGCCGGCAGCGTGTCGTCCACCAGCACGCGCACCAGGCGCCCGGCCACGTCATGGAGCGCCAGCCGCGCGTGCGCCGCGCGCGGGAGGTCGAACGCCACCGTGGTACGTGGGTTGAAGGGATTGGGCCACCCCGCGAGCACGGCCGCCCGGCGATCAGCCGGCACCGGTGCCACGAGCGAGGGCGGTTCCGGGCAGCCGACGCCCTGCCGGCCGATCAGGCCGCAGCCGGAGCTGCCCTCCGGCGCGGCGGGCGAGTCGGCCCGCAGCGACCAGTCGCCCGCGATCGGGCTGCAGTAGAGCGGGTCGACCTGCACGTTGCCGTCGGCGCCCAGCAGCGGCAGCAGCGGGCCGACCCAGTCACCCTCCAGGTTCCCGAAGAAGTCGCTGCAGACGACCCCGACCGTCATGCCGATTCCCGCCATCAGCACTGACTGGCCCTTGTTGTCGGTGATCAGGGCGCGCTCCAGCTTCCAGGCGCCACCTTCCATCTCCAACCCGTGGCCCTGGTTGGCCACGATGGTCACGCCCTCCACCTTGCAGGCCGCATCCGTCTGCGTGCAGCCGATGCGCACGCCTGGCCCCCCGTTCGCGGCGATGGTCGAGCCGGCGATCGACACCGGGTCGTAGTCGCCATGCAGGGAGATGCCGCCGAAAGCATTGGCCAGGATGTCGCACCCGTAGATCTCGATATCGTGGGCCGGGTCCTTGTCGGGTCCGCCCGAAGCGTCGGCCCGGCCCTTGAGCGCGCCCGGTGCGCACGGTCCGATGCCCCACTCGCCGTTGCCGTCAAGCCGCGCGCCGGACACGCGCAGGGCCACGTGATCGGGCGCCATCGCGATGCCGCACTGTCCGTTGCCGCTGGCCCCGCCACCGGTCATCAGGATGGTCGTGCCCTGCGTGTTGGCGATGCCGTGGCCATGGTTGCCGTCGATGTCGCAGCCCTCCAGCACCAGCCGCTCGAAGTCGCTGCTGGCGCGGATGCCGTGCCCCGTGGTGCTGGAGTCGACACGGCACGAGCGCAGCGTCAGCCCGCCGCCCTCCTGCCAGTAGCTGATGCCGGTGCCGTTGGCCACGAACTCGCAGGCGGTGATCTCGGCGGCCGGCGACGCGTTCATCTGCGTGAACCTCAGCCCCGTGCCGTTGGCGCGGAACACGCTGCTGTCCATCGTCAGGCCGAAGATGAAGCCCCCGGCGACGCCGGCGACGGTGTTGCCCGTGATGGCGCACCCGTCGAGCAGCAGCCAGGCGCCGTTGGCGGCAAGGCCCACGTTGCCGTCGCGCGCGGCGCAGTCCGACACGCGCGCCCAGACCCGCGGAGCGTAGGCGAATCCCGAACGCAGCACCGCCACGGCGGTGTCCGCGCCCGCGAACGAGATGCCGACGATGTCCAGCCCGTGCGTATCGGACAGGTCGGTATCGACGAAGCGGAAGCCGTCCTGCCCATCGCACAGGACAAGGCACGAGTCGCGGTCGCCCGCGGCCGAGGTGATGTGGAGCCCACGGTCGCGCCAGGTCACCGGGGCGTTGCCGGTCCCGGCATACGTGCCGCTGCCAAGTCTCACGGTGTCGCCGGCGGCCGCGATGTCGACCGCGCGCTGGATGGTGCGGAACGGCGCAAGATGGCTGCCATCAGCGCTGTCGCTGCCGGCGGGACTGACATGCCAGGCCACCGGAACTGCCGATGCCGGTGCGACCAGTGCCGATGCGACCAGCATCGTCGCCAGCGACAGCGCCCTGTGCGCGAACATGGCGGATTCCCTCCGGACCGGCCTCCCGCAGCGTTGCGGCGCTGCATCGGGTGGCGCGGTCCCTGCTCTGGCCATTCCCCCCCCGGGAGGCGCGGCGGCGGGGCGTCGCGCCTCAAGAGCAAACCATATCCCGAGGGAATCGGGGGCCCGTACCGCCAACAATAACGGCAGGTTGCATCGATTCCGCACTTTCAGTCGCGGGCATCGCCATACTTTCCGGGGAACGGCGGGGATTCCCTCGCCGCGTCCCACCGCGATGGATCCGCAAGTGACCGCCAAGCAATCGCCTGCCGACCGCCTCGGCCACCCGTGTTCGGCGCGCCATTCCCGAGCGTATGGGTCCGTGTTGGCGCCCGCTGGCGGCCGACCGCCGCCCCTTCCCCCGCGGCGGCGGCCGCCTGCACCACCAGACCGAGGAGTGAACTCATGCGTTCGCGATCGATCACCGCCCTGGCGCTGGCCGGGGCCCTGCTGCTGCCCGCCCTGGCGGCAGCCCAGTGCGAGGACTGGCTCCGCGGCCCGCTCGACGACGGCACGCTGCCCAACGGGGCCGACGGCACGATCCGCGATTCCATCACCTGGGACCCCGACGGCGCCGGCCCGCTGCAGGAACGCCTGGTCGTCGGCGGCACGTTCACGTCGATCGGCGGCGTCCCCGCGCAGCACGTGGCGATGTACGACCCGGCCACGGGACAGTGGGCGGCCCTGGGCCCGGGCATCCCCGCCTCCGTGCTCTGCCTGGTGGTGTACAACGGACAGCTCGTGGCCGGGTGCGTCGGCGACAACAACGTCGGCACCTTCGACGAGACGGTTCTCCGCTGGACGGGAAGCGCCTGGGAGGGAATGTCGGCAACCAACACCGGCAGCGTCTACGACATGACCGTGTTCGGCGGCGAGCTGTTCATCGGCGGCACCTTCATGACGCACTTCGTGCCGCAGCCGGGCGGCCCCGCCCACTACATCGCGCGCTGGCTGCCCGGCAGCAACTTGTGGGACGACGTTCCCGAAGCCGACTTCGGGTCGCAGACGAACACCGCCGTGCGCGCGCTGGCCGAGTACAACGGCCAGCTCTGCGCCGCCGGTTACAAGGCCAGCCCCCAGAGCATCACCGGCAGCGCCATCCACCTGACGCGCGGCACTCCCGGCGGCGCGCTGTGGGCCACCGCGACCGACGGCACCGATCCCGGCGGCATCTACGACCTGGACGTGTTCGGCGGCGAACTGCTGGTGGCCGGCGGCTTCCTGGAGGTCAACGGGCTCACCTGCCGCAACATCGCGGGCTGGAACGGCAGCTCGTTCCACGCGTTCGGCGCCGGCGTGGCCAGCCCCTCGCCGCAGGCCTCGACGGTCTGGGGCATCACGATCCACGAGGGCATCGTGATCTGCGGCGACTTCGCCACCGCCGATGGCGTCACCGTCAACCGCGTGGCGTTCTGGCCGCCCGGCGGCTCGGCTTGGCAGGCGCGCGGGACCGGCATGGACGACACCGTCTACGACGTGACCTCGTTCCGCGGCGAGCTGGTCGGCGTCGGCGACTTCGCCAACGCCGGCGTGCCGGCCAACCGCATCGCCCACTGGAACGGCACGCTCTGGTCGCCGTTCGGCGGCGGCAGCGTGACGTTCGTGACGGCGTTCGTGAACTGGTACGGCCGCCTGGTCGCTGCCGGCTCGTTCTCGCAGCCGACGCAGGCGCTGGGCACGGCGAACAACATCGCCGCCTGGAACGGGGGCGCCCTCTCCTCGTTCGACACCGGCACGAACGGCTCGGTCTACGCCCTGGAGGGCTTCAAGTACTCCGGCATCAACGGGTCGTACGAGCTGATCGCCGGCGGCACTTTCACCGCGGCCGGCGGGCTCGCGGCCACGCGCATCGCGCGCTGGAACGAGCGCCCGAACATCGCCTTCCCGCCCCCGGCCTGGGCCGCGATGGGCGCGGGCTTCAACAGCACCGTCTACGCCATCGAGCGCATGGGCACGACCACCTACGCCGGCGGCGCCTTCACCGCCTCGGGCGTGACCTCGACGCCCGGCATCGCGCGCTGGAACGAGACCACCGACGTCTGGGAGTACATCGGCACGCTCAACGGCACGGTCTACGCGCTGAAGGAGTTCGGCGGCTACCTGTACGCGGGCGGCTCGTTCACCACGGCAAACGGCGTGGCCACCGGTGGCCTGGCCCGCTGGAACGGCTCGAGCTGGAGCCAGGTCGGTGGGACCTTCCTGGGCACGGTGCGCGCGCTGGAGGTGTTCGACGGCAGCCTGGTCATCGGCGGCCAGTTCCCCGGGCTGGCCGGCGCGGCGAACATCGCGCGCTACGACGGCTTCAACTACTACAACCTGGGCAGCGGCGGCACCAACGGCTCGGGCGTGCGCGCGCTGCGGACCAACGGCTCGCGGCTCTATGCCGCGGGCAGCTTCACGAGCGTGGGCGGGGTCAGCGCCAACAACATCGGCTGGTGGGACGGCGCCGCCTGGCACGACGCCAGCGGCGGCACCAACGGGTTCGTCCACGCCCTCGGCGTCCAGAACGGCGAGCTGAACGCCGGCGGCCAGTTCAGCACCGTCAAGGGCGGCCTGCTGGCCAGCCCGGCCTGGGCGCGCTACACCGAGACGGGCCTGCCGTGGATCTCGCAGCAGCCCTACCCGTTCTCGCAGACGGTGGCGCCGGGCGCGGACGTGACCTTCTCGGCCACCGCGGGCGGCGGCTTCCCCGGCGTCACGTTCCAGTGGCGGCTGAACGGCGAGCCCCTGGTGAACGGGCCGACGCCGCACGGTTCGGTCATCGCCGGCGCGCAGTCCGAGGTGCTGACGATCACCGACGTGGCGTTCGCCGACCAGGGCCGCTACAGCCTGGAGGTGGGCAACGGCTGCGGCAGCGTCGCCAGCTTCGACGGGACGCTGCGGCTGCAGGGGGTGTCGGCAACGCCGACGCCGCGCGAGCCGAGCCTCTTCCTGGCGCTGGGCCCCAACCCCACGGGCGGCGAGTCGACGCTGTCGTTCTCGCTCGCGCGTGAAGCCCGCGTGCGCTACCGCGTGCACGACCTGCGCGGCTACCTGGTCCGCGAGGTGGACCTGGGCAACCTGCCCGCCGGCCGCTTCGAGGCCCGCTGGGACACGCGCGATCGCCGAGGCAACGACGTGGCGACGGGCATCTACTTCGTGAGCCTGGAGATGGACGGGCAACGCCTGGGCGCGAAGCGGCTCACCGTCGTGCGGTAGCACCGCCGCCGACTGTGGCAACGGGGGACCTGCGGCAGCGCGGGTCCCCCGTCGACGATATACCGATCACGCGGCAGCGCCGCCGGCGCGCGTCAGTTGAACCGCGCCTTGAACGAGCCCCAGCTGCTGGCCTCGTCGGACACGGGGTCGCAGGCGGCGCAGCCGGTCAGGCCGATGGTCTGGGCCTGCGCGCAGGTCAGGCACATGAGGCCCATGTTGATCGCGGCATTCGGCGCCGTCGACTGCGTGGCCACCACGTAGGTGTGCGTGCCCACCTCGAGGCACGCATCCAGCTCGGTGACGCCGTTGCTCTGGGCGCTGTCGACGCAGGTGTCGCCGCTGCAGTCGTCCATCAGGATGATCTTCGTCACGAGCGTCGCCCCCGGGCCCGTGCCCGCCGTGGCGACGAAGCGCAACCAGCCGCCCTGGGTGACGGTGACGTTGACCACCGTCAGGGTCCAGCCGGTGTAGTCGACGCCGCAGACCGTCCCGCCCTGCTGGCCGGTGAGGTAGTTGTAGTAGCCGTTCGAGGCGCAGGTCCAGTTGAACTGGGGCGTGCAGTCGATCGCGGCGGCGGGGGACGGCGCGAGCGCCAGGGCGGCGAGGGACAAGACGGCGGCGGCGACGATGGCGATCGGGCGCATGGGGCGGGCCTCCGGGGTGAGGACGAAAGCGCACGGGTGAACCGCGTGAATGAATCAAGTCGATTTTACACCGAATTGACGAACCAAAGGGGCGGAATCGGGACCGCAGACGCTAAAGATATCCGCAGCCATCATCCCTCCGGTCGAGCAACGCGGGCAAACTGGCAGGCTTCCGGGGATTTCGGGACCGCGAGGGAACCGAGAGCGCCATTGCCCCGGGCACGCGGTAACGGCTAGAATCACGGGTGCATCCCGTCCACTTTCGGTCGATACCCCGCTCACCGCCAATGCCGGCGGCCACCGGACCCTGCTTCCACCCTGCATCGCCGAGGTCTTCCCCCATGCGGATCACCGTCCTGGCCGCCGCGGCTGCCCTTGCCCTCTGCGTGCCCCGAGCCCAGGCCGACCTGGCCAGCTGCCGCGCCGCCTACGAGGCCCACGACGCCGTCGGCGTCTGCGAGGAATGCGCCGAGCTGGTGCTGGACGGCGCCGTGCCCGAGGACCCGGACGTGTGGATCTACCTCGGGCTGGCGCGGTGGAAGCTGGGCGAGATCGACCAACAGATCATCAACAGGACCTACGCCAAGGCCTCCGGGACGGGCCGGACGTCGCCCTGGGACCTGCTCCAGGAGGGTCGCTACGACGAGGCGCGCGCCTTCGGCACGTGGTTCACCGCGCGCGCGTGGTTCCGGGAGTGGAACGACCTCAAGGACGAGCTGAAGCCGAAGGACCAGCTGCCGTACCTGGACCGCGCGATCGAGCTCGAGCCGCACCACGACATCCTCCTTAAGCGAGGCCGGCTGCTCGCGTCGATGGGCAAGAAGGACCTGGCGATGCGCGACTTCTGGCAGTCGCACCGCATCTGCGGCCAGGTGAGCGCCTATTCGGAGGCCAGGGACGAGCTCAAGATCCTCGACCCCAAGGGCCTCGAGGCTTCCCGGCACCGCAAGGACGCCGTGCTTTCGTACCGCGAGGGGCTGTGGCTGGATCGCAGGACCGCGACCGAGGAGCAGCTGGCCGAGGAAGCCTACGCCGACTGGAACCCGGACGCCTGCCTGGAGCACGCCGAGGCGGCGCTCGCGGCCGACCCGGGCTCGACGATCGGCCTGCTGTTCCGCGCCATTGCGCAACTCGACAGGAACGACACCGATGCCGCCGCCGTCGAGGCCGACCTGACGGAGGTGCTGCGTCGCGAGCCCGGGAACGCCCGCGCCCACCTGCACCACGGGATGAGCCTGCGCCGGCTCGGGCGGGGCGAAGAGGCGCTGGCGGCCATCGACCACGCCCTGGACCTGGACCCGGATCTGCGTTACCCGGACGGCTCGGTGCAGCGGGCCTGGACGCTGGCCGGGCTGGGGCGCACCGACGAGGCGCTGGCCGAGTTCAACGCCTGCCAGCGCGCGGTGCCGGGAGCCCGCTCGGTCTGGGTCGAGAAGGCGAACTTCCTGGCGGAGTCCGGGCGCCACGCCGAGGCGCAGAAGGTGGCCACCGGCCTGATCGGCTGGGCGGACGTCGTCACGAACCGCAGGTTCCGCGGCGAGCTGGCCGCGCGCATCGGCAACGATGAACTGGCCATCCGGGAACTGGCCACCGCCGTCGAAAGGGACGAGTCGCTCAACAACGAGCTGTACCCGCTCTGGAGCGCCGCGCTGGCGCGCGTCCGGGAGAAGCGCTGCGCCACGCCGGCGGCCAACCTGCGCGAGTCGTTGATGCGCCGCGGCACGTGGACGCTCCCGGCCGGGAACACCACGGCGCGCATGGCGCCCCCCGGCTTCCTCACGCAATGGCAGGCCGACGGCTCCCTGAAAGTCTTCCTGGAATGGGGACCCGGTTTCCACCTGCTGGAGGACGGCGTCTCGTACCGCAAGATCCAGGACGACGGCACGCTGGGGCCGGTGACGGAACCTGAAATCCTGGCCGACGGGCGCATGATCTACCCCCTGGCCCACATGGTCCTCATCCACGTGCCCTCGGGCGACATCTACTTCGGCTTCTACGAGCTGTGGGCCGGCAGGAACGAGGGCAGCTACAGCGACTGCGCCGACCTCGCCCAGGAGGGCCCGTTCCGGTTCGGGCTGTCCGCCCACCAGCGCCGCGTGGTCGAGGAGACGGACACGGAGTACACCGTCGACGGTGAGACGCGCGTCCTGACCCTGGTGAAGCTGGCTGACGGGACGGAGTGCCGCTTCGTGAAGGCGACATCTCCCGAAGCTGGAGAGCGTGAGCGTTCGGTGACGATTCCCTCGCTGGGCCGCTTCGTGGGCGAGACCATGACGCTGGACCACTGCGCCCCGCAGCGCGGCGTCATGTACTACAACAACGGATCGTGGGGCATCATCCACGACATGCAGCTGCGAACGCTGGGCACGCAGGGCCAGCCCCTGACCTTCGGGAACATGTCCCTGTCGGCCGGCGGCCTGCTGACCATCAGCAACCCCAGCTACGTCGTCACCTTCGACGCGAACGGCGTCATGGGCTTCACCTCCCTGGTGGCCGAGCCCGAGCCGGAACCCGAGGCCGCCGCCGCGGCGACCTGGGCGCCCGCCTTCAACTTCCAGGAGTCGCTGGCCGGCAACCGCCCGCGCACCTGCTACCGCTGCCGCGGGGCGGGCCAGGCCTGGCAGGCCGGCGGCGCCAGGCAGCAGAGCGTCGGCGCCGCGTACGGCATGTCTTCGAGCGAACGCGAGGCGCTGTACAACTCGGCGCAGAGCATCCGGACGACGTATTCGTCCGGGACGATGATCGTGTGCCCGGTCTGCCAGGGGACGGGGCGGCCGTAGGCGCCGGCGCGCGGGTCAGGGGCAAGTTCAGCGCAGCCTTGCTGATGGGGACATTCGTCCCACAACTTGTGGGACAATTGGCGTGGTGCCACAAGCGGCTGCATTTGAACAAGATCCGCGATCCGGAACCGGGCGAAATCCTCTTTGCGCTGCGGTGCCCGATACGTTCGACGTCACCAATCGACTTGCCACGCTGATGTTGGAGGCGCGCGCAGTGCCTGCAGTAGGTGGTGTCTGGAAC
>JAYRFB010000266.1:0-17890 GCA_041908585.1 Candidatus Krumholzibacteriia bacterium
CATCTCCGGCCAGTCCTCGTCCGCCGGCGTCTGGTCGAACCCGAACTCCAGCTGCGGCGGCGAGCGCGCCGGCAGCACAGCAGGAGGCCGCGTCGGCTCGCCGACGTGATCGAGGATGCGCTCGATCGTCGGCTGGTCCAGCACGAACGCGATGATGCGCATCGGCGCACCGCACTTCGGGCACCTCAGGGGAAGACATTCGTAGATCCGCACTAGCAGGAGCGCCCAGCAGCGGGCTGCGGCGCGGCGCAGGGACGCCAGCGGCGGTGACGTGTCCGGCTCGGCCGGCTCTGCGGCCGGCAGCCCCATGCTCGCGCGCGCCTGCTCCAGCAGCTGCAGCGTCGCCCCCGCCGGGCCGGCCGAGGCGGTCACCGCCTCGCGCAGCGCCGCGTTGGGCGCCAGCACGCCGCAGTAGCGGTGCTTGTGCAGGCGGGGCGGGGTCACCAGTTGGGACAGCAGGTCGAGCAGTTCGGTGGGGGTCAGCAGCAGCTCGTGGCGGCCGTCGGCCGTCGGGCGGCGCAGGCTGTAGACCAGGGTCTGCTCGTTGAGGCGGCCCAGCCGCTCCTGGCTCAGCGGCGGCCTGGCGCAGTAGCGCACCAGATGCTCAAGGCGCCGTCGATCCCAGCCCGGGACCGTCACCGAGGCGTCGACCGACCAACCGCCGGCATGTTCCGCGCTGTCAAGGACGTGAAGGGCATCGTCATCGAGGTGGCCGTGGCGGTGCAGCCAGCGCAGGCCGCGCCGGCGCATCTTCGCTTGAACAGCTTCGAAGTCTCCCGGTTCCAGGTCGAGCGCGGGGTGAAAGATCGCCTCGCCGTCATCGCCGGCGCTGAACACGCCGTCAGTCACCAGCACATGGAAATGCACATGGCTGTTGAGGTAGCTGCCGAAGCGGTGCACGAATGCCACGGCGCCGAAGCGGGCGCCCGGCGGTGCGCCGGGGCTCCGCTGGCGGAGCGTCGTCTCGACCGCGCGCAGGAAGATTGTGAGCAGGCCGCTGATGACCTCAGGCTTGTGCCTGAGATGCCAGCGAACGCGCTTGGGCACCGAAAGCACCCATTGGCGGTGCTGCACGCGGGGCAGCACCTGCTCGACCAAGTGCGACGAGACCTCGACCATGCGGCGCGTGGCGCATGACGGGCACAGGTCGCGACCCTTGCACGAGAAGGCGACCAGGAAGTCATGGCGGCAGTTGCCGCAGTACACGCGGGCGAATCCGTGGGCCAGGATGCCGCACCTCAGGTAATTGCGAAGGGCGGCCTCGACGTGCAGCGGGACGCCGCGTCCGTACTCGTCGCGCTCGGTGGCCGTCGCCAGCCAGGTATCCAGGTTGGTGCGCACCAGCTCATGCAGCAGCGTGGCCGCCGGGCGTCGCGGGCGGTAAGCGCGCGGGGCCGGGGCCGTCGCCGGCTGCTGACACGTCGCTGCTGCGGGCACGCGCGCTCCCGGGCGCCTTGCGGCGGCGGGAGGTGGTGAGGCCGGCGGCGGTTGCGCCGGCGCAAGCTTCAGCGATCACGTAGGCTGCGTCGACGGAGGCCCATGTCCGGGCCAGCGTCATGCCACGTCTTGTCGCCCGGCCCGAACCGGCGCGAAGGCTGCAGCAAGTTCAAGTTCTCCCTTGCACCTTTCCCTAAATGTGTCTGAATAACGAACGAACATACACAGCGTTCGCTATTTAGACACAGGTGAGGCATGAGCACGAAGCCCGACAAGCTGAGCACCAACGAGGCTGCCATCCTCGAACTGGCAGCCTCACTTGGCATCCTCAGGCCGCGCGACCTGCGTGCGCGCGGGCATTCAGTCGCCTATCTCCAGCGCCTGCTGGCGAAGGGGCGGCTGGCCAAGCTCGGGCGTGGCCAGTACGCCCTGCCCGATCGTGAACCGACCGCGGACGACACCCTGGCCGTCACGGCCAACCGGTATCCCGCCACGGTGGTTTGCCTGCTCTCGGCGCTCCGGTTCCACCAGCTGACGACCCAGTCACCCCGCTCGATCTGGCTCGCGGTCGAAGGCTCGAAGCTGGCCCCAGTCAACACCCCGGCTGCCGTTCAGGTCGTCAGGATGACCGGCCCCTCGTTCACGAACGGGGTCACGACTCACTTCGTCGGCCAGGTTCCCGTGCGGATCTACGACCCAGCCAAGACCGTCGCCGACTGCTTCAAGTTCCGCAATCGGGTCGGCCTCGACGTCGCCGTCGAGGCGCTCAGGGACTGCCTGGCCCAGCGGCGCGCCACGCCCGCCCAGATCTGGAGCTTCGCTGGGATCTGCCGCGTCAAGACCATCCTGAGGCCCTATCTGGAGGCGCTCTCGTGACGGCCGAGGATCGCGCCCGCCTGCAGGACTCGGTCCGGCGGAGGCTGCTCAACATCGCCCAGAGGGTCGTCCGACCCGCGACCTGGATCTGCTCGGTCACGGAACCCCGGACATCCGCAGGCTGGAAGGCGTCATTGCCGACATCGCGGCCATGGGAGTCGAAGATGATGGTTTGGACATTCAGGTAGATACGATTCGGGGCGAAGCCATCCGCGAAGTTGCACTGTACGATGGGATCCGGCTCAGGCTCATCGCCAACCTCGGCAGGACCCGCATTCCGCTGCAGGTCGATATCGGATTCGGCGACGCCGCCGGACCCTCGGCCGTCGAACTGGCATACCCGACGCTGCTCGATCAGGACGCCCCCAGGATCCTGACCTACCGGCCCGAGTTCGTGGTCGCCGAAAAGCTGGAGGCCATGGTCTCGCTGGGCGACATCAACACCCGACTCAAGGACTACTACGATCTGTGGCGGATCAGCCGCACCATGGCATTGCCACGCGAGGACCTGATCGAGGCGGTGCGGGCCACGTTCGCGCGCCGAGGCACCGAGATCCCCGCTGAGGTTCCCTCAGGTTTGGCCGACGGATTCGCCGACGCCCCTCGGTACCGCATGTGGACCGCATTCTCGCGCGCAAGCTCGAGATCCTCGATCAACTGCGAGCACGCAGCCTGGAGTTGAGCAGGACAACGTTGCGACGACTTGCTTCGCGCCGCGGCGAAGGAACGAAGTCCGCCTGAATTGTCCGGGACTTGCGCCGGCGCAACTGTGGCGGCGCCGTGAGACCCCTCCATCTCGGTTGTTCCCCGGCCCCGCGCCCGAGTATATCATGGCCGTGACAGTCCGACGGCCGGTACCCCGACGAAAGCGCCCGCGACATGCCCCGCACCGCCTGGCTCATCGACGGCATGGCCTACGTGTTCCGCAGCTACTACGGGATGCGCCCGATCGCCGCGCCCGACGGCACCCCCGTCAACGCCGTGTTCGGCCTGGGCATGACGCTGCAGAAGTTCCTCAAGGACCACCGGCCCGAGCTGGTCGCCTGCTGCTTCGACGCCGGGGCCTCCACCTTCCGCAACGAGCTGTACCCGCCCTACAAGGCGAACCGGGGCGAGGCGCCCGAGGACCTGCTGCCGCAGTTCGACCTCTGCCGGCAGCTGACCGGGCAGATGGGCTTCGCCACCGCCGTCAGTCCCGGCTTCGAGGCGGACGACATCATCGCCACGCTCACCACACGCCTGCGCGGGCAGGGCCACGAGGTGGTGATCGTCTCGGGCGACAAGGACCTGGCGCAGCTGCTCGGGCCGGGCGTGCGCCTGTACGACCTGGCGCGGGACCAGTGGCGCGGCGAGGCCGACGTCCCGGGCTGGCTGGGCGTGCGGGCCGGGCAGGTGGTCGACCTGCAGGCGCTGACCGGCGACAGCGTCGACAACGTGCCGGGCGTGCGCGGCGTGGGCCCGAAGGCGGCCGTCGCGTTGCTGGAGGCCTACGACGACCTGGAGGCGATCTACGCGGACCTCGACGGCGTGGAAAGGCTGCCGCTGCGCGGGGCGGCCGGCCTGCGCCGGAAACTGGAAGAGGGCCGCGAGATGGCCCGGCTCTGCCGCCGGCTGGTGGAACTGCGTCGCGACGCACCCTGCGGCGTGCGCGTGACGCAGCTGGCTTACCGCGGCGCGGACGGTGACGCGCTGGACGAATTCGCCGCCCGCTGGGGCCTGGGCGCCGTCGCCCGCAACACGCCGCGACGCTGAACGGAAAGGCACGGATCGCACGATGAAGGGATCGCTCGTCGAACTGCTGCTGGTCGGGGCGGGCGGCGCCCTCGGCGCCGTCGCGCGCTACGGCGTGGGCGGCCTCGTCCATCGCAGCCCGGCGCTGGCGGGCTTCCCGTTCGGCACGCTCTGCGTGAACCTGGCCGGCTGCCTGCTGATCGGATTCGGCGCCGGCCTGGCCGACGGACGCCAGGCCTTCACGCCGGAGGCCCGCCTGTTCCTGTTCGTGGGCCTGCTGGGCGGGTTCACCACCTTCTCGTCATTCGGGTACGAGACGTTCGCGCTGCTGCGGGACCACGAACTGCTGCGTGCCGGTCTTAACGCCGGCCTGAACGTGTTCGCGGGGCTGGCCCTGGTCTGGCTGGGCTACAACCTGGCGCCCGGGAGGTAGGACATGGAACTGCCGAGGGAAGGCAAGCTGCTGCGCGTGTTCGTGGGCGAGTCGGACAAACACGAGGGCCGACCGCTGTACCAGTGGCTGGTCGAGCGCGCCCGCGAGCAGGGTCTGGCCGGAGCCACGGCCGTGCGCGGCCTCTGCGGCTTCGGCGCGCGCAGCCGCCTGCACACCGCGAAGATCCTGCGCCTGTCGACGGACCTGCCCGTCGTGGTGGAAATCGTTGATACGCCGGAACGCATCGAGGCGTTCCTGCCGCTGGTCGACGCCGCCGTCGGCGAGGGCCTGGCCACCGTCGAGCGCGTCGAGGTGCGGTTCTACCGCGGGGGCGGCGGCGGCGAGGCCTGAGCGACCCGGATCCGCGCCGCGCCCGCCGCCTGGCCCGGGCTAGCCTTCCTTCAACGCCGCCACCAGCTCGGCCAGCGCCTTCTTGCCGTCGCCGAACATCATCAGGCAGTTCTCGGCCGCGAACAGCGGGTTGGGGATCCCCGCGAAGCCCGGGCTGAGCGAGCGCTTGACCACGATCACGGTGCGCGCCTTGTCGACGTCGATGATCGGCATGCCGGCGATCGGGCTCTTCGGGTCGGTGCGCGCCACGGGGTTGACCGTGTCGTTGGCGCCGATCACGAAGCAGACATCGACCTGGGCGATCTCGTTGTTGATGTCGTCCATCTCGCGCAGCTTGTCGTAGGGGATGTCGGCCTCGGCCAGCAGCACGTTCATGTGGCCGGGCATGCGGCCGGCCACCGGGTGGATGCCGTACTCGACCACGGCCCCGCGCGCCTCGAGGATGTTCGCCATGTCGCGGACGATGTGCTGCGCCTGGGCGACCGCCATGCCGTAGCCGGGGACGACCAGCACGCGCTGGACGCCGTCCAGCATCATCGCGACCTCGGACGGGCTGGTCGACTTGACCTTGCCGCCGTAGACGTCGTCGGCGGCGGGACCCGACGCGGCGCCGCCGAATTCGGCGAACAGCACGTTGCCCAGCGAGCGGTTCATCGCCTTGCACATGATCTGCGTCAGGATGATGCCCGAGGCGCCCACCAGCGAGCCGGAGATGATCAGCACGTTGTTCATCAGCACGAACCCGGTCGCGGCAGCCGCCAGGCCGGAGTACGAGTTGAGCAGCGAGATGACCACCGGCATGTCGGCCCCGCCGATGGGGATGGTCAGCGTCACGCCCAGCACGCAGGAGACCGCGACGACTAGCCAGTAGGCCAGCTGCGACGTGGGATCGACCGCCAGCCAGGCGACGCCCGCCAGGGCGACCAGACCCATGAAGGCGTTGAAGACCTTCATGCCCGGGAAGCCGAGGCTGCCGCTCGGCATCTTCTCGGCCAGCTTCAGGAAGGCGATGAGCGAGCCGGTGAAGGTCACCGCGCCGATCAGCCCCGAGAAGCCGGTGGCGATCGTCATCTGCAGGCCCGGCTCGGACGCCGCGACGAAGGCCGCGCCGGCCACGAGCACCGAGGCGGCGCCGCCGAAGCCGTTGAACAGCGCCACCATCTCGGGCATCTGCGTCATCTGCACGCGGACGGCCGCGAAGGCGCCGACGGCCCCGCCGATCACCGCGCCCAGCAGGATCCAGTGGTAGGACAGGCCCTCGGCCAGCAGCGCCGCGACGACCGCCAGCAGCATGCCCCACGCGCTGATGATGTTGCCGCGCACGGCCGTGCGCGGGTGCGTCATGCCCTTGATGCCGATGATGAACAGCACCGAGGCCACGAGATAAGCCAGGTCCACCCAGCCCAGGTCGATCAGGTAGTTGACCACGCGCTCACCCCTTCTTCTTCTTGAACATGGCGAGCATGCGGTGCGTGACGAGGTAGCCGCCGACGACATTGATCATGGCGAAGGCGACGGCGGCCACGGCAAGGATCGTGGCCAGCTTCGGGTTGTCCGTGCGCGTCGAGACCACGGCGCCGATCAACGTGATGCCGCTGATGGCGTTCGAGCCCGACATCAGCGGCGTGTGCAGCGTCGGCGGCACCTTGGTGATGATCTCGAAGCCGATGAACACAGCCAGCACGAAGACCGTGACGGCGATGACGAGCGCTTCCATGGCTCACTCCCCCTTCGGCGCGGCCGGCGCGAGCGCCGGTAGGCCCAGCAGTTCCCGCACCCGCGGATGGACGACCTCGCCGCCCTGCGAGAGCAGGGTCCCGGCCACCACTTCATCGGCGGTATCGACCCGGAACTCGCCCTTGGGCGCCAGCGACTTCAGGAAGGTCTCGACGTTGCGGGCGTACATCTGGCTGGCATGGTACGGCTTGCGGCTCGGCAGGTCAGTCGGGCCCAGGATGGTGACCCCGTGCGCGACGACGACCTCGTCGGCCTTCGTCAGCTCGCAGTTGCCGCCGCGCTCGGCCGCCAGGTCGACGATGACCGAGCCTGGCGCCATCGCCGCGACCATCGGCGCGGTCACCAGGACCGGCGAGCGCCGGCCCGGGATCGCCGCCGTGGTGATCACGACGTCGTTGCGCGCGACCACGGCCTGCATCTGCTCCTGCTGGCGGCGGATGAACTCGGGGCTCTGCTCCCGGGCGTAGCCGCCCTTGTCCTCGGCGCCGGCGGTCTCGAGGTCGAACTCGACGAACTTGGCGCCCACGCTCAGGACCTGGTCCTTCACGGCCGGCCGCACGTCGTAGGCCTCGACCACCGCGCCCAAACGCTTCGCCGTCGCGATGGCCTGCAGCCCCGCCACGCCGACGCCGACGACGAACACCTTCGCCGGCGTGACGGTGCCCGCGGCGGTCATCAGCATCGGGAACAGGCGCGGCAGGTGGGCCGCCGCCTCGAGCACGGCCTGGTAGCCGGCCACCGTCGCCATCGACGAGAGCACGTCCATCGACTGGGCCCGCGTGATGCGCGGCACCAGCTCCAGCGAGAAGGCGGTCACGCCCCGGGCCGCCAGCATCGCGGTGCCCTGCGGGTTGCCGAGCGGGTCCTGCAGGCCCACCACGACCTGTCCCTGGCGGCAGCGCGCCAAGTCCTCGCCCGCATCCGCCTGGCCGGGCCCGTTCACCTGCAGCACGATGCCGGCGCTCGCAAACACCTCGTCGCGCGAGGCCACCCGCGCGCCGCGGGCGACATACTCCTGGTCCGGGAAGCCGGCGGCCAGGCCGGCGCCTGCCTCCAGCACCACCTCGAAGCCCGACTTGGCCAGGGCCGCGCACGAGGCCGGCACCAGCGCCACGCGCCGCTCGCCGGGCCTTGTCTCGCGGGGCACTCCTGCGATCATCGTCGCCTCCCAACTTGAGGACCGTTCCTGGACATCGTTCATCCGCGAATTCAGGTTTCGGCGCCGGGAAACGGCGCGACCGGTGGGCCGCGCCGTCCCGAATCCCGCTCGCTAGAGCGGGCGCGAGCGTCCGGTACACGCGTCGGTGGTAGGTGTTGAGCCAGTCCACCTGCTCGCGCGTCATCAGCGACTTGTCGACGAGCTTGCGGTCGATCGGGCACAGCGTGACCGGCTGGAAGCGGTACCAGGTGCGCGCCGCCGTCGACAGCTTCTCGTCCTTCGTCACGAAGGCCAGGTTCTCGATGCGGATGCCGAAGCGCCCGTCCTCGTAGTAGCCCGGCTCGATCGACATCAGGTTGCCCTCCACGAACGGGGGCGACACGATGTTCTTGAGGCTGTGCGGCCCCTCGTGAACGCCGAGGTACTGCCCCACGCCGTGGCCGGTGCCGTGGTTGTAGTCGCGGCCGGCCAGCCACAGGTGCCGGCGGGCGAACATCTCGTGCCGCTGGCCGGTGGTGCCGGCCGGGAACGGGGTCAGCGTGCAGTCGATGTTGCCCATCAGCACGCGCGTGAACATCTCCTTCTGGCGGGGCGTCGGCTTGCCGAAGGCGACGGTGCGCGTGATGTCGGTGGTGCCCTCGAGGTACTGGCCGCCGCTGTCGATCAGGTAGATGCCCTTCCGCCGCAGCCTGCCGTTCGACTTCTTCGTGGCGCTGTAGTGGATGATCGAGCCGTGGGGACCGAAGCCGCTGATCGTGCTGAAGCTGCAGTCCTTGCAGTGCCGATCCTGCCGCCGGAACTCCCACAGCTGGTCGGAGGCCGAGATCTCGGTGACGTCGCCCTTGGGCACGGCGCCCTCGAGCCAGTGCAGGAAGCGCACCATGGCCACGCCGTCGCGGCGGTGCGCCTCGGTGATGGCCTTGATCTGCACCTTGTTCTTGATCGCGCGCATGGCCACCAGCGGCGAGACCGCGCAGTGCAGCGTCGCCTTGCCGAGGGCGTCGGCGACCCGGCGGTTGGTCGTCGACGGGTCGACCCACACCGACAGGCGCTGCCGGCCGAGCGCGGCCAGGTCCGCCCACACCTTGCGATAGGGCGCCACCTTCGCGTACGGACGCAGCTCGCGCTCGGTCGCGCGGTCGACCTTGCGCGGGTCCACGTACAGCGTGCACCCGCGGTCGGTGACGATCGCATAGGCCGTGACCACCGGCGTGAACGCGATGTCGTCGGCGCGGATGTTCAGCAGCCAGGCGACCTGGTCCAGCGCGCAGACGACGTGCGCCTTGACGCCGGCCTCCTTCATCGCCTTGCGCAGGCGCGCCAGCTTGGACTGCGCCGTCTCGCCCGCGAAGCGGCGCGGGTGGATCGTGACCGGGGCCAGGCTCTCGGCCGGGCGGTCGGCCCACAGGGCATCGATCGGGTTGCCGCGAAGGAACTGCACGTCGATGCCGCGCGGGGCCAGGGCGTGTGCGAAGTCGGCCGCCGTGGCCATCGAGACCACGCTGGCATCGACGCCCAGGACCTGGCCGGGGCGAAGCTGGGATGCGACCCACGCGGTCATCGTCGGCGTGCCCGGCTCGCCCATCCGCATCAGCTCGATGTCCGAGCCGGCCAGCTCCTTGCTTGCCTGCAGGAAGTAGCGCCCGTCCGTCCACAGGCCGGCCCGGCGCGGGCCGACCACCAGTTCGCCCATCGAGCCGGTGAAGCCGCTCAGCCAGGCGCGGTGCTTCCAGGCGTCCGGCAGGTACTCGCTCTGGTGGGGATCGGCACTCGGCACGTACAGGGCATGGATCCCCAGCTTCTTCAGCTCGCGGCGCAGGGCCGCCATCTTCTCGCGCGCGGTCATCGCGGTCCTCCCGTGGGTTATGCGGTCAGGGGAGCCCATCATAAGGGCATCGGCGCCCGATGGCACAACGGAAAACGCCGCCCGGGCGGCGGGCGGCGGTCGGGACGGTGGTCGGGGCGGCGACACCGGGGGCCGGCGGCGGTCACTCGACCGGCAGCGGGACCAGCTTCTTCTCGAACTCGATCTCGTCGCGGACCGGGATGCCGTAATAGCCGACCCGGGGCACGTTGGGCTTGAGCAGGCGGATCTTCGACATGCCGCCCAGCCGGACCTGCGAGATGACGAAGCCCCGCTTCTGGAAGAAGCGCTGCGCGTCCAGGTTGTCGTTGGTGGTGATGGTCCAGATCTTGGTGCAGCCGGCCGCACGGGCGACCTCCTCCACCTTCTCCAGCAACAGCGTGCCGACGCCCATGTACTGGCAGAGGGCGTCGATGGTCACCAGCTCGCACTCCCCGTGGTAGAGGCAGTACGTGGCCAGGCCGACGCGCTCGCGACCCTCGGCAGCGATGAACCCGGGCAGCTTGTGCGGGTCGTGGACCTCGGTGCGTGACACGACGAAGTCGCCGCCGAACAGGAGCTCGGTCCGCTCCTGCACCCAGAGGCGATCGTCGTCGGTCAGTTCGGTCACGCGCATGGAAACGTCCCAGAGGAATCGTTCGAGCAGCGGCCGGCCCGCGGTGGTGGCTGTCTTGGCGCCTGGCAACATGGCGCCAAGATGGGCCGCGCCCCGGGGCCGCGCAAGCCGGCCGGGCCGAATCGGAGCGGATTGCTCTGGCTTGCCCGGGAGGCTCCCACCATATTTGCCCGGCCGGCAGCGTCCCCGCCCAACCGGAGGCACCCAGACATGTTCGGCCGTCGCTCGCCCCGACTTGCGCCCGAAGAACGCGCCCGCCGCGCGCGCCACGTATTCCGCTCGCGCCCCCGCCGCCCCCTGCGCGTGCGCCAGGCCGTCCAGTTCGGCACGCTCGCCATCATCGTCTACGTCGGCTGGCGCTTCGTGCAGTGGGTCCACGGCCTCGAGCAGGGCGTGATCGACGGCGCACGCTCGCCCGGCGTCGAGGGCTTCCTGCCCATCGCCTCGCTGATGAGCCTGCGCCATTGGCTCGAGACCGGCAACTTCCACATGGCGCACCCGGCGGGCCTGGTCATCTTCTGCCTGGTGCTGCTGACCGCGCTGCTGCTGAAGAAGGCGTTCTGTTCGTGGCTCTGCCCGGTCGGCACGCTCGCCGAGTACCTGGCGCGGCTGTCGCACAAGGTGTTCCGGCGGCGGATCAAGCTGCCCGCGTGGCTGGACTGGCCGCTGCAGTCGCTGAAGTACCTGCTGCTGGCCTTCTTCCTGAACGCCATCTTCCTGATGATGAGCCGCGAGCAGATCGCGCAGTTCCTGGACCTGCCATACAACAAGGTCTCGGACATCAAGATGCTGTACTTCTTCACCGACCCGTCGCCCCTGACGCTGTGGGTGCTGGGGATCCTGGTGGTCCTGTCCCTCGTCGTGCCCTACTTCTGGTGCCGCTACCTGTGCCCCTACGGCGCGCTGCAGGGGCCGCTGTCGTGGCTGTCGCCGCTGAAGGTGGTGCGCACGCCGGCGGCGTGCACGAACTGCCGGCAGTGCGCGGCGGTCTGCCCGTCGTTCATCGCCGTCGACCTCAAGACGACCATCAACTCGGTCGAGTGCACCGGCTGCCTGGAATGCGTCGCCGCCTGTCCCGAGGGCGATGCGCTGCAACTGCGACCGGCGACGCCCTGGGGCGCCCACGCCCGGCGGCGGCTGCGGCCGGCGGTCGTCGCCGCGCTGGTCGTCGCGCTGTTCTACGGGGGCATCCAGTCCGCGCGCCTGGCCGGCCGCTGGCGCGGCACGACCGACCAGCGCGAGCTGGTCGAGCGTGTGCGGCGCGGCCTGGACGGCCCCGAATACGACCACGTGGGCCGGCCTCCGTCGCGCGGGACTCCCTGAGGGCGGGGGGGCATTTGCGCTCAACCGGCGGCCCCGCCGGCCGATAGCTCCGCGGAACGGATGAGGTCTCCCGCGGAAAGGGGTCGCCCGCCTTGTCCCCCGCACGGATCCTCGGGCCGGTGGCCGCCAGGGGCCGCAGCCCGGAGCATGCGCATTCGGCCGCGCTGGACCGGCAGGCCGACCGCGAGCTGGCGACGCGCACCCGACGCGTCGCCTTCGTGTACGTGCCCGTCCTCCTGCTGTTGACTTTCATCACCGATCTCAGGACCGCCGCGCCGTGGGCCGCGGCCGCCTTCGCGCTGCTCTATGCATTGACCGGCTGGCTGCGCCTGCGGATGTCGCTGGCCTTCGAGGGACGCTACGACGCCGATCCGGCGCGCTGGCGCCGCGACTTCGCGCTGGTGACCCTGGTGCCGGCCGCGACCTGGGGCCTGCTCGTGCCGGTGACAGGCCTGGCGCTGGGCTTCGGCTGGACGTTCCTGGTTTGCCTGCTGGCCACGGCCGGCATCGCCGCCGGCGCGGTCAGCAGCCTGTCGCCGCGACTGCGCGTGCTGCGCGCGTTCGTCTCCCTGCTGCTGCTGCCGGCAGCGGCCACGCTCGGGGTGGCCGGGCACGGCCGCGAGGCCGGCCTGGCCGCGCTGCTGGTGGTCTACTGGGTGCAGATGCTGGTCCTGGCGCGCTACTTCCACGCCGAACTCTGGTCGGGCCTGCGCAAGGGCGCCGAGCTGGAGCAGCGCGCCGCCGAGCTGGCTGCGGCGAACGAGCAGGCCCAGGCGGCCAGCCGCGCCAAGAGCGAGTTTCTGGCCAACATGTCGCACGAGATCCGCACGCCGCTCAATGGCATCCTGGGCCTGACCGGCCTGGTTCTGGACGGGGACCTGCCCGCCGAGCAGCGCGAGCTGCTGGCCGACGTGCAGACCAGCGGCGAGACGCTGCTGCGGATCGTGAACGAGATCCTGGACTTCTCCAAGATCGAGGCGGGCCGGCTCGTGCTGGAGGCCGCCCCGTTCTCCCCGGCGCTGCTCGTCGACCGCGTCGTCAAGCCGCTGCAGTCGGCGGCCACCGCCCGTGGCACCGTCCTGGCGTCCCGGCTGGCAGGGGACCTGCCGCCATGGCTGGCCGGCGACGAGCACCGCCTGTGGCAGGTGCTGACGAACCTGGTCGGCAACGCGGTCAAGTTCACGCAGGGAGGCAGCGTCGACCTCGAGGTGGCCCTCGAGGGGCGGCGCGCCGGCACGCCGATGGTCTCGTTCACGGTGCGCGACACGGGCATCGGCATCGAGCCGGCCGCGCAGCCGCTGATCTTCAAGGCCTTCCAGCAGGCCGACGGCTCGACGACCCGCAAGTACGGCGGCACCGGCCTGGGCCTGGCGATCAGCGCGCGCCTGGCCGCGCTGATGGGTGGCAGCCTCACGTTGCGCAGCGAGCCGGGTCGCGGCAGCACGTTCTGCCTGGTCGTGCCCCTGCCCGAGGCGCCGGCGCCCGCGGCGGCCGCCGCGCCGGTGGGCCCGGAGGCGGCGACCGGAAGCCCGCCCTCGGCGGGCGCCGCTGCGGCCACGCGCGTGCTGCTGGCGGAGGACAACCCGGTCAACGCGAAGCTCGCCTCGCGCCTGCTCGACAAGCTGGGCTGCCGCGTCACCTGGGCCGTGGACGGGGACGCTGCGGTCGCCGCCTGGACGCGTGACTCCTTCGACCTGGTCCTGATGGACGTGCAGATGCCCGGCACCGACGGCTTCCAGGCCACGGCCCGCCTGCGCGCGGCGGAGGCAGCCGGCGGCCGTCCGCGCACGCCGGTCATCGCCCTGACCGCCCACGCGCTGGACGGCTACCGCGACAAGTGCCTGGCGGCCGGCATGGACGACTACCTCACCAAGCCGCTCAAGGCCGCCGAACTGGAGGCCATGGTCGCCCGCTGGCGCGAACCCGCGCCGGTGCCCGTCCGCCGCTGACGCGCTCCCGGGGCGCGGCCGGCGCCGGCGCGGTTGCCCGCCCCGGGCCTGTCGTGTACCATCGTCGGACGCGCACCTCGAAAGCCCCACCGCCAGCCTGCCGGGAAGCCATGACCACGAATAATCCCTCCACGCAGCCCGCCGGCCTCCTGCGCGACTGGTGGTCGTGCGCGCTGGTCGTCGCCGTCTACGTCGCGAGCAGCCTGCTGATGCCGGCCGACGGCCTGTGGATGGTCGACAACGAGAACCGCTTCCTGCAGGTGGAGGCGCTGGCCGACTCCGGGTTCACGCGCTACGGCATCCCCTGGAATGGCAGCGCGCTGGATCCCGGGTTCACGATGAACCCGCTGCGCTTCGACCCCGAGGGCACGTTCGAGGCCTACCGGGACGGGCAGCCCATCGCCGTCTTCCAGCCGGCCTATCTCTACCTGTCGGCGCTGGCGCTGAAGGCCGGCGGCTGGATCGGGCTGAACCTGCTTCCCATCGCCGGCGCGCTCCTGATGCTGGCGGCGGTGGCGGCGCTGGCCCGGCGGCTGGAGCTGGGACCGCGCGACCGGCACCTGGCCGTGCTCGCGGCGGGCCTGGCGACGCCGGCCTGGTTCTACAGCCTGAACCTGTGGGAGCACACGCTGGCCGCCGCCTGCTGCACCTGGGGCCTGGTGGGACTCGTCGACTTCCTGCGCGGGCGCGCCTGGCGGCCGCTGCTGCTGGGCTTCGCCGGCCTGGGCGCCGCCGTCTTCCTGCGCGACGTGCTGGGCCTGTTCGCGGTGGTCGTCACCGCGCTGCTGCTGCTGCGGCTCCCCGGCGAGCGCAGGCGCGTGGCGCTCGCGGCCGGCGCCGTCCTGGGTGGCGCGGTGGCGCTGATGGCGCTCTTCCAGGGCCTGACGACCGGGCACCCCCTGGGGTTCCACGCCGGCACGCTGGCCCGCGGCGCCGGCGTGGTCGAGCACCTGGCGCACAGGCCGCTGATCTTCTTCCTCTACTTCGTGGCCGCGCATCCGGATCGGCTGGTGTCCGCCCTGCTGGCGGCGCCGTTCCTGGCGGCGTTCGTGCTGCGGCCGCGGCTGTCCGCGTCGCGCGCGCCGCTCCTGGTGCCGGCCCTCGCGGCCGTGGCCGCCGCGGCCGGGGCCGTCTACCTGGCCGCCTTCCTGGCGGCGCCCGCGCCGCTGAACCACCTGCTGGGCGCCAACGGCTTCTTCGTGGTGGCGCCGATCGTCATCCTGGGCCTGCTGCGCCCCGCCCCCGCGGCAGCATCCGCAGCGCCGAGGCCGGCCACCCAGGCCCGCGAGCTGCTGCTGGCCGCCGCCTGCCTCTACTTCATCGCCTACTGCCTGGTCGCGCCGCGCGCCGGCGCGGTCAGCCTGCACTGGGGCGGGCGGCTCCAGTTCTGCCTCTATCCCCTGTTGTCGGTGCTGGCCGTCGCGACGGTCGCCGAATGGCGCGCCCGGCCGGGCCGACGCCCCGCCGTGGCCTGGGCAGCCCTGGCCGCCGTGCTCTTCGTCAGCGTGGCCAGCCAGGCCTACTCCGTGTCGCTGGTGCGGCACAAGAAGCAGCACTCGGCGCGGCTGGCCGACGCGATGGAACGGCTGGAACCGAAGGTCGTGATCACGGACGTGTGGTGGGCCGGGCACGAGCTGTACGCCGCATTCCGGGAGCGCACGATCTTCTACGTCCGCAGCCAGGCCCAGCTGGAGTCGCTGGCCGCGAAGCTGGTGGCGCGCGGCGCCGACAGCTTCGTGTTCGTCCCGCGCCCGCGGCCCGGGCCGCCGGCAGCCGGCGCGCTGCGCGTGGACGACGGCGGCTGGGGCTTCTACTCGCTGGACCTGCTGGTGTCGCCGCTGGGCGCGCCCGCGGCGGCCCGCTGACCCCGGCCAGGCGCCGGGCGTCACCCGCCCGCGGGCCTCAGAACAGCGTGTAGATGAACGGCGCCGAGGCCTGCCCGGTGAAGATGAGCAGCGCCAGGAGCAGCAGCACGACGACCACCGGCACCAGCCACCACGCCTTGTGCCGGGCGGCGTAGCGCCCCACTTCCGCCAGCAGGCCGGCCAGGTGCCGCAGTCGGTGCACGTCGTCCCCCTCGAGCGGTCGCCCCGCTCAGTCCAGCTGGAATTCCCGGCGCCAGTCGTCGTCGTCCGCCAGCGGCGCCTGCTCCGACTTCAGCAACACGTGGTTGCCCATCGCGAGGGTGTCCATCTCCGTCCGCATGAAGCAGCGGTAGGCATCCTCGGGCGTGCAGACGATCGGCTCGCCGCGCACGTTGAAGCTGGTGTTGATGATGGTCGGGCAGCCGGTCAGCGCGGCGAACTCGTCGATGATCCGGTGGTAGCGCGGATTCGTGTCCGCGTGGACGGTCTGGATGCGCGCCGAGTTGTCGACGTGCGTGACCGCTGGAATATCCGAGCGCACCTGGTTGACGCGCGCGACGACATCGGCGGCCGGATCGAGGCCGCCGGGCTCGCGCAGTCGCTCGCGCGCCACGGGCGCCACCAGCAGCATGTACGGCGAGGGCCGGTCCAGCTCGAAGCACTCCCGGCAGCGTTCGCCCAGCACCGAGGGCGCGAACGGCCGGAACGACTCGCGGTACTTGATCTTCAGGTTGAGTTGCGACTGCATGCGCGGCGAGCGCGCGTCACCGACGATGGAGCGGTTGCCCAGCGCGCGCGGGCCGAACTCCATGCGCCCCTGGTGCAGGCCGACCACCTCGCCGGCGGCAATGCGCGTCGCGACATCGCGTTCCAGGTCGCCGTCGGACAGCGTCCGGTAGCGGTGGCCGCGCGCGTCCAGCCAGGCGGCGATCTCGTCATCGTCGAAGGCGGGCCCCAGGTAGGCGCCCTCCATGCGGTCGCGCCCGTCCAGGACGCGCGCGCCGTCGGCCAGCATGTGCCAGGCGTACAGGGCCGCGCCGACCGCGCCGCCGGCATCGCCGCTGGCCGGCTGGATCCAGAGGTCCTCGAAGGGGCCCTCGCGCAGCACGCGGCCGTTCGCCACGCAGTTGAGCGCCACGCCGCCGGCCAGGCACAGGTGGCGCTCGCCGGTCACGCGGTGGGCGTGGCGGGCCATGCGCAGGACGACCTCCTCGGTAACCTCCTGGATCGAGCGCGCCAGGTCCATCTCGCGCTGCGTGATCTCGCCCTCGCCGGTGCGCGGCGGGCCGTCGAACAGGCGCGCGAAGCGGTCGTTCGTCATGGTCAGCCCGTCCACGTACCCGAAATAGTCCAGGTTCAGGCGGAAGCTGCCATCCCCGCGCAGGTCCAGCAGGTGGTCGTGGATGCGCTGCACGTAGCGCGGCTCGCCGTACGGCGCCAGGCCCATCAGCTTGTACTCGCCGCTGTTGACCTTGAAACCCGTGAAGTAGGTGAACGCGGAGTAGAGCAGGCCCAGCGAGTGCGGGTAGTGGATCTCCTCGAGCAGGCGCAGGCGGTTGCCCCGCCCCTGCCCAAGGCTGGAAGTGGCCCACTCGCCCACGCCGTCCAGCGTCAGGATCGCCGCCGACTCGAAGGGCGAGGCGAAGAAGGCGCTGGCCGCGTGCGCCTCGTGGTGCTCCGTGAAGAGCAGCTTCTCCGGCCGGCCGGCGCCGGCCAGGCGCAGCTCGCGCTCGATCTCGGCCGGGAGCCACAGCTTCTCGCGCAGCCAGACCGGCATCGCCTGCAGGAAGGGACGCAGGCCACGCGGCGACACGGCGAACGAGTTCTCGAGGATCCGCACGAACTTGGTCAGCGGCTTGTCGTAGAACACGACGGCGTCCAGCTGGCCGGGGCCGACGCCGCCCTCGGCCAGGCAGTAGCGCACCGCCTGGCGCGGGAACGAGGCGTCGTGCTTGCGGCGGGTGAACCGTTCCTCGTGTGCGGCGGCGACGATCCGGCCGTCCCGGACCAGGCAGGCGGCGCTGTCGTGGTAGTAGGCGCTCAGGCCGAGGATGTTCACGACGGCTCCCGCCGCGCGTCGCCCGACGCCGCGGGCCAGGCCCTGGCGGCCGGCGAGCCCTCCGGGCGTCGCAGCCCGCGCGCAGCGCGATCCTCGACCAGGAACTGCCGCGTCAACGAGGCGGGGTCCGGCTCGTGACGCCGCGCGATCCAGCCCGTCAGGCCCGGCGCCAGCGGGCGACGGGCCAGCGGGTCGCCGCCGCGCAGGCGCAGGAGAAGGCCGCCGGGCACGATGCACAACGCGAAGAACGGCACCAGGAGCAGCCAGGACAGCCCCGTGCCGACCACGCGGCCCGCGGCCCGGCCCAGGCGCTGCAGGGGCCGCAGCGCGAGCGGGCGCCAGAGCGCCGCCAGCAGGACCACGACGCCCGCCAGGAAGAAGACATGGCCGGGCAGGGTCCGCTGCCAGGCGAACCGCAGGAGGACCGCGACGCCGATGAGCACGCCGGCCTGCAGCAGCCCATGACGGCGCGCGGCGGCCACGGCCCGGG
>JAYRFB010000267.1:0-5385 GCA_041908585.1 Candidatus Krumholzibacteriia bacterium
GAGATGTTCGCCGGCACCCGCACGACGTGCCCGCTGCCGCTGCAGCGCAAGGACGGCGCGCTGCTGCCGGTGGAGACGCGGATCTGGAAGGGTCGCTGGAACGGGGTGGAGGCGCTGTTCGGCTTCTGCAAGGACCTGACGCGCGAGCAGGAGGCGCTGCAGAAGTTCGACCGCTTCTTCCGCATGAACCCCGCGCTGATGGCCGTCAACAAGGTCCCCGAGCGCACCTTCCACGACGTCAACGAGGCCTTCCTGCGCACGCTGGGCTACTCGGCGGTAGAGGTGATCGGGCGGTCCGCGGCGGAGCTGGACCTGTTCCCGGACCAGGCTCAGCAGGACCGCATCTCCGAGCAGCTGCGCGACACGGGCTCGTTCCGCGAGGTCGAGTTGAAGGTCCGCCGGAAGGACGGCCGGATCCTGGAGGGCCTGTTTTCCGGCGACCTGATCCACAGCCAGGGCACGGACTGGTTCCTGACCGTCATGATCGACATCACCGAGCGGCAGCGGACGGTCAGCGAGCTGCGCGCGGCGCTGGCGGAGATCCGCGAGCTGCAGGGGATCCTGCCGATCTGCTCGGGCTGCAAGAAGATCCGCGACGACGACGGCTACTGGCAGCAGGTCGACACCTACCTGACCACCCACACGGGCGCGCAGTTCTCGCACGGCATGTGCCCGGACTGCATGGAGCGGCTCTACCCCGAGTTCCGCAAGAGCCGCGCATGAGGGGCGCGGCGCGGCTGGTCCTGGCGATGTGCGCGCTGGCCGGCGCGACTGCGCTGGGCGCGCCGCCGCCGGACGAGCCGCCCTCGGCCCGCAACCTGGCCGCCCGCCGTGCCGCGGGGCGGCTGCCCCTGTCCGTCTGCGATCCGGGCCGCGGCCGCGAGTCCATGCTCTGCGGCACGCTCGAAGTGTACGAGAACCGGGAGCTGGGGCGCGGCCGGCGCCTGTCGCTGTGGGTGGTGGTGGTGCCCGCCCTGGCGGAGGTGCCGCAGCCGGACCCGGTGTTCTTCATTGCCGGCGGTCCGGGCGGCTCGGCGGCCGAGGCCGCGGGCTGGTTCGCCACCGAGCTGCCGCTGCGGCTGGACCGCGACATCGTCCTGGTGGACCTGCGCGGCACCGGCGGCTCCAACCCCCTGCCCTGCGACCTGGTGGGCGACCGCACCGTCCTGCAGAACCACCTGCGCGAGATGTACCCGCCGGACCTGGTGGACGACTGTCGCAGGCAGCTGGAAGAGCGCGCGGACCTGACGCAGTACCACACGGCGGCGGCCATCGCCGACCTGGACGAGGTGCGCGCCTGGCTGGGCTACGAGCGCATCAACCTGCTGGCGCTCAGTTACGGCGGTCGCGCCGCCTATGCCTACGCGCGCGCCTTCCCCGAGCGCGTGCGTGCGATGGCGCTGGTGGGCCCGGCCGACCTCGAGGCGCGCCTGCCGCAGTACCACGCCCCGCTGGCCGAGCGCGCCCTGCAGGCCGTGTGCGCCGACTGCGCCGCCGACAGCGCCTGCGGCGCGGCGTTCCCGGGGCTGGAACAGACGCTGCGCCGGCTGGTCGCCGACCTGCGCGCCGCGCCGGCCACCGCCTGGCACCTCCATCCGGACCTGGCCGAACCGGAGTCGGTCACGATCTCGGCCGAGGTCTTCGTCGAGGCGCTGCGAGCGGCGCTCTACGGCGAGTGGTCGCGGCGCGAGGTGCCCTGGATCATCCACAGCGCGGCCGCCGGCGACTTCGACCCGTTCCTGGAGACGGCGCTGCCGGCGCGGCTGGACCAGGTGGGCTCGTTCGCCGAGGGCGCCTACCTTTCGTACACGGGGGCCGAGGACGCGCCCTTCCTCGTCCGGGCCGCGGCCTTTTCGGGGGCCGGGGGCCCGCGGCTGGCCCGCTACCGGGTGGACCAGCAGCCGGGGGCCGCCGCGCTGTGGCCGCGGGGCCGGATGCCGCAGGGCTGGTTCGAGCCGGTGGTCCTGGCGACCCCGACGCTCATCGTGCAGGGCGAGCTGGATCCCGTGACCGGCGTGCCGCGCGTCGCCGACCGGTTCTCCCGGGTGCGCGAGGTCATCGTCCCGGGAGGCGGCCACGTCTTCGACGGGCTGTCCCACATCGAGTGCGTCGACGACATGCTGGTGCGCTTCCTGGAGACGGCCGACCCGGAGGGGCTGGACACGGGCTGTGTGGCGGCGATGCGGCACCAGGGGTTCAAGCTGGGGCCGGAGTACCAGGACTAGGCCGCAGGCGGGGAGGGTGCCATGGAACTGGCGAAGCGCTGGCTGCGCAGCCGCTGGACGCGGGCCGGCCTGGTGCTGATGGCCGTGGGCTGGACGCCCCTGTGGGCCATCATCCTGCTGGCCAAAGTCGGGCTGTGGCCGGATCCCAATCCGAACCCGATCGGCCCGGGCCTGCTGTTCTTCTTCACGGCCTGGCCGGCGATCGGGTGCCTGGCCGTCGGGGCGATACGGACGCTGGGGGGGCGGCGGTAATTGCCTTGTGGGGGAGCGCGTGCAGGTCGTGTTCTTGCGGACGGTTGACCGGTCAACCATCCGGAACCGGCGCGCTGCGCGCGGCACCCCCGACCCCGACCTTGACCATTCCCCCCGCCTGCCCCACAATCCAAACTGCCCCGCCCGCCGATCCGGCGCGGCCGGGCCCGGGCCAGGGAGGGCCCGCCCATGCGCCAATGCCGTCTTGCCCGCCGCGCCGCCCTGTTCGGCTGTCTTGCCGCCCTCCTGGCCGCCACCGTGGCCATGGCCCAGCAGCCCACGCCCGAGATGCTGGACGAGGCCGTCCGCCGCACCGGCCTGAGCCGGGAGGAACTGCTGCGCCGCTACGGCGCTGCGCAGCCGGGGGCCGCCGGCCAGGTGGCGCCCGGGGCCGAGACCGTCATCGAGCCGGGCCGCACGACGATCGAGGGCATCGACGACACGAACAAGGGCGGCTTCTGGCGCGACACCGACGTGCAGGTGACGCTGCCGCTGGCGACGGTCGAGTCGCTCCAGAACGGCGCTGCCCAGGCCGCCGCCGACAGCTCACTGACCGGCGAGAACGCCACCTTCGGCGCCAGCTTCTTCCACCTCGATGCCGGCGTGTTCCAGCCGCCCAGCTTCGGGCCGGTGCCGGACGACTACCGGCTGGGCGTGGGCGACGAGCTGGCGATCCACGCCTGGGGCGAGGTCGACTTCCAGCTGACGCGCGTGGTGGACCGGGACGGGGCGATCATCCTGCCGCGGTCCGGCAAGGTCGTCTGCGCGGGGCGCACGCTGGGCGAGGTGGAGGGCGCGATCCGCGAGCAGCTCGCGCGCAGCCACGCCAGCATCAGCGGCGAGGGCGCCGCGACGCAGGTCGAGGTCACGCTCGGGCAGCTGCGGCCCATCCGTGTCTACGTGATCGGCGAGGCGACGCGGCCCGGCTCGTACCAGCTCAGCTCCGCCTCCACCGTGCTGACGGCCCTGTACGCGGCCGGCGGGCCGGCCGAGACCGGCAGCTACCGCGAGATCCGCCTGGTGCGCGGCAGCCGGACCATCGCCACGCTGGACCTGTACGACTACCTGGTCAGGGGCGAGCGCGGCGGCGACCATCTGCTGCAGGAGGGCGACACCGTCTTCATCCCGAACCGGCTGCGGCGCGTGCACTTGACCGGGCCGGTGCGTCGCCCCATGTACTACGAGATGCGGGCGGGCGAGGACCTGCCCGACCTGCTGGATTATGCCGGCGGGCTGAGACCGGAAGCGGTGCCCGACCTGGTGCACATCCGGCGCGTCCTGGCGGCGAAGGACCGGCGGCCGGGGCAGCCGGACCACGTGTTCCTGGACATCGCGCTGAAGGACGGCAAGCCGGTGCCGGGCAGCCCGGCCGGTGAGCTGCTGGACGGCGACCACGTAGTGGTCGACGCCATCGGCGAGCGGCTGGACCGCTACGTCGACGTGCGCGGCAGCGTGAAGGTGCCCGGCCGCTACGAGTACCGCGACGGCCTGACCGTGAAGGACCTGGTGGCGATGGCGGGAGGCCTGTGGCCGGACGCGATGAGCGACCAGGCGGTCATCGACCGCACCAGCTCCGCGGGCGACCTGTTCTCGGTGACCATCCCGCTGTCCGACACCCTGGACGGCACGGGCGAGCCGGTGGCGCTGCAGTCGCGCGACGTGCTGCACGTGTTCGCGCGCTGGGAGCTGCAGCGGCGGCCGCAGGTGCACATCAGCGGCGAGGTGTACGACCCGGTGTCGCCCCTGTGGCGCGAGGGGATGACGCTGCGCGAGCTGGTCCTGAAGGCCGGCGGCCTGAAGGACAGCGCGAACCTGCTGCAGGCGGAAGTCTCGCGCCTGCTCGAGGGCGCGGTCACCAGCACCGACATCACCCGGCGGCCCGAGCAGACCGTGCAGGTGTTGCGGGTGCCCCTGGGCGCGGACTTCCTGGCCCGCGACGACGGCTTCCAGCTGCTGCCCTACGACCGCGTGGCCATCCGCCGGCTGCCGTGGTGGGAGATGCAGCAGACCGTGAGCATCCGCGGCGAGGTCTTCTTCCCGGGCCAGTTCAGCCTGGAGCGCAAGGACGAGCGGCTCAGCTCGCTGGTGCAGCGCGCCGGCGGCCTGCGGCCGGACGCCTACCTGGAGGGCGCGCGCGTGCAGCGCGTGCAGGACGGCGTCGGCAACGTCGCGCTGGACCTGGTGAAGGCCCTGGCCGAGCCGGGCAGCGAGTACGACATCATCCTGCAGGACGGCGACGAGGTGATCATCCCCGACCTCATGTTCACCGTGAAGGTGATGGGAGAGGTCGGCTTCCCCACCAGCCTGGTCTGGGAAGAGGGGAAGAAGATCAACTGGTACGTGGACCGCGCCGGCGGCTACCTGGAGAAGGCCGACAAGGGCAAGTCGCGCGTGGTCTGGCCCAACGGCATGTCGCTGCCGAACAAGGGCGGCTCGAAGGTGATCGCCGGCTCGACGATCATCGTGCCGCGCAAGGCGCCGCCGGAGGGGGAGAGCACGCTCTCCAAGCTGAAGGAGATCAGCGGGATTCTGGCGGGGTTGGCTACGGTTTGGTTGGTGATTGATCGGACGAACTGAGGATTCGCAGGCTTGGCGGAGGAGAACGGAGTCTCGATGTTACAGGCCCCGCAAGCGGAGAGGACTCTGGCCGAGGAGTTCGGCCTTCTGGTCGGCTTGGTGTGGTCAGATCGCCGCCGGTTTGCCCTGGTGCTGCTGGCGACGCTTGGCGTCTCCGTGGGCGCGTCGTTCCTGCTCACCCCGCGGTATACGTCGACGGCCTCCGTCCTGCCGGGCTCCAGCGGGCTGCGGCTTGGCGGTATGCTCGGCGAGCTTGGCGCGCTTTCGGGACTATCGGGTCTCGACGCGGGCGGGGGAGGAGTCGATGCCTATCCCGTCGTCGCGCGGAGCC
>JAYRFB010000268.1:0-4934 GCA_041908585.1 Candidatus Krumholzibacteriia bacterium
CGTCTTGTGCAGATCGACCCCGATGAAATGTTGTGCTACCCTCTTCATGAGTCGGCCTCCTCGTAATCCGTTGCCGGGTGCTTTCGCGAGTCCCTAGGCTACGAGATTCGGGCCGACTCTTTCTATACCGTCCGGCGCAAGCGCGACCCGCGCCGGCGCCGGCGCGCCGCGTTATGCGCCGGGCGACCCGGCCGGCTCGGGCGGCCCGGTTTCAGCGCGGCATGATCACCAGCACGAACAGCACGACCATCGCCAGGTCCGCTGCCAGGTGCGCGACCCAGGTGGCGCGCCAGCCGCCGGTCATCAGCGCCAGGTGGGACCACACCAGCGAGGCCGCGCCGATGAGCGCCACCCGCACCAGCATCAGCGGCAGGGTGAACAGGGCTCCGAGCAGGACCGCATGCCAGGCGGCGAAGCCGGCGGTGACCAGGGCAAGGCCCACGCCGCGGCCGAACGCGGCGCAGCAGTGCGGGGTCGCCTGACCGCGCCACCACCATTCCTCCAGCCAGGGGTTGAAGACCGCGAAGGTCACGAGCCACGCCCACGGCTCGTGCAGGTCGAGTCCCAGCGCGCCGGCGCGCGCCTGATAGTCGCCGATCGCGCCCAGCCAGGGGCGCACGGCGGCATAGGCGGCCAGGAAGGCAGGGCCGAACAGGAAGGCGAGCAGGGGCTCGGCGACGCGCCCGCCGGAGGCCGGCGGGGCGAACGGCAGGCCGTCCCGCCGGAGCGGGAAGCGGGCGCCGAGCAGCAGCCGCGGCCCGAGCACGCAGCCGCCCGCGGCATAGAGGAGGAAGGTCGCGGGCAGGCTGCGCAGGAGGTGGATGCCCGCGGCGCCCAGCGCGGTCGGCAGCGCCAGTGCGATCAATATCGAGAGGCGATCGCGCATCACGTCACCTGCCCCGGAAGTTGGCTCGGGCCACCGCCGCCTGCGCCACCTGCGTCCGCGGTTCCTCGTCATCCGGTTCGCGCGTCCGGCGGACGACAGGAATCCGGCCATGCCGGCGGGATCCCAAGGGCGACGATGGATGCCCGTCAGGGCGCGATCACGCAAGCGATGGCCATTGCGCGACATGGCAGCCTTCCGGGAAGGCAGCCCCTGCCCGGGTCGTCTCCCGCCGGGACGCCGTGCGCTGGTCCACACGATCCGCAACATCCGCAAGATCCGGGCCGCATCGTCCCGGCCACCGGCTCCGGCCACGTCCCGCTGGAGCCGGCCGGGCGCCGGTGGTACGCTGCCGAACCGCGTCGGGAGGTCCGGCGCGACCGGATCCAGCCGAAGGACGTGCCGTGAGCGCCACCGACGTGACCGTCATCATCCGCTACCGCAGCCAGGATGGCCTGGCCGACACCGCGCTTGCCGAGCTCTCGGCGCTCGTGGCCATCGTGCGCCGCGAGGAGCCCGACTGCCATGGCATCGTCATCGTGCAGAACCAGGACGATCCCTGCGACTTCACCCTCATCGAGGGCTGGAGCAGCCGCGAGGCCTACGCCGGCCCGCACCTGCGGACGCCGCACCTGCTGGCGTTCAAGGAGCGCGCGCCGTCCTTCATGGCGGGGGCGCCGGAGATCACCTACTGGCGCGAGGGCTGCCGCGTCTGAGTGAAGGGCCCGGTCGTCACCTGGCGACCGGGCCCTCGTGTTCCGCGCGGCGGCGAGGCCTACTTCAGCAGGACCATCCGCTGCAGCCCCTCGAAATCGCCCGCGGTGAGCTTGTAGAAGTACACGCCCGAGGGCACGCGCGCGCCGCTGTCGTCGCGACCGTCCCAGGTGACGCTATGGTCGCCGGCCTCGAGGCTGCCCGCCACGAGACGCCGCACGTTCTGGCCGCGCAGGTTGAAGACCTGCAGCTCGGCGGGGCCGGATTCGGCCAGCGTGAAGGCGATCACGGTGCTCGGGTTGAACGGGTTGGGCGCGTTCTGCTTCAGCGCCCAGCGCGAGCCCGCGCCCGGCACGGGCGAGGCCCCGAAGAACCACCCCAGGTCGCGGAACAGCGCCAGGGTCAGGTCGACGCCGTCGTGCGCCAGGTCGCCGTTGATCGCCGGCTCCATCAGCAGGTTGGGCCGGGCACCCGTGTCGAAGTGCGACACCGACGAGCCCTGCTGCAGAGGGTTCGGCGTGTAGACCAGCGGCCGGCCGAAGGCGTCCGAGCCGGCGCGTCGCGTCGGGCTCACCTGCAGCGAGACCTGGACGCCGCTCGCCAGCTGCGCCTTGATCAGGTTGCCGTCGGACTGGCTGACCATGATCGATGGGATCGTGACCGTCGCGCTGCTGCCGCCCATCGCCGCCGCGGGTCCCGAGACGTTGTTGACGACGATGACCCCGATGGCCCCGGCATCCTGCGCCGCCTGGACCTTGTTCGCGAAGGCGCAGACGCCGCGGTCGACCAGCGCGATGTTGCCGTCCAGGGCGGCTGCGTTGACCAGCGCCTCGCAGCCGTCGCCGGTGGGCGCCGTCGCGTCCACGACCTGCACGACGAGGCCGCTGACCGGGCTGTCCTCGACCGACGGCCCGAAGGAGGCGTCGCCCACGAGGTACGTGCCGGCGATCGCCGCGGGCGCCGTGACCACGAGCTCCGAGGCGTTGGCCAGGTAGTTGCCCGCGTCGGCCACCGCCTGGGGCCCGGTGAAGGCCACGTTGAGCGGGTTGATGGCCGACGCCGCGCGCTGCCCGTTGGTCATGTCCGGCCAGTGCAGGCCCACGGTGTTGTCGTAGAGGAACTGCGAGTAGACGTCCTTCTGGCCGTTGAACAGCGAGCCCGTCGAGCTGTTGACGAAGCTGGCGAAGCCCAGCCCGTGCCCGAACTCGTGCAGCAGCACCACGACCAGGTCGATGTTCCCGCCGTGGTTGCCGTCCAGGCCGTAGTACCACCCGGTCGCGCCCAGGCAGGAGGCATCGTCCAGGCTGACGTTGAACCGCGCCTGGATGTCGTCCGCCGTCGAGTTCGACGCGCCGGGGGCCAGGTCCGTCCCGGCCAGCTTGTTGGCCAGCGCGACGGGGTACCAGGTGTCCGACTGCGGCGCGCCCGCGAAGTCGGTGAACGCCTGCCGCGCCCCGGCCGAGCCGAGCACGCCGCTGGTCGCGCTGCAGGTCAGGGGGTCGAACGAGGCGGTGATCTTGATCTCGACTTCGCTGGGCAACAGCGCGCCCCAGACATCGGCCGCGAACTGGAAGGCGATCAGGCGCTGCTGCCCGATGGTCGTGCCGGAGTTGCCACCAACCGGCGACGCGCTTGTCGGGTCATTGAAGCCCTCGCCGGCGCCGTCGGCGTTGACGATGGTGATGGTCGCTGCCCGCGCCAGCGTGGCCGCGGCCAGGCAGGCGATGGCGAGCAGGGCGCCCAGCGTCCAGCGGACGGCCAGGTCGGCGCGGCGGGTGCGCGCGATGGCGGTGGTCTTCATGTCAGCGCACCTCCGCGCCGTCGGGCAGGGCCTCGGCGGCGAAGAACGCGTCGTACTCCTCGCGCGATTGGACGCAGCCGATGATCACCTTGCCGTCGGGCCCGATGCGCGCCACGCTCGTCGAGAGGAAGCTGGCGTCCAGCACCACGGAGCGGGAGCCGTCCGCATGCTCGATGATCGGCAGCGCCGCCTCGTCGCGCAGGGCGATGGGGTGGTCGTGCGGCGCGGGGGCCGGTGCGGCGGCCGTTGCGGTGGTTGCCGCGGATGCGGTCGCGGCGGGCGCCTGGGCCGGCTCGGGATCGGCGGCCAGGGCGCCGGAAGCGGCCAGGCACAGGCCCATGGCGGCCAGGGCCAGGCCCCGGCGTGCGTCAGGCAAGCGGTTCCTCATGGTCGGGTACTCCTGGAACGGGGGCGAACTCGGCGCGGACCACGCGCGTGCGATGGCATCAAAATATGATATCACAATGCATGGAGGGCGGCAACTGGAGTTTACAGGTCGGATATAACCGTCCCGACGGTCAGGGCGCCGCCGGGACGTCGGCGATCTCCTGCAGGAGCGCCCCGATGGCCACGTTCTCGACCCAGGGCCCACGTACCGGGTCGACCCCGGCCACCGCCTCCCGCAGCCGCCCGGAGCCCGCCCCCGCCGCCAGCAGGGGCACCAGCGCGTTCGTGTGCTCGCCCCGGTTCAGGCGCAGCCCGGGCATGACGCCGCGCCCGTGGCCGGCCACCGGCAGGGCCGCCAGGCAATCGGGGGCCGGCACCCCCGCAACCTCCGGGCCTCCCGCGTAGCCGGTCTCATGGTCCGCCGTGACCACCAGCAGGTTGCGCTCCCAGCCGCCGTGGGCCGCTACCCAGTCCAGGACGACGCCCAGCGCATCGACGAATCCGACCACTTCCTCGACCAGGCGACCGGGCTGCCGGTCGTGTCCCGCCCAGTCGATGGCGCCGCCCTCGACCATCAGGAAGAAGCCGTCGGGGTCGTCGTCGAGCACGTTGAGCGCGCCGCGGGTCATCTCGGCCAGCGTGGGGACTCCCGCCAGTGGGGGCTCGGCGAACGGACCGGCCTGGCGATCGCCGGCGCGCTGCTGCTGCAGGGTCTCGCGCACCCTGGCCACGACCAGCACGCGCGGCGGCGTGGCGCCGGCGGCCAGCGCGCGCACGTCCTGCGGCTCCTCCAGCAGGCGCCAGGGATCGGGCCAGCCGTCGCCGTCGGCATCGCCGCCGACCGTGCCCGCAAGCAGCCCGTCCCAGGTGTCCTGCCCGCCGACCCGGTCGTAGTCCAGCCTGTCCGTCGGCCGGCCCTGGCGGTCGAACCGCGGATGCCCGGCGCCCATCAGCACCTCGAGCGGGCTGCGGGTCAGCAGGTCGCGCGAGATCTCGAGGTACCGACCCCGGTCCTCGTTGTTGACGGCGCATCCGGCCGGCGTCGCATGCGCGAACGGCACGCTGGTGACCAGCCCGGTCGCGCGGCCGCCGCGCTCCATCGCCGCGACGATCGTCCGCAGCGGCGTGCCGTCCGCGGCCACGGCCAAC
>JAYRFB010000269.1:0-2992 GCA_041908585.1 Candidatus Krumholzibacteriia bacterium
ACACGAGGTCCGCCTGCACGCGCACGGTCGCCGCGGCGCCGACGGTCTTGCGGAACTCGAGGATGTCGTACCAGTTGTTGCCGTAGCCGCCGTGGTTATCGCCGACGCCGCACGAGGCCCAGGCAATGTCGCCGCACCAGGCGAACTGGCCCACGAGGGGGGCCGCGCCGAGATAGGTGTCGACATGCCAGTTGTTGTACGGGGAGGTCGCGTCGATCGAAGTCCAGCCGTCGGTCAGGTAGCCAGGACCGGCCGGCCGCGCAAAGGCCGTCTCGAAGTCGCCTCGGTACGGGTAGTGCCCGCCCGGTCCCATCAGGTCGATGGTGTCGCCGAGCGCCTTGCCGGGCGATTCGCCGAAGTGCATCGCCGGCTGCGAGGTGACCTGAAAGCCCGACAAGTGGTCGCCCGTCGCGCGGGCGTTCGCCTCCAGGTTGCGCGCCCCTTGGCTACCGGGCGCCCTGGCGCTCGACACCCTTCGTCCCGCGGCAACGGTCGAGACGGAAGCCAGAACCACGGCGCAGACGGCCGCGCACAGCAGCAGGAATCTCCGATCCGCCACGTCATTCCCCCATTCGTCCAGCCCCGGACGATCGAATCCCGTCGTCAGCCACGCATCCGCACACGCGCGCGCATCACCTCACCGCAGCAGCGTCACCTTCCGCACGTCCACCAGACCCTCGGCCCGCGTCTCCACGAAGTACAGCCCCGACGGCACGCCGCGCGCCGCGTCATCCCGGCCGTCCCAGGCCAGGCGGCCGGCCGTGGCCGTGACCACCGCGTCGTGCAGCGTGCGCACCAGGGCACCGCGCACGTCGTAGACCTTCACCGTCAGCTGCCCGGGGCGCGGCAGCGTCCAGTCCACCGCGACCTTCGGATTGAAGGGGTTGGGGTGGGCGGTGACGGCGAAGACGCCTGGTACCGCCAGCTCCTGATCGACGGCGGAGGCGCAACTGGGATAGCAGAAGAACCGCAGGACGTCGCTCAGCAGGCGCGTCCGCATCGGCAACGGCGATGAGAGTTGCGCCGAGGGATCGCTCACGAACGCGAGATCATGGTTCATGAACACCGCCCGATTGTCGTCCAGCGTCCTCAGGGTCGCGGCGGCGTACGGGTACGGCGTGGACGCGCCACCGGGTGCGGTGAACTGCGCCAGGCGCAGGGCGCCACCGAAGGCCTGTACGGCATCGAAGTCGTTGACGCCCGGACAACCGCCGTACGCGACCCAGCGCGTGGCGGCCGAGAAGACAGGGTTCGGCAGCGTCCTGACAACCACCGGCGCCACCTGTCCGGCGATGTTGTCCCGCAGGTCAGGGTCGCCGTAGGCCACGCCCAGCCTGGACTCGAGAAACGTGCGCGCCACGAAGCCCGAGCTGTACAAGCTGTAAGCAAGGTCGTCGCCGCTCAGGAACAGGTCACGCCCACCGAGGGCGAACCACGCGTTCAGCAGCGCCAGATCGTTGCCCGGGTCGCGATAGAAGTCGCCGTTCGACAACGTGGGCGATGAGAGGTCGCCGGCGCTGTAGAGCATGTCCGTGTAGCCGTCGATCTGCGCCGCCGTGGCGCGGCCACCCAGGCCATTGCCCAATCCGGACGACGGGGCGTGCGTGTCATAGACGTCGAAGTGCACGCCCGGCTCGAGACCGAGTTGCTGCAGCGACTCGAGCCACTGCATGTCGCCCTGCCCGATGCCGGCGTCGTTCCAGAACAGCAACCCCGGCTGCGCGCCCGCGGCGGTGCGGATCGACGGCAGGCCGCTGACCGCGTACAGGCCCGGGTACAGCGATGGCGCGGGGTCGCCGAAGTGGACCAGGGATGAGGCGCCCGGCGCGGTGGCCGTGCGGATGTCACCGGCCACGTCGTCCGTCGCCGCGAAGTAGTAGTGCAGCACGTCGCCGGGAAAGATCATGCCGGTGTCCGGCAGGTCGAAATGGTAGCGGTTCGCCACGACCGCGCCGTCCGCGGTCCGGGTCACCTTTCCGACCACCGGGTTCGCGGGCAGCGTGCGGTACGGGTCGAACAGCGGGTTCCGGATCGCAAACGTCCAGTGCATGACGGGATTGCCGGTCAGGGCGCCGCCGTTGCGCGGCGAGACATCGATCCAGATCGAATCGCCCGGATCGTTGCGGCTGTGCGTGCGGGGGGCGATGTTCGCGGCCATGTCGAAGCGGATGGAATTGCGGCCCAGATCGACCAGGTCGATGTCGCCGATGGCAGGGAACCCGTCGTTCGCCAGGCGGGATTGTGTGACGGCGATGTGCGGACCGGAGGATTCGTAGACCTTCACCCTGACGTTGTCGAAGTAGGGTGCCGGTGAGCTTCTCAGATCCCCCGGAGGGAAGAGCCAGCCCATTTGCTCGACGCCGACGGCAACCTGACATTGGGTCGCGTCGGCGACAATCAGGTCGTCCACCATGATGGCGTGCCGCCGGTACTGTGGACCGCCATAGTACAGGAAGCCGCGGCTCTTCCAGGCGGCGGCGTTGATGTCGCCCCCGGCCGTGGAGCGGACGCTCCACGTGTACATGATGCCCGCGGTATCGTTGGCGATCAATGGCTCGTGAACGTACACGTCGTACGCCAGGTTCATGCCGCCCTTGCCGGGGTCCGGCCAGGTCATGACCGGCGACAGCACGCTATTGTCGATGTGGTACGTCGGTCCGAGCAGTCCGCCGGTGGCGTTCACGACGAAGCCTCCCGGCGGTCCGTAGTCGAAGCCCGGCTCCCCGGTGGTGCCGCCGGTGCCGGGCACCACCAGCCCGTCGTCGATGAACGCAACCAGCTTCGAGTAGTTCGAGGCGCAATCGTCAAGGTCACCCAGCTGCTGCCAGACACGGGCAAAATCACCCACACCGAGCCGCGGAACCGCCGCCCAGTCGGGTCCCAGCTGGCCGTCCTCGAAGTCCTCCGCATACGTTGTCCCATTGAGCGTGACGGCGAGGTTGTCGAGGCGGGCGGCGCCGGACGTCGGCCACAGGCAATCGGCGTCCGACCA
>JAYRFB010000270.1:0-3301 GCA_041908585.1 Candidatus Krumholzibacteriia bacterium
GTCTGCATTCCGTGCTTCTGGCCGGCCTGCATGAGGCCGTAGATCTGGTGCACCTTGTCGTCGCGGACGAGGGCCTTGATGGCCGGCGTGCAGACCATGATCTCCAGCGCCAGCACGCGCCCGGCGCCCTTCGCGCGCGGGATCAGCTGCTGCGTGAACACGCCCGACAGGCAGAACGACAGCTGCGAGCGCACCTGGTTCTGCTGGCCGGTCGGGAACACGTCGACGATGCGGTTGATCGTCTCGAAGGTGCTGTTGGTATGCAGCGTGGCCAGGGCCAGGTGGCCGGTCTCGGCGATGGTCAGCGCCGCCTGGATCGTCTCGCGGTCGCGCATCTCGCCGATGAGGATCACGTCGGGATCCTGGCGCAGGACGTACTTCAGCGCATCGGTGAAGCTCTTGGTGTCCGAGTTCACCTCGCGCTGGTTCACCACGCAGCCCTTGTGCCCGTGCACGAACTCGATCGGGTCCTCGATCGTGATGATGTGGCCGCGCCGCGCCGTGTTGATGGTGTCGACCATCGTCGCCAGGGTGGTCGACTTGCCGCTGCCGGTGGGGCCGGTGACCAGCACGAGGCCCTGGGTCGTGTTGATGAGCTGGCGGCAGATCGGCGGCAGGCCCAGTTGCTCGAAGGTGTGGATCTGGTACGGGATCTGCCGCAGCGCCATAGCCGTCACGCCGCGCTGCTGGAAGACGTTGGCGCGGAACCGGCTGATGCCCTGCACGCCGAACGAGAAGTCCAGTTCGTGGTCGTTCTCGAAGCGCTTCTTCTGCTCGTCGTTGAGGATGGAGTAGGCCAGGCGCCGCGTGTCGTCCCCCGTGAGCGTGGGGAACTGCGTCGCCACCATGTTGCCGTCGATGCGGTATTGCGGCGGCAGGCCCGCCGTGATGTGCAGGTCGCTGGCCCCCTTGGCCACCATCTCCTCGAGCAGTTCGCGCATGCCAAGCACTGTCGATTCCTCCCGCCGGGGTGAGTCGGCGTCGCCGCTAGTCGGTGACCGCGGTTTCGCGCAGGATCTCCTCGATCGTAGTAATGCCCTTGCGCACCTTGATGAGGCCGTCCGCCCGCAGGGTGAGCATGCCCTGCGAGACGGCCGTGCGCCGCAGTTCGGTGGTCGAGGCGCGGTCCAGGATCAGCTCACGGATCTCCGGCGTGATCGGCATGATCTCGTACAGACCCTGCCGCCCCGCATATCCCGTGCCCGAGCAGTGGTCGCAGCCGCGGCCGTGGAACACCGGGGTATCGGGAGGAAGCCCGACGTCCGCCAGGGCCTCGGCGGAAAGCCTGACCTCCTCCTTGCAGTTCTTGCAGATCCTGCGCACAAGGCGCTGGGCCGCGATCAGCAACGTCGAGGACGCAACGAGGAAGGGCTCGATGCCCATGTCGATCATGCGATTGATCGTGCTCGGCGCGTCGTTCGTGTGCAGGGTGGAGAGCACGAGGTGGCCCGTGAGGGCGGCCTTCGTGGCGATGCCGCCGGTCTCCAGGTCGCGGATCTCGCCGACCATGATGATGTTCGGGTCCTGCCGCAGGAAGGCCTTCAGCGCCGACGCGAAGGTGAGGCCCACCTCGTCGCGGACCTGGACCTGGTTGATCCCCTCGATGTTGTACTCGACGGGATCCTCCGCGGTCATGATGTTGGTCTCGGGACTGTTCAGCTTCGACAGGCACGAGTAGAGGGTGGTCGTCTTGCCCGAGCCGGTGGGCCCGGTGACGAGCACCATCCCGAACGGCTGCGCGATCGCCTTGTAGATGTCGTCGATCGCCTTGCGCTCCATCCCGAAGTCGGCCAGGTCGAGGTTGAGGTTCCCCTTGTCGAGGATACGCATCACGACCTTCTCGCCGAAGATGCAGGGCAGCGTCGAGACGCGAAGGTCGATCTTCTTGGTCAGCACCTTCAGCTTGATGCGACCGTCCTGCGGGATGCGGCGCTCGGCGATGTCCAGGTCGGCCATGATCTTCAGGCGCGAGATGATCGCGTTGCGCAGCTTGACCGGCGGCTCCATCACTTCCTGCAGCACGCCGTCCACGCGGTAGCGCACGCGCAGGTTCTTCTCGTAGGGCTCGATGTGGATGTCCGAGGCCCCCATCTTCACGGCCTCGGCCAGCAGCGTGTTGACCAGCTTGACGACCGGCGCGTTCTGGCCCTCCTGCGCGCCGACATCGTCGTCGCCGGAGTCCTCGACCAGTTCGATGTCGTCCTCGATGCCCTCCATGATCGAGGCCAGCGAGTCGGTGGTCGCGTAGTACTTGTCGATTGCCTTCTTGATCGCCATCTCGCCCGCCACCGCCGGCTGGACGTCCAGGCCGGTGATGAACTTGATGTCGTCGATGGCGAAGATGTTCGAGGGGTTGGCCATCGCCACCGTGAGCACGCGGCCACGGCGGGCGATGGGCAACACCTGGAACTTGCCGGCGACGTCGGCGGGGATCAGGTCGAGGCACTAGGTGGAGATGTCGGCCTTGGCCAGGTCGATGACCGGCAGGTTGTAGTGCTTGCCGATGAAGTTGACGTAGACGGACTCGTCGATCGCACCGGCCCGAACCAGCGCCTGCCCCAGCGAGCCGCCGTCCTTCTTCTGGATTTCCTTCGCGCGCGCCAGGCCGGCCTCGTCGATCAGCTTCGCTTCCAGAAGCTGCGTCGCGATCTTGTCCCGGGGTGCCGTGGAAGTGCCGGTGTTCATGCCGCGAGTCCCGCTTCCGCTGTCGAGATCCAGGTGTCGCGGCCTGCGCCCGGCCAGGCCGCTCCGTGGTGGAGCAAGGCGCGGGCCGGGTGCGGGCGGTGCCGTGACGCTGATCTGTTCGGACGGGAAAGGCCTGACTTTAATGCCGATTATCCCCGTCGGGGGCTGCCGCCGGGACCAGACGCGGCGCCCCGGGAAAGCGCAGGAACGGGGTCAGGCGGGCCAGGGACGCCGGCCCGATGCCCTTGACGGCCAGGAGGTCCGCGGGCTGGCGGAAGACCGAGCCGCCTTCGCGGGCGGCCACGATGCGGCCGGCCAGGACCGGCCCCACCCCCGGCAAAAGCTGCAGGCTGTCCAGGGTGGCGGTGTTGGGATCCAGGGGGGCTGGTGGTTCCTTGGCCGCGGTGGCCCCGCGTGCCCGGCGGGCCGGCCGGGCCGACCGCTCCGGGGCCTTCCCGGCCCGCGGTGCCCCGACCTCGGCATCCCCCGGCGTTCCCGGCTTCACGGCAGGCTCGTCCGGTCCCCCGGCCGCTGTCGCCGCCCTCGGGTCGCGGCCCCGGTCGGGCGGCCCCCCCGCCGCGGCGCCCCCGCCGGCGCCCCCACCCGCCGGGTCGCA
>JAYRFB010000271.1:0-2162 GCA_041908585.1 Candidatus Krumholzibacteriia bacterium
ACGCTCTTGTAGATCGTCTGCCAGTTCGTGAGCATGCCGCCCAGCCACCGCTCGGTGACGTAGGGCATGTCCACGCGGTCAGCGGCTTCCTTGATGGCGATCTTCGCCTGCTTCTTGGTGCCGACGAACAGGACGGTGCCGCCCTTGGCGCCGACGGTCTGCAGGAAATCGCGGGCCTGGTTCAGGGCGCGCAGCGTGCGCTGCAGGTCGATGATGTAGATGCCGCCCCGGGCGATGAAGATGTAGGGCTTCATCTTGGGGTTCCACTTGCGGGTCTGGTGACCGAAGTGGACGCCTGCCTCGAGCAGGTCCCTCAGTCCGACGTTGGCCATGATCGCCTCCCGGCTGCTCAGGTTGTTCCTCCCCGGCCTTCACCGGAACGGGGCAAGCACCCCGGGAAGCCTCCCGCGATGCCACCGGCCCCGTTCCTCCGGCCGGGTGTGTGATGCGATCCGGCGGTCCGCCGAGGGCGGCCGCCGGATCGTTGGTTCCAGCACTGGTCCGCAACCCGGCCCGGAAGGCCGGGCGGCGCGGCTAGCGCTTGGAGAACTGGAAGCGCTTGCGGGCGCCCGGACGGCCGTACTTCTTGCGCTCGACCATGCGGGAGTCGCGCGTGAGGTAGCCGCCGCGGCGCAGCTGCGCGCGGTATTCCTCGTTGGCCACCACCAGGGCCCGCGCCAGGCCGTGGCGCAGCGCGCCGGCCTGACCGCTGATGCCGCCGCCCTTGACGGTGCACCAGACATCGAAGTCACCCTGGATGCCGAGGGTCGCCAGCGGGCGCAGCGCCTGCTCACGCACGGCCTCGCCGAAGTACTCCTCCACGGCGCGGTCGTTGACCCGCACCTTGCCGCTGCCCTGCGTCAGCCACACCCGGGCCACGGCGGTCTTGCGGCGGCCGGTGGCGTAATACCTTTCTTCCAACGTGCGCTCCTTGGTGATGACGGTGCGGCCGCCCCTGGCGGTCGCGGTTGTCGCCGATACTGACTACAGGCTCACCGGCTTCGGCTGCTGCGCCGCGTGCGGGTGCTCGGCGCCCGCGTACACGCGCAGGTTCGTCAGCTGCGCGCGGCCCAGCTTGGTCTTGGGCAGCATGCCCTTGACCGCGCGCAGGATGATCTCCTCGGGACGACCGGCGGCCACCAGCTTGCTGACCGGCGTGAAGCGCTGGCCGCTGGTGTAGCCGGTGTGGTGCACGTACGTCTTCTTCTCCGCCTTGAGCCCGGTCAGTTTGACCTGGGAGGCGTTCAGGACGATGACGTTGTCCCCCATGTCCAGGCTGGGCGTGAAAGTGGGCTTGTGCTTGCCGCGCAGGAAGGTCGCGACCTGCGTCGCCAGGCGGCCGACGGGCACGTCCTTGGCGTCGATCACGAGCCAGTCCTTGGCGATCTCGCCCTGCTTCATCACGTAGGTCTTCACGAGGCTCACTCCCTCAACTGGTCCATGGCGGGGACCCGCGCACGGGTGCACGTGCGGGTTCCGTCCCCGGGAACACCCGCCGCACGCGCAGGAACGCCCTTGCGTCAGCGCGGCGGCGGAACGCGTAACATGTTGCCTTGCAAGCAGATAGGCTGCGAACCCTTTGGGGCGGCGCACCTTCTGGACCGCGAACGATAGGCAGATCCGGTCGTTGCAGGTCGGCTAACTTAGCATCCGGCAAAGGGCCTGTCAAGACCGGGCCGCCGGGTGCCGGCCCGCTCAGGTCCCCCGAAAGACGGCCAGCGCGTCCGTGAACGGAGGTCGCAGGACCCCCCGCTCGGTGACGAACGCCGTCACGAGGTCGCCCGGCGTGACATCGAAGGCCGGGTTCCAGGCGCCCACGCCGTCCGGCGCCACCGGCCGACCGCCACAGGCCAGCACCTCGCCGGGCTCCCGCATCTCGATGGGGATGCCACTGCCGTCGGGCGTGGCCGGATCGAAGGTCGAGGCCGGCGCCGCCACGTAGAACGGGACATCGTGCCGGTCGGCGAGCACGGCCAGCGGGTAGGTGCCGACCTTGTTCGCGGTGTCGCCGTTGGCGGCGATGCGGTCGGCCCCGGTGATCACGGCGTCGACCACGCCGCGGCGCAGCAGGGAGCCGGCTGCGCCCTCGCAGAGCACGGTGACGTCCAGCCCGCGCTCGGCCAGCTCCCACGCGGTCAGCCGGGCGCCCTGCAGCAGCGGGC
>JAYRFB010000272.1:0-5443 GCA_041908585.1 Candidatus Krumholzibacteriia bacterium
GACGAGCTGTTGATGATGCTGACGCCGACGGTCATGGCCGGCTCGCAGGTGGCGCAGGTGACGGCGGCGGCGCAGGCCTCGCTGGAGGCGGCGCGGTAGCGCTGGCTGCGATTGCCGGTGCGGAAGCAAGGCGCCCGGTTCCCTGGGGAACCGGGCGCCTTCCTGCTCCTTGGCGGAGGTGTCGCCCGTCCTAGCGGATCGTCACCACGGTGCCGATGTCGTCGCCGGCGATCTCCTCCGGCTGCCCGTTGTTGAACCCGGTCTGCCAGCGGCCGTCGGGGCCGGCGCTCAGGACGAACACCTTGTGGCGCACGGTGCCGCCGTAGTTGCCACCGGGGGCATACTGGACGTTCATCACGTACGCGTTGCCCCAGGGGTCGTCGAACTGGTACGCCGTCACGTACGGCCCGCGCCAGGCGCCGCGGCCGGTGGTCGGCCAGTCCTCGCCCGCCTGGTTGCCGCCGGCGCCCGTGGCCGACGTGTCGTCGTCCGGGTTGTTGTGGTAGAGGTAGTCGCCCAGCATCTTCGTGTTGCCGTAGGTGCCCCAGTTCACGGCGCCTGGCGAGGCGCCCGGGCCCGCGCCGGTGGCGACGTTGGCGCTGCTGACCACGCGCGCCACGCTGTTGCCCGTCGGCCCGTTGGCGTTGGTGTACGGCCAGGTGCCCGTGTCCTTGTAGTAGCTGAGGACGGCCGTCGCCAGCGTCTCGGTCTCGTTCTGGGCGCGGCTCAGCTTGGCGTCCTCGAGGTGCTTGAACACCATCGGGCTGATCGCGGCGGCGAAGATCGCCACGATGGCCACGGCGATCACGATCTCCATCAGCGTGAAGCCGCCGCGGTCGAAGCGGTTCCTTTGTGCCATGTCGCAGTCCTTTCGCGCTGGCGCCCTCGTGCGGGTTGCGCCGGTCAGGCGGGCGATCTCACCGGCGTGGGCCAGTGGCGTTACGGTGACTGGAATCGGCAAGGCGAAGGGCGGCTTTAGCTAAAGATAACCCTTTATCAGGCAGGGGTTTCAGGGCGGCGGTCCGCGCAAGGCGAGGCCGGCCGTCCCGTGGGGACGGCCGGCCGCATGGCAGATGGGGGAACGGGTACCCTCAGTCGGGAACCCCGCGCGGATGCGAGGCGTAGACCGCTCCCTGGTCCTGCGGCATGAGAACGATCTCCTGTATGGCCACGTGCGCGGGCCGCGTGGCGCAGAAGACGATCGCGTCGGCGACATCCGCCGGCGTCAGGGGCGGGAAGCTGCGGTAGACCTTGTCGGCCCGCTCGCGGTCGCCGCGGAAGCGGACCTCGCTGAACTCGGTCTGCACCATCCCCGGGTCCACCGTCGAGCAGCGCACGCGCGTGCCCAGGAGATCCAGCCGCAGCCCGCGCGTCAGCGCCTGCACCGCGAACTTCGTGGCGCAGTAGACGTTGCCCCCCTGGTAGACCTGGTGCCCGGCGATGCTGCCCACGTTGATCACGTGGCCATCATCGCGGGCCACCATCCCGGGCAGGACGGCCCGGGTCACCCAGAGCAGCCCCTTGACGTTGGTGTCGATCATCTCCTCCCAGTCCACGTGGCTGCCGTCCTGCAGGCGGTCCAGCCCGCGGCTGAGACCCGCGTTGTTGACCAGGATGTCGATCCGGTCCCAGCCGTCGGGCAAACCGGCGATGGCCGCATCCACGGCCGGCCTGTCCCGCACGTCCAGTTCGACCAGGTGGGTCCGGGCCCCGCAATCGGCGGCCAGCCTCCCAGCCAGGGCCTCGAGCCGGTCACGCCGGCGGGCTGCCAGCACCAGCCGGCAGCCCTCCCTCGCGAACGCCTCGGCACAGGCCTCGCCGATGCCGGCGCTGGCCCCCGTGACCAGCGCCACCTTGTCCTTCAGACGCATGCCGGTTTCCTCCGTGGCGGCCACGCTGCCTACCTGGTCCAGCGCTTCAGCCAGCCCATGACCTCGTCGTGCCACTGGATCGAGTTCTGGGGCTTCAGCACCCAGTGGTTCTCGTCCGGGAAGTAGAGCAGCCGCGCCGGCACGCCGCGGCGGCGCAGGGCGGTGAACGTGCTGAGGCCCTGCGTGTCGACCACGCGGTAGTCGAGCCCGCCGTGCACGACGAGCGTCGGCACCTTCCAGTTCTGCACGTGGTCGACGGGGTTGTGCGTGCCGTACGAGCTGCCCGGCGTCCACGGGGTGCCGCCGTGCTCCCACTCGGGGAACCACAGTTCCTCGGTGTCATAGTAGGCCATGCGCTCGTCCAGGTTGCCGTCGTGGCAGACGAAGGCCTTGAACCTGTCGGCGAACGGCTGGCCGGCCATCCAGTTGATCATGTAGCCGCCGTAGCTGGCGCCGGCCGCGACCACGCGCCCGCCGTCCATCCAGGGGTACTTCGCCAGCGCGGCGGCCAGGCCCTTCTCGAGGTCCTCGAGCGGCCGGTCGCCCCAGTGGTGGTTGATCGCGTCGGTGAAGGCCTGGCCGTAGCCGGTCGAGCCGTGGAAGTCGACGGCCACCGTGGTGAAGCCGGCGCCGACATAGGCCTGCGGGTTCCAACGGTAGTGGAAGTCGTTGCCGAAGCTGCCCTGCGGCCCGCCGTGCACCAGGAACGCCACCGGCCACTTGCGGCCCGAGGCGGCGGCTTCCGGCGTCCAGTCGTAGGGCTTGACCACGTAGGCGAACACCGTCTCGTCGTTCCAGCCCTTGAACGTGAACTGCTCGGGCTCGCCCATGCGCGTGGCGGCGAGCTTCGCCGTGTTGAAGCCGGTGATGGCGCGCGGGGCCTTGCCGTCCAGCGGCAGCACGTGGAGCTCGGTGGGCGACTGGAGGTGCTGCAGGCCGATGAGCAGGCCCTTCTTCAGCACCGCCAGGTCGGTGACGTGGCCCGTCGCGAGCAGGCGCGTGACCTTGCGCGTCTTCAGGTCAAGCCGGAACACGGGCGTCTGGCCGAGGCAGCCGGCCGTGAAGTAGGCGCTCTTGCCGTCGGGGGAGAACTTCAGGCCGTGCGGGCTGAGGTCCAGCGGCCGGTCCAGCTCCGTCGTCGGGAACATGATGTCCAGGCGCTCGCTCGTCCCGGTGGCCCAGTCCCTGATCTCGAAGTGGTAGCGGTCGGCCTCGTAGCCGGGGCGCTCCATGGCCAGGTACCACAGGTGCTTCCCGTCCGGGCTGAACACGGGCTCGGTGTCGACGGCCTGGTTCGGCTCGGTCAGGCAGGTCAGCTTGCCGGAACCGTCGGTCGGCACGGCGTACAGGTCGGTGTCGGTGCTCCAGGCGGACTCGCTGCCGGGCAGGATCTTCGCCGTGAAGACGACGGTGCCGCCGTCGGGCGAGATCGCGACCTCCTCGAGGCCGCCGAACGGCATCGTCGGGACGTCGGCATCCAGGTCCGGCACCAGGTCCACGGGCTCGGCGCCGGGCGCGTCGGCCAGCAGGAAGAGGTGGTTCCGCTTGCCGTCCTCCCAGCTGTCCCAGTGGCGGAACATCAGCTCGTCGTAGGTCTTGCCGGTGGCCTGGTTGGCGGCGGCCGCCTTGTCGCGCTCGACGGTACCGCCGATGCCGGCGCCGGGGTAGACCTCCAGCACCAGCAGCAGTGACCGCGTCTGCGGCACGTACTCGAACCCGCCGACCCCCAGCGGAAGCGTCGTCACCGGGATGGCCTCGCCGCCGGTCGTGTCCAGCTTCCAGACCTGCGGCGAGCCGCTGCGCGTCGAGAGGAAGTACAGCCAGCCGTTCGCGCCCCAGCGGGCGTTCCAGTCATTGGCCTCGTGCCCCGTCAGGCGACGCACGCGCGAACCGTCGACCGCGGCCAGCCAGACGTCGGTGCGGCCCTTGTTGGCGGCCACGTCGGTCTCGCGCACCGTGAAGGCGACCTGCGTGCCGTCGGGCGAGACCTGGGCATCGCTGAGGCGGTCCATCGCCAGCATGTCGTGGACCGAGAACGGGTGCGGCTCTGCCGCGAGGGATCCGCCGGTCGTGAACGCGACCAGCAGCAGGCCGAAGCCGAGGGTGAACGCAGACCGCTTCAGCAAGGGACGACCTCCGGGGGTTGGGGGGCGGGTTCGGGCGGGATCGGGTCCGGAACGGGCATTATAATGTCCGCCCCGACCGGCGCGCCAGCGCCGGCGAGGCCTCAGGGGCGCAGGGCCGCGGCCGCGGCGGCCGCCACTTCCTCGAGCGAGCGCCGGTCATCCAGCAGATGGAGCATCTGGCCCAGCGCCTTCTGCGCGACGATCACTGCCATCACCTGGTGGCCGGCGTCGCTCAGGTGGATCCCGTCGGCAGCAAGGAGCGCGGGGGCCGACCCGAGGCCGGCGAACAAGCCCGCCGCATCCAGCACGGGCACGCCCTCGGCGGCGGCGACGCGGTCCAGGACGCCGAGGTGGGCCGCGTGCAGCGCCATCGGGTCGTCATCGGGCCGGATGTAGCCGGCGTCCACCAGGCGCTGCCGCCCCGTCGCGTCGATGGCCCCGGGGGCCCGCACGAACAGGATCTTGCAGCCGGCTGCCGTCGCCTCGCGCGCGATCGCCGTCAGGTTGGCCTCGTAGTCGGCCGGTGGCACGCGCAACGGCGCCGCGGACGACGGGCGGCGGGCCAGCGCCGCCAGCCGCGGCCGCAGCGGCGACAGCGCCGCAGCGTACTGCCGGTCCGTCAGGCCGATGGTGCGCCAGTGGTCGTTCCAGCCGAAGTAGACCACGACGATGTCCGGCGCGGCGGCCAGCAGCTGGCGCCGCAGCCAGGCCAGGCCCTGGTGCGACGTGTAGCCCGGCACCGCGGCCGTCAGCACCTCGGCCCGTCCTGCCAGCATCGCCTTGAGGCGACCCGGGTAAGCGGGGCCGCCCATGCCCAGGCGCGTGCACGAGTCGCCCAGGAACAGCAGCCGCGGGCGGTGGACAGCCGGGGCGATGTCGCGATCAGGGTGGACGGTGCCCAGCGCCTCGTCGGCGGGGCCGGGCGGTCCGGCGAACTTCCAGAACAGGTACCGGTCGGTCGCGAACTGCCCCCGCTCGAACGCCTGTCGCGCGTTGACGCCGAACGCCAGCTCCGGCTTCACCAGGCCGAAGCCGGTCAGGCGCAGCGCGAGTTCGGCCAGCACGAGCGTCAGCGCAATGGCGCCCAGGGACAGTCCCAGTCGTCGCAACCGGCGCTCCTGTCGTCAGGGTGGGAGGGGGTGCCGCATCGCGCGGCGGCGTCGTCCATCTTGTCATCGCTCGCGCGGGCATGTCAACGCCGGCGCGCCTTCGTCGGGATGCAGTCGGGCCGCTGTCGGGCCGCTGTCGGGCCGCTGTCGCGCCGCTGTCGCGCCGCCTTGCCAGCGTCGTCGCGATCCGTGATAATGAGCGGAAGCACCCATCAGGGCCGGCCCCGCGGGGCCAGCCGATCGTCACGCGGGAGCAGGGGATGTCGCGCGCGATCGCCTCGATCGTCTGGAACTGGCGGCAGGATGCCGCGGCTGGGGCCCGCACCCGGGCCGTGGC
>JAYRFB010000273.1:0-9267 GCA_041908585.1 Candidatus Krumholzibacteriia bacterium
CCCAGCAGGAAGTCGTAGTCCAGCGCGACCAGGCGCTCGAACACCTCGCGGTCACGGCGGACGTCCAGGACCCGCACGGCCGGGCCGCGCTCGCGCTCGCGCCGGCCGCCGACGTCGCCGTCGCGGTCACGGCTGTCCCAGCGCTCCGGGCGAGAACGGCCGGCGACGCGGTCGAGCACCTCCGGCAGGCCCGGCAGGCGCCCGCGCCGCCGCGGGGCGCCGCGCCGAGCGCCGCGGCGCCGGTCAGCGCGCGGTCGGCGCATCGTCGTCGCGCAGCGCGCCGGCGGCGCCCTCGCCCGACCAGTCGGCGAACAGCGCGTCCACGAACACCTGCGGGTCGAACGCGGCCAGGTCGTCGACCTTCTCGCCCATCCCGACCCAACGGACCGGCAGCCCGAGCGTCTCGGCGATGGCCACCACGATGCCGCCCTTGGCCGTGCCGTCCAGCTTGGTCAGCACCAGGCCGTCGACGGGGATCGTCTCGGCGAAGACCCTGGCCTGCTGCAGGCCGTTCTGGCCGGTGTTGGCGTCGACCACCAGCAGCGTCTCGGGATCGCGGCCCGTCTTGCGACGGATGACGCGCGCCACCTTGCCCAGCTCGTCCATCAGGTTGGTCTTGGTGTGCAGGCGACCGGCGGTGTCGATGATCACCACGTCGGCCCCGCGCGCTGCGGCGGCGCTCAGCGCGTCGAAGGCGACGGCCGCCGGGTCGGCATTCTGCCCCTGGCGCACGCACTCGACGCCGATGCGCCCGGCCCAGACCACCAGCTGCTCCACCGCCGCGGCCCGGAACGTGTCGCCGGCGGCCAGCAGGACGGTGTTCCCCTCGGACTTCAGTCGGTGCGCCAGCTTGGCGATGGTCGTCGTCTTGCCGGTGCCGTTCACGCCGACGACGAAGATCACGCGCGGTCCGCTGACGGGCTCCGGAGCCGGCTCGGGCCCCGCGGCTCCCCTGCCCGCGTCCTTCGCCTTGCCCTTGTCCTTGACCTTGGCGCGGGGGGCCTCGTCGGCGTCGTCCCAGCTGACCGGGCGCAGGCGCGGACGGGCGCTGGTGAGGATCTCCAGCACGTCGCCGCGGATCACCGTCAGCACCGAGTCGAGCGTGGCCTCGCCGCCCTCCTCCTTGAGCCGCTTCTCGATGTTGCGCGTGATGGAGACCGCGGACGCCACGCCCATGTCCGCGCCGATGAGCAGCTCCTCGATCTTGTCCAGCGTGTCCTGGTCCAGGCGCACGCGGTTGCCGAAGAGGCCCTGCAGGCGGCCGACGACGCCATCGCGCGTCTTGCGCAGGCCGTTGCGGAAGCGGTCCAGGACGCCGCGGATCACTCGCTGGCCTCCATGCTCCGCGACTCCGCGTCATCGACCTCCGAGGGCAGCTCGGCGTCCGGCGCGGCGACGACTTCCGCCACGGCGTCGGCGACGACGTCAGCGGACGGCGCGCCCTCGATCGCGGCGATCGTGTCGAGCCGGGCCTGGCCGCGCTCGGCCTGGGCCTGGGCGTCCACCTCCTGCCGCTTGCGCGCGATGGCGCCGCCCAGCTCCTGGTCGCTCTGCGTCAGCGCCACGTCGTGGAAGCTGACCGACACGATCGAGCTGCAGCCCGGCTCCATCATCGTCACGCCGTAGAGGTGGTTCGCAGTCTCCATGGTCAGCTTGTTGTGCGTGATGACCAGGAACTGGGTGCTGCGGCTGAACTCGCGCAGCATGTTGACGAAGCGGCCGATGTTGGCATCGTCCAGCGGCGCGTCGGCCTCGTCCAGCATGCAGAACGGCGACGGCTTGACGAGGTAGACCGCGAACAGCAGCGACAGCGCCGTCAGGCAGCGCTCGCCGCCCGACAGCAGCGACACCGTGTCGATGACCTTGCCGGTGGGCTGGGCCGTGATCAGGATATCGCTCTCGAGGGGGTCGTCGGTCTTCTGCAGCTTGAGGTCGCAGCGACCGCCCTTGAACAGCGTCTCGAACACCGCGATGTAGTTCCGCCGCACCTCCTCGAAGGTGTGGATGAAGCGCTTGCGGGCCGTCCGGTTGATCTCGGCGATGGCCTTCGTGAGGTCGTCGCGGGCCTTCTCGACGTCGTCGCGCTGCTTCTCCAGGAAGTCCAGGCGCTCCTTCTTGGTGTCGTATTCCTCGAGGGCCAGGTGGTTGATGGGCCCCAGCTCCGCCAGCTTGCGCCGCCGGTCCTCGAGCAGCTCCTCGGCCTGCGGGACCTGGAACACGCCCTGGTCCATCTCCAGCTCGGACGGCACGTGCTCGGTCACGATCGAGGCGACAAGTTCGCGGAACGCGCCCTTCCATTGCTCCTCGACGCGCTCCTCGAGGTTGTTGCGGCGGACGTCCAGCGTCGCCAGCTCCGTCTCCAGGGCATGGGCCTGCTCGCGGAAACCTCCGCGCTGCCGCTCGATCTCCTGCACGCGGCGGTTCCAGACCGCCGTCTCCTCGTGCAGGGCCGCGATGCCGTCGGCGGCGGCATTGACCACCAGGCGACGGCGCTCGCGTTCGTCCATGGAGCGCGCCAGCATCTCGCGCCGCTGCGCCAGCTCCTCGACCAGCGACTCGCGCAGCAGCCGGCCGGATTCGATCTCCTCGGCCAGGCGCTCGCGGCGGGCAAACAGCTCGGCGATGCTCTCGCGCAGGTGCGCCAGCGCCGTCTCGGTCTCCCGCTGGCGGCTCTCGCGGCGCTGCTGCCCCATGCGCAGCTCGGCCAGGTTCGCGCGCGCCTCGTCGCGCTGCAGCTGGGCGTCCTCGACGCGCTGCCGCAGCTCCTCCCGGTGCGTCGTGCTGTCCAGGCGCAGCCGGCCGCTCTCGTCGAGCAGGTCCGTCATCCGCGCCTCCGCGGCGGCCAGCTCGGCGATCTCCGCCTCCAGGCGCTGCCGCTCGTCCTCCATCTCCTGCGCGCGGGCACCGGCCGCGTCACGGCGGTGCGTCAGCTCGGCCAGCTGCACCTGCAACGCGTTCAGCTCGTTCTCGCCGGCGCTCAGGCGCCCGCGGCCGTTGATCAGGGCCACGCGAACGTCCTCGCGGCGCCCGCGATTGGCCGCCACGCGCTGCTGCGCCACCGCAGTCCGCTCCTCCAGCGCCTCGATCTCGCGGCCGACCTCCTCCAGCTTCTCGCGCCGGCCCAGCAGCCCGGTGTCGGCGCCCTCGCCACGGCCGCCGCGCACGCGACCGTCGCTGGTGACCAGGAGGCCCTCGCGGCTGACGCAGACCACGGGGGCCGGCCCGCGCCAGCCTGCTGCGGCCGCGGCCGCCTCCGCGTCGGTGGCGAAGATGAACGAGCGCGCCAGCAGGCCCCGCAGGGCGGGGATCGTCGCACCGGGGCCCGTGATGGCCTCGTGCGCCGGCCGCCCGCCGGCCGGCGCCGGGCCGGCGACCGGCGCCTGGTCGCCGAAGCCGTCGCGGCAGACCAGGCTCGCCTGGCCCAGCTCGTCGCGCCGCAGCTCGCCGACCAGGTCGGCGGCCGTCTCCCAGCCGTCGACCACGACCGCGTCCAGCACCTCGCCCAGCAGGCTGGCCAGCGCCGGCAGGTCCGCCGGCGCGGCCGACAGCTGGTCGGCCAGGCCGCCCACCAGGCGCGACTCCCCCGCGTGGCGCCGCAGCAGCTCGCGCGGGCCCTTGCCGTAGCCCTCGTACTCCTCGTGCAGCTTCCGCAGCAGGTCGTGCGTGCTGCGCGCGGCCTCGCGCCGCGCGGCCAGCGCCGCCGCCTCCTCCTGCAGGGCGGCCGCCGCCACCTCCAGGTCGGTCTCCTCGCGCTCGAGGCCGGCCAGCTCGGCCAGCACCTCCTGGCGCCGCTGGCGGGCCGGGTCCACGCGACCCTCGACCTCCTGCAACTGCGCGTCGGCCTGGCGTCCCTGGGCCAGCACGGTCTCGCGGTCCTGGCCCAGGATCGCCACGCGCTCCCGCCGGTTCTCCTGCTTGACCTGGAGCTCGCGCAGGCGGCTGCGCTGCTGCGCGTCGTTCTCGATGACCTCGAGGTTGCGGGTGGTGGCGTCGTCCAGCGCGGCGCGATCGCGCGAAAGCCGATCCTCGAGGATCTGCAGCTCCTCCTCGCGCTCGGCCAGCAGGCGCGCGGCGCCCTCCAGCTCGTCGCGCACCTGCGCCAGGCTCTCGTCCAGCCGCCCGACCTGGCCGTTGAGGTCGCCCTGGCGCGCCTCGGCCTCGGCGATGCCGGCCTCCGCCGTCTCGATCCGCCGCCGCTGCTCGTCGATGCGGTGCTCGAGCACCAGCACCTGGCGCTCCGTCTCCTGGAGGTCCTCCTCGAAGGCGTGCAGCGCCTCCTGCAGCTGCCGACGCTCCGCCTCGCGCTCGTCGATGGTCGGGCGCACCGCCTCGATGCTCGCCTGCAGCTCGGCCAGCTCGCCGACGCCTGCCTCGGCCAGCGTGCGGAACTCCTGCAGCCGGTCGCGCGCCTCGGCCTCGCGCGCGTCCAGTTCCTGGTGCCGGCGCCCGGCCACGAGCAGGTCCAGCGCGCGGATCTCGTTGTAGAGCCGCTGGTGCCGCCGCGCCTTGCCCACCTGGCGCTGCAGCGAGCGGACCTCCTTGCCGATCTCCTCGATGATGTCGTAGAGCCGCACCAGGTCCGACTGCGTGCGGTCGAGCTTGCGCTGGGTCTCCTTGCGCCGCGCCTTGTAGCGCGTGATGCCGGAGCCCTCCTCCAGGAGGCGACGCAGGTCGTCGTTGTTCTCGTTGAGGATCGACTTGATCATCGACTCCTCGATGATCGAGTACGACGTGTTGTTCACGCCGCTATCGAAGAACAGGTCGCGAAGGTCCTTCAGGCGGCACGCGCTGCCGTTCAGGAAGTAGTCGCTGCCGCCGTCGCGCGTCACGCGTCGGCGGATCGCCACCTCGCTGAAGTCGATGGGCAGGCCGCGGTCCTCGTTCTCGAAGGTCAGCGTCACCTCGGCCATGCCGACGGGCTTGCGCTTGGTCGTGCCCTTGAAGATGACGTCGTCCATCTTGCCGCCGCGCAGCTGCTTGGCCGACTGCTCGCCGAGCACCCAGCGCACGGCGTCGACGACGTTCGACTTGCCGCAGCCGTTCGGCCCGAGGATCGCGGTGATACCATGGTCGAAGTCCAGCCGGGTACGGTCGACGAAGGACTTGAATCCCTGCAGTTCGATGGATTTCAGGCGCACGTGATCACCTTTCCGCGCCGGGCGCGGTGGATGTCCTGGCGATGCGGATACCCGTTCGCGGCCGGGCGCGCGGCGCGGCCGGTCACGGGTTCGATTCCTGGATGCGGGCCGGCTCGGCCCAGTCGGCCTTCAGGCGGCCGAGCAGCGCGGGCATGGCCGCCGTCGCGGCCGCGCGGGTCGGGAAGCTGCCGACGTAGACGCGCCACCAGCGCCCGCCCTTCTCCTTGATCTCGACGATGCGCACGGCGGCGCGGATGCCCTGTCCCTCCAGCGCGGCGACCTGCTCGGCGGCGCTGGCGCTGTCGGCCAGCGAATAGACGTGCAGCGCCCAGCCATCGCGGCCCACAGGCCCGGCGTACGGCGCGCGATCGAAGGTGGCCGGGGCCGCGGCCTGGCCCGGGGTCGCTCCATCGCGCGATCCCGCCGCAGCGCCCGCGGGCGTCGCGACCGGGCGTGCCGGAACCTCGGCGGTAGCCGGCAGCGTGTCGCCCAGCGAGGCCAGGCCGCCGGCTTCCGCCACCTTCGGCTCGGGCTGCCTGCCCACCGAGGTGTCCGCGTCGCTGGCGGCTGCCGCGGACGTATCCGCAGCAGCCGGCCCTTGCCGGCCCGCCACCGGCTCGAAGTACCCGCCGGGCGGCACGCGCACGTAGTTGGTCCAGTACCAGGCGCTGGCCACGATCAGCGCGCCGAACGCGATGGCCGCCACCCAGAACAGGCGCGGATTCCGCCGCGCCGGCTCGGGCTCGACATCGAGCGGGGCCAGGACATCAAGCGGCGCGAGCACATCCAGCAGGTCCTGTTCATCCAGCGGGACCTGTCCATCGAACAGGGCCCGGTCCCCCGTCGGGGCCGGCCCGTCGGGCTGCCTCGGCGTCGCGGGCGTGGTCGCCGGGGCGGCGGGTGTCGGCGTACCGGCGGCACCGGCCTGCGCATGCGCGGGCTCCGACGATGCCGCCGGGACCGCGGGCCCCCAGCCGAGGATCCCGGTCACCGGGACCTGGGCCGCGGCCAGCGGCGCCAGCACCGCCTCGAGGTCGTCCGCCGCGCGCCGGGAACGATCCCAGCACAGCAGGCGGCGCTCGGCGCGCCGCGCCCAGGGCACGACGTCCGGGCCGGTCGCGCCCACCAGCACGATGTCGTCCGCGTGGTGGCGCAGCCTCGCGTGCAGCGACACGATCTCGTCCTCGGTGACGTCCGTCGGGGCGAACGAGCCGATGCCCAGCAGCACGCCACGACCGCCGCCGAATGGCAGCGGGGCGCCGGCGGCGGAGACCGAGGCGCCGAAGCGGGCGACGTCGATCCAGCCCTCGGTCTGGCCGCGACCCGCCCACTCCGTCAGCGCGGCCTCCGACTCCTCGATATCGAGCACGAGCACGCCCTGCCCGCGGCCCATCAGGGCGCGGGCCAGCATCAGTGCCGACGCAGCGCCGATGGCGGCCTGTCCCGGCTCGTGCAGGAGCAGCCAGGTGCGCGGCGCCGTGGCGCCGGCCAGCAGGCCGTCCAGGCCCTTCGCAACGAGGTCGGACGGCAGCAGCTGCTCGAGCGCGCGCCAGAAGGCGGCGTCGGCCGCGAACGACGCCGGCGGCGGCGCCGCGGAGCCGTCATGGCACGGGATCCCCCCGATGTAGCGCTGCTCAGCCACGCTGTCCTTCCCTGCTTCCTTCGGTCGCCCAGGCCTCGGCGAGTGCGCCGGCCACCAGCTCGATTTCCCCGTCCGCGAGCGCGCGCGGGTCGAACGCGAGGCCGTCCTGGCTCAGGCGCGCCAGCACGGCCGGGTCCTGCGCGCGCAGCCGCGCATGGCAGGCCTCGAGCTCGGCGTGCGGCCCGCGCAGGCGCAGCAGCCAGGTCGGCAACTCCGTCGTCGAGTAGGCCCCTCCGCCCACGCTCGAGGTGTCCGCCTCCACGGCCAGGGACCAGCCGGCCGGAAGCCGCGGCGCCGCCAGCTCGCCGAGCCGTTCCGCCTGCCCGCGCAGCCGCGCGGCCGGCACAGCCAGCGCGGCGATCGCCGGCACGTCCGGCAGCGACGTCGCATCCAGGTACGCCGTCAGCACGGCGTCGAGGGCCGCCAGCGTCGACTTGTCCACGCGCACGGCGCGCCGCAGCGGGTGCTCGCGCAGCGCGTCGATGAGTTCCCGGCGACCGAGCAGGATCCCCGCCTGGCAGCCGCCCAGCAGCTTGTCGCCGCTGCAGGTGACCAGGTCGCAGCCCGTGGCCACGTCCGCCGCCAGCACCGTCTCACCGGCCGGCAGTCCCAGCTCCGCGGGCTCGACGAACAGGCCGCTCCCGGCATCGTACACCAGCGGGCAGCCTTCGGCGGCGCACAGCGCAGCCAACTCCGCCAACGACGCCTCCGCCGTGAAGCCCGCCAGCGCGAAGTTGCTGCGGTGCACCTTCAGCACGAGCGCGCCCGGCACCAGGGCCCGGCGGTAGTCCTCGAGCGTCGTCCGGTTGGTCGTGCCCACCTCGACCAGGCGGCACCCGGTTTCGGCGATGATCTCGTGCAGCCGGAACGAGCCGCCGATCGCCACCACCTCGCCGCGCGACAGCAGCACCGGGCCGTCACGACCCAGCTGGCGCACGGCCAGCCACAGAGCCGCGGCGTTGTTGTTGACGACGAGCGCGTCCTCGGCGCCCGCCAGCAGCGCCGCCTTGCGCTCGACTGCGCGCCCGCGGTGGTCACGGCGCCCGCTGCGCAGGTCCATCTCCAGGTCGCTGTAGTGCAGCGACACGGCCCGCGCCGCGTCCGCCGCCGCCAGGGGCAGGCGCGAGCGGCCCAGGTTCGTGTGCACCACGACGCCGGTCGCGTTGAGCACCCGCGTCCAGGACGGGCGCAGCAACGACCGGCACGACGCCTGGACGGCCTCCACCAGCTCCTCGTGCAGTTCGGCCCGCCCCCGGACCGGCCCCGATTCGGCGCGCAGTCGCCGGCGCAGGGCGTCACCCTCCTGCTGGACCACCAGCGCGGCCCAGGCCCGCCGCCTTCCGGCCAGGAACTCCGCCAGGCGCGTATCTGCCAATACGGCGCTGATCTGGGGGATTTCCCGCAGGCGGGACTGGAGGTCGGACATCGGGAACACGCATCCTTGCCTGGCGATGGAAGCGGCTGCCGACGAAAAGGAAACGGCCGCCCGGGAGCGGCCCGGAACGCCAGCCGGAGCCGAGATGATCTCGTGGCCGCCAAGTTACCAGATGCGCGGGCGGTTGTCCAGACGGCCACCCCCTCGGGGCCGGGGCTGGCGCGCCACGGCTCGGATCGCTACCCTCAAGGCACCGGATGCCCCCGCAGGAGTACGCCACCGATGAACCGCCGAGACCGCCCACCCCTGCCGCCGCCCTCGTTCACGACGGCGGCCCAGGCGGAATTCCGCCGCGGCGCCGGGCGCCGCTGGCTCATGGCGGCGGGCCTGGCCGTGGCGGCGCTGCTGCTGGCGGTCTGGCTGGGCCCGCGGGAGACGGCCATCGTGCGCAAGCTGACCTACTACGGCGCGCCGGGCGAACTGAAGATCATGCCTGAAGTCTCGATCGACGAGGGAGCCGACCAGGCCCATCGCCTGCCGCGCTCGCTCCAGGCCCCCCCGCCGGCCCCGCTGGAGGTCGAGCCCGAGAAGCCGCACGAGCGCGCGACCGAGACGGTCCCCCGTCCCGCCACCGGCGCCGAACACCTGCAGCCGGTGGTCCCGGATCCCGCCGAGGCGATCGTCGACGCGATGTTCGACGAGTCCGTGCAGCTGCTGCTCCCGCAGCAGACGTCGCGCGACTGGTACATCCGGCACCTGGTGCGCCCGGAATACCCGCTGCTGGCCAGCGAGCAGGACCGCCGCCGGCCCGTGATCAATGTCGTGGTCTGGATCTTCGTGGACCCGCAGGGCAACGTGACGGCCGCGCAGCTGGTGAGCAACGACGGCGGCGATGTCTATGCGCAGGCTGTGCTGGAAGCGGTCCGGCAGTGGAAGCTGGGCTGGCGCGTGGACCCGCTGAAGGGACGTCAGCTGGTGCTGCCGTGGCGTTTCCGCAGCCCCTACGCCGGGCCGGGCGGCCGCGCGCCCGGCGTCGGCCTGCGCTCGCCCGGGCGAGCGCCGGCCGCCCGCGCACAGCGCCGCCGGGCCCGGCTCGGGCGCCGGCCCGCGCA
>JAYRFB010000274.1:0-3474 GCA_041908585.1 Candidatus Krumholzibacteriia bacterium
GCACCTTCTCCTCGGGCTCGATGTGGATGTCGGTGGCGCCGTCGGCCACGCCCTGGCGCATCAGCGCGTCGACCAGGCGGATGTACGGCGAGTCCTCCTGCCCCTGCGCGCCGCCGGCGGCCAGCGAACGTCGCGCCGCCTCGACCAGCTGGGGGATGTCGTCGCCGGCGCCGCTCTGCCCGCCGAAGTGGCGAACGATGGCGTCCTTGATCTCGCTCTCGGGAGCGTGGACCACCTCGATGTACTTGCCGGTCAGCCGCGCCAGTTCGTCGGCCGTGGCCAGGTCCAGCGGGTTGGCCATCGCCACCTGCAGCGTGCTGCCACGCAGGCGCAGGGGAATCAGCGACCTCGCCTCGGCGTAGTCCCGCTCGACGTGCATCACGACCGAGCGGTCCACCTCCAGGCGCGTCAGGTCGACGCACTCGACGCCGGCCTGCCCGGCCAGCACCTTCGAGATCTCGCGCTCCGAGCAGATGCCCAGGCGCTGCAGCACGGCGCCCAGCTTCTCGCCGGTCTGCTTCTGCTCGCGCAGGGCCAGGTCGAGCTTCTCGGGCGACAGCGCGCCCGACTCGACGAGGATCTGCCCGAGGCGCTTGGTGCGCACCGGGCTGGTCGTTGTGGTGCTCATGTGGCTTCGTCCACCCGTGACATACCCCCTCCTTGGGCCTGGCCGGCCGCGGTCCCGCCGGGGACCGCCAACGCAAGAGGCGTTCCGGGGTCACGGGGGCAGCCACCGCCGCCCGGACGGCGCCGCGCAGGGCAGCCGCTGCACCGAGCAGGATGGGAATTTGTTGCCGTGCAAGGAATTGGACAGTGGCGCCCGCCGGGCGGGGCACTACGCGGATTCCGTAGCCGAGCAGCGATCGCCGGGGGCTGCGGATCCCGCCGGCGACCAGAAGCGAACCGGGCGGGTCAGGGAATGGCCAGCGGCCCGGCGGGCAAAAGGAGGGCGGCGGGCCCCGTCCGGAACCCGCCGCCTGTCATCCGGAACCGGGACGCTAGAGCGCCGAGTCGATCCCGAGGATCGTCCACGAGCGCCGCGCGCCCTCGTCGCCGTAGGTGACCGTGTCGCCGATCCGCGCGCCCATGAACGCCTGCGCCAGGGGCGCCTGGTAGTTCAGCACGCGGTTCTCGACGTCGGTGTCCCACGGGCCCAGGAACGTGTAGATCTCCTCGGCGCCGGTCTCGACCTGCTTGACGGTGACGCGCGTGCCGACGTTCACGAAGCCGGTGACGGACATGTCGTGGTTGATGACGCGGGCCATGGAGAGCTCGCCTTCCAGGCGGGCGGCCCGGCTGGCCAGCTGGTCGCGCTTCTCCAGCGCGGCGGTGTACTCCGAGTTCTCGCTGAGGTCGCCGTGCGAGGCGGCCTCGCCGATCTGGCGCGCGACCTCGGGCAGTTCCACCTGGACGATGTGCTGGAACGACGCCTCGAGCCGGCGCAGGCCGGGCTCGGTCGTGTAGATGGCCGCGGCATCCTGCCATTCGCGCGTGGCCTCGATGAAGATGTCGGCGTAGCGGGAGCGCAGGAAGCCGAGCAGCTGCGTGCGCTGCGCCGGGCTGATGCCGGCATTGTCCTCGATGACGCGCTTGAGGCGCTGGGCCCCGGCGCGGTCTGCCTGCTCGAGAAGGGCGAGCAGCGGCCGGTTGGCCTGCACCGCGAACGAGGCGCGGGCGTTCTCGAGCACCTTGAGGTGCTTCTCCTCCATGGACATGCCGTACAGGCGCCCGCTGCCGTCCAGCAGGGCGAACATGGCGTCGGCCACGCGGGCGGCCGGCAGGCCCGACTGGCTGCCCAGGAAGCCTGCCGCGGTGCCGCCACCGTGCATCGAGCGCCAGGCCCAGCAGAGCAACTCCGGGCTGGCGGTGGGCTTCTCCAGCGCCTGCTGCAGGGCCGTCAGCAGGACGGCCTGCTGGCCCGCCTCGAGCAGCGCGCGGGTGATGAAGTCGCACAGGCGACGGCCGGTGCGCATCAGCACTGCAGCCCAGACCGTGCCCCAGTCCTCGGGCATGGTCTCACGGAGGTACTGCAGGACCCGCATCAGCAGCGACTCCGGCAGCTCCTGGCAGAGCTGGCCCGGGTCGCCTACGCGCTCGAGCACCTGCCTGGCGGCGCGCGGGTTCGGCGTGGCCACGGCGACGCCGCGCGCGGCGACCTCCGCGTGCAGCGCCAGGCCGGCCAGCGCCAGCGCGGGGCTCTCGCCCAGCACGCCGACCGCCACCTTGGCCGCACCGTTGCCCAGGTGCACCAGCAGCGACTCGTCGACCGCGGCGCTCTCGCCGCTGCGCTCGCCGCGGTTCAGCTCGTCCAGCAGGCCGAGCACCTTCAGCAGCTTCTCCTGCGGCGTCTTGGCGAAGTCGAACTCGCGCCGCATGCGGTCCTCGAAGCGGTCGGCCTGCCGCAGCATGCGGAAGCTGGGCTGCGAGCCGTCCGACATGCCGATCATCGGGTCGCGCTTGAGGGCCGGCTTGGCGGTGTTCCACCAGTCCTTCCAGCCCTTCTCGTCCAACAGCTGGACGAGGTAGCCCTTGAGGTCCTTGTACATGACCCGGCCCTCGCGGCTCGAGCGCAGGGCCAGCTTGACGAACGCGGCGGGATCCTCGGCGGCCATCGTCCGCAGACGGTCGGGCGCGTAGAGCATCATGGCGCCGAAATCGTCGGCCGGACGCGGCGAGAGCTTCAGGACCGTCTCGGGGCCGTACTCGGCGCGGCGATCCTGGAAGACGAGCGTCAGCCGCCCGCTGCGGGCCTCGGCCTTCTCCACCATGCCCGGCACCAGGAACGAGCGATCCAGCGCGAACGAACCCGGCTGCAGCCGGGCGTAGAGGTCGACCAGGACCAGGGCGGCGTCGAGCTTCGGCTCGCGTTCCAGCAGCAGGTCCAGCAGGTCCGGCAGCGCCTCGTAGGCGGGGTAGTGGGCCAGGTAGAGCCGGCGTGCCAGCTTGGCCAGGCCGGCGGCCGTCGGCTGCTGCTGGGCGGCCTCGCGCACGGCGGCCAGCGCCACCTCGGCGCCCTTCTGCGCCTCGACCCACTCCACCAGCGACGTGAGCATGCGCTCGGCGCGCGCCGGCGCGTTCTGGCGGCCGACCTGCCCGGCGATGGGCGCCAGTTCGCGCCAGGTGTAGTCGCCGCTGGCCAGGGCGTCCGGCCACAGCGCCTCGAGCTTGTCGAAATCGCGGGCGTTGGCGAGCTTGCCGAGCTTGATCAGGGAAGGTCCGGCGGTCTGGTCTTCGCTCATCGTGCCCCTCTACCTCGTGTCGTTCGGGAAAAACGCGAGCGTCCCACAATAAGCCATGAAAGCCGGCGGCGAAAGCCCGGGGCGGCATCGGCGGCGCGCAAACGCGCCGCCCACCCGTCCGGAGGCGGGGCCGCGGCCGGAAACGTTTGGCAATACGCCCGGTTCCCGGCCGGACCCCGGCGGGGCCTAATATGACCCGTGGCCTCGTGCCGGGCGTGACCCCGGGCCCGGCCGC
>JAYRFB010000275.1:0-65353 GCA_041908585.1 Candidatus Krumholzibacteriia bacterium
GCCCGCGATGTCGCGCACCTCCACGCGCAGGCGCACGGGAGCAGCAGGGTCGCGGCCGGACGCCCGCCGCCGCTCGACGGCGGCGACGAACGTCTCCTCGCCGCTGTCGCAGACGCCGTCCTGCGGGTCGAGGCGCTCTGTGTCGCCGTCCGCAAAGACCAGCCGCGCGGCGGCCAGGCTGCTCGTGGCGTCCGCGGCGCGCAGCTTCACGACGATGATCGCTCCGCCGTCGCGCGTGGCCGTCTCCAGCACGTCGACGCGCGGCGGGGTGTTGTCGACCACGAGGGGGCCCAGCGCGCGCGTGGACTCCGCGTGCTCGCGCCGCGGGTTGTCCGGCTCGTCGCTGGCGACCAGGCGCAGCTCCCAGCGCCCGTCCGGCAGCCCGGACGTATCCCAGCTGCCGACGTTCCCGGACACTGTCTGGTCCCCGGTGCCCGGCGCGGCCGCCGGACGCCACGCCGCCTCGCCCTCGGCGCGGCACTCGAGCCGGAACGACAGGCGGTCGCCGTTGGGGTCCGACGCGCTCCAGGTCAGCACGCGCACCGCCCTGCCCGGGTCGGCGCGCTCGCTGCCAGGCCAGCTTTCCTGGACCGCGTCGGGTGGCGTGAACTCGGCGCGCAGCCCGCTGCGGTACTGGTGGATGATGCTCTCGCCGCCCAGGAACCCGCCCGGCCTGACGCCGCGCAGCTGCTCGACCTGGAACGCCTCGATGACCGGCGCGCGGTTCGGCTGTCGTGCGCTCACCGAGATTCCCGTCACGCGCCAGGGGCGGCCGTCGGCGCCCGCGGACGGCAGCTCGACGCGCCACTGCAGGTAGCGGCCCGCAACCTCGCCCAGCGCGCGGTCGGGATCGCTCCACGCCTCGCTCCACGGCGACCAGCTGTCGTCGGGTCGGGCGCGATCACCGCTGCGCACCGACCAGCGGGGCCGCCCGTCGCCGGCCACGCCCTCCCAGCGCAGGCGCGCCCAGGTGACGCCGGGCCCGCCGTCCAGCGGCGGCCCGGTCACGACGCCGCGCGCGCCGCCGGCCAAGGGTCGCGCCACGGCCACCGCGGCCGGGTGCGCGACCGCGATCGCCAGCTCCCGGCCGCCCGCGGCCGTGCACAGGTCCAGCACGTCGCCGCCGCTCCACGAGGACAGCGGGACCGCGCCCCACGGCGGCGTCAGCCGCAACAATGTGGAGCGCGGCTCGGCCGCCGGCGACGGGGACTCCTCGCCCATCGGCGAGGTCCCGGACGCCTCGGGCAGCGTGCCGGCCCCGACCCAGCCCCAGCGCGCGGTCCAGGCCGCGGCCATCAGGTCGCGACGCCCGGCCCACGCGCGCACCAGCGATTCGCGCCCGCCCGGCCCCGTCTCCAGGCGGTAGAGCGCCGCGGCGGGGACGCCCTCGTCACCGCTGCCGCGCGCGACCGCGGAAGGTTGCGGCATCGCGCCATCTCCCGCCGACTCGGTGCCGGTCGGGAACACCTCGCTGCCGCCGGACAGCCCGAGCACGTGGAAGGCGCCGCCATCGCCGCGCAGCACGCGGCGCGCCTCGTCCTGCTCGATCTCGCCCAGGAGGGTCGGTGCGGATGTCCCGGGCACCAGGCTGTAGAGCAGTCCCGGACCCTGCGTCGACACCAGCAGGCGACTGCGGCCGGCATCAAGCGCCACGTCCATCGCGTTCTGCGCCGGCAGCTCCCAGGCGCGTTCGAGCGCGCCGTCGCGCCAGCTGTAGCGGTAGACCGCCGCCGGCGCGCCGCAGGCCAGCCAGGCGATGCCTGCGCGCTCGTCGATGGCGATGCCCCAGATGTAGCCGCCCTCGATGCGACCGACCGCGGTGACATCGCCGGCCGACGTCACGCGGGCCAGGCGCCCGTCCGGCCCGCCACCTGCCAGCACGTCGCCGCCGGGCAGCACGGCCAGGCTGAAGATCTCCGTCGACTCGAGCCGGGCCACGAGCCGCGCCGTCCCGTCGGCCGCCACATGGTGGAGCTCGCCGCCGTGGCCGGTGCCGGCATACCACCCGTCATGCCCGTCGGACGCCACGCGCCAGGCAACCTCGGGACCGACCAGGGCGTGGCCCGCCACCGCAGGCCCGGCGGTCAGGCCGCCAAGCGTGTCCAGTCCGGCGGACTCGAACGTGGCCTCTTCGAACGGGCGCCCGTCCGGCCAGTCCCAGTAGCGCGGCCCGGCCGCCGCGGCTGCGCCCGCCAGCAGCACGGCCGCACCCAGCACCGCCAGCCGCGTGCGGCGGGCTCCCGAAGGCCGCATGCGTTGCGTCGTCACGATCGTCACGATCGCCACCCCCGGCGCCGCGCGGGCGCCCCCGTTGCCGGTGTCGGATTGCCCGGGTCCGGACAGACCGGTGCCCGGTTGAACTGGACCGCCGTGAGCAGGATCGCATCCGCGACCACGGGGATCGCCTGCCGGAACCTCGCTCCCTGCTTCCGGCCGCCCGCCCATCATGGTCGCCGCCCGTTGCCCCGCGCCGGTGCCGCCGGCGCAACCTCGAACGTCCTGACCGCGTTGCCGGTCAGCGCCTGCGAGGTTGCCAGCGAGACGCGCGCCACATAGCGCGCCATCGCCTGCGCGGACGGCTGCCTCCCGGCGTCGATCGCCCGCGCCACGCTCCCGGGCACGCCGGCCAGCTCCCGTCCGGCCACGAGCGCGGGCCGGTCGGGGGAGAACACGGCCACGACCAGCGTCGAGGCCGAGCGCTCGGTGGCCAGCAGTTCCCACAGGTCCTCGAGCCCACCCGGCTGGAGGCGATCGGGTGCCCGCTGCGCCTCGAAGGCGAAGAACTCGGCGGCGCTCGCCGCCACCAGCCGGTACGGGCCCGCCGGCAACGCGGCCGGCAACGGCACCTCGACCGGCACCTGCCGCCTCCCGCCCGCGGCGTCGCGCAGCTCGACGGTCACCGGCAGCACGTCGTCGCCCGCGGTCACGCGCCGCGGGGCGCCGAGCGCCGTGACCACCGCGTCCGCGCGGCCCGGCGTCACCTCGGCCGTGAACGCCGCGGATTCCAGGGCCAGCGCGCCGAACGGATTGTCGAGCAGCAGGGCCAGCGGCGTCATCACCTCGCCGGCCAGCATCCCGGCGCCGCCCGGTCCCGAGGCCACGCCGCCCAACGCCAGGTGGCGCGGCACGCCGCCTTCCGCATCGACCCAGCTCGTGTCCAGGCGCCAGTCGATGAGCTGGCGGCTTGCGTCGTCGCCACCGGCCAGCAGCGCGTTGTAGAACGACCAGAACACGAGCAGCGGCGTCAGCTGCGGGTCGACGGCGACGTCGAAGCGGAAGCTGCCGGGCGCGGCGCCGCCCAGGTCCACCGTCACCGGCACCGTCGGTGCCTTCGCGCCCAGGCGCCCGCTGAGGCCGGCACGAAGGTCGTGGTGCACGGCGCCGACCACCGGCCCGGGCGAGCCGAGCTTGAACGAGATGCGGCGGCTCGGCAGGATCGTGACGATATCGGCGGCAGCCAGCGGGAGGTTCACCGCGCCGCGCTGCAGCAGTGGGTGGCCCATCATCAGCACACGATCGCCATCCACCCAGGTGACGGTGCCGATGGCGCCCAGGTCCGCATCGCCGGCGACCAGCGACACCGCGCACGCCGAGCCCGGCCGAAGCGTGACCGGCTCGTCGGCCGGGATGTTGGCGCGGAAGCCGCCGCCACCGGTCGCCAGGCCCGCGGGACGGACCAGCCAGGCCGGGGAGGCAGGATTCCCGCGCGGCAGCAGCGGCTCGAGCAGGTCGGCCGCCAGGTCGAGCGGCGCCGGCCATCCGGACGGCATCGCCGTCGCTGCCGGCGTGGCGGCCATGGCGCCCGGCGGGGCGATGACGGCGATCGTCGGCGAGCCGCCATCGAAAGCGGCAGCCAGCTCCGCGCCCCTGCCGGCCACCAGCTTCCGCGGGTCCCAGCTGCCGCCCGCGCGCGGCGTGCCGCCAGGCGAAGGTGCGGCGACCGGCAGCGCCAGCATCTCCTCGGCGGGCGTCACGCCGCCGATCGGCAACAGCGAGCCCTCCCAACCGAACGCCACCGCACCGGCGAAGCGCCCGTCCAGGAAGACCGGGCTGCCGCTCATCCCCTGGGCGATGCTCGAGCGTTCCAGCCCGTGGCCGGCGACCTCGACGAGCACGATCGAGCCTTGCGCCCGAGCGTTCGGCTGCACGCCGAGTACGCGCACGCTGAACGTGTCGACGCGGCTGCCGGCGAACACGGTCAGGCCGTAGCCGGTCATGCCGGGGTGGATCTCAGCGACAGGAATCGGGGGCGGCGCGGCATGGACGGGCGAGGCCGACACGAACGAGGCGACAACCAGGGCGGGCAGCAACCCGACAGACGACGCGATGCGCGAGGCGACGCCCGTCCCTCCCGGCCCGACCGGGCGCCGCGCGGCGCGCCGCGGCAGCGGCAGGAATCCGTGGCTCGAGGGCCGATTCGACACGGGGCGGGTCCTTCCTGCCGGGCGTCGCGCCGGACCCCATCCGGGCGCCGTGCACGCGTTCCTGCCGGGCTGACACGTGGAAGCAAGAAGGCACGTTAGCACAGCGGCTCCCGGCCCGACAGGCCCGACATCGGGTTGCGTCGCGGCCGGCAGGCACCGGCCTGCCGGCCCATGCGCGAAGGGCGGCCGTTGCCGGCCGCCCCTCTCGCGATCTTGGTGGTACGCCCAGGAGGATTCGAACCCCCAACCTTCTGATCCGTAGTCAGATGCTCTATCCAGTTGAGCTATGGGCGCACCAGAACCGTTTGCCAGAACCGTTCAAACTGTGGCGGAGAGGGAGGGATTCGAACCCTCGGTAAGTTTTACCCTACACACGCTTAGCAGGCGTGCACCTTCGGCCACTCGGTCACCTCTCCGGAACCTGGCGGAGGGCGAGGGATTCGAACCCCCAAGGGCTTTCACCCGGCGGTTTTCAAGACCGCTGCCTTACCAATTAGGACTAGCCCTCCGGCGAACGGGGCTCTGCGCCGGTGCCCGCTCTGGACCATGCCTGTGGTAAGGAGTGGCGTTCCCGCCCCCGCAAACCCGCCGGCACGCCGGACAGGGCCGCGTTCGCAACGGGATGGCACGGTAAGACCCGGGCCCGGTTTTGTCAAGGAGCGGCTGGTGCAGGCGTTGCGCCGCTGCAGGCGTCACTTGCACTGCCCATCTTCACTTGCACTGCCCATCTTCACTTGTCAACCCATCGTCACTTGCGCTGCAATCGGCGTGACATGGCCACCAGGTCCAGGGTCACGGCCGGCTCGGCCAGCGGCCCCCGCACCGCCAGGTCCAGGTTGATCCTCCCCTGGGGATCGCGCAAGGCTTCGGCGAAGAAGCGCAGCGACCCCAGTTCGGGCGTGAAGCCCGGCGGCAGCTTCAGGTGGACGCCGAGGTCCAGCGCCGGCTCGGACCCGACACCGGGAGCGACCACATCCACCATCCCTGCCAGGTCCCAGTCCGTGTCGGGCCCGCGCAGCGTGAGCGTGTCGACCAGGCAGCGGCCTTTCTCGAGTCGCGCCACCAGGCGCGCCGCACTCAGCCTCACGTCGACGAGATCCTGTCGGTCGCCCAGGTAAGATCCCGCGCCCGCGAGCCAGTCGCCGGCCTTCAACAGGCCCTCGCCACCGCCCAGGCGCGCGTCGGCCCGCAGCGCCGCCAGCGCCTCGACCGCGCCAGGCGTGGCGGAGGTGCCGCCGGCCGGCGGGCCGGCCGCCGCCAGCTGGCCGCCGGCCCGAACATCCCCCTCCAGGCGCACATCCAGGCGCGAGGCCACGTCGGGGGCCCACTCCCCCAGCATGGCGGCCGCGTCGACACCCTCGAGGCGGATCGACGCCTCCCACGTGGCGGGCGCCGAACCGAGGTCCAGCCAGCCCTCGCCGGCGAGATCGCCGCCGCCGCACCTGGCCACCAGCGAGGAGAGCGTGAACCGCCCCCCTGCGGGCCTGACCTCGGCGGTGATGGCGGCCAGTGCGAACTTCCCGACCGACAGGCCCGCCGCTTCCAGCGCCATCTTGCCACCCAGGCCCGAAGCCAGCGTGGCCGCTCCGCCGGCGCCCGGTCGAGGCGCGGCCGCTCCCTCCGAGTGGTCCGCCAGGTCCAGGCCAAGCCCCTTCGCATCGAGCGCGAAATCCGTCAGCACCACCGTGCGGCCCGCCGCCACCGTCGTGGCTTCCGGGCCGCGCACGACCAGGCGGTCGACCACGAGTCGACGCCCGAGCAACGGCGCCACCGCCAGCGCGACCTCGGCCGACTCGAGCCTGGCCTGCCAGGCCGAACCCGCGTCCAGGCGCACGCCGTACAGGCGCAGTCCCGGTCCCCCGAGCAGCATCGCCTCGGCCCGCTCCACCGAGACGCGCGCGCCGGTTGCGGCCCCCAGCGCCTCGGCCGCGCGGGCCGCCAGCCGATCGCCAGGCACCAGGCGCGGCCCGGCGATGACCAGCAGCGCCAGCGCCGCCAGCCCAGCCAGCAGGCCCGCCGTCCGCCGGCCACGTCGGCTGCCGGTCTTCCTCTCACCCATCACGCGCCTCCCGCTCTGCCCGCGCCGGCCTTCACGCGCCACCCTCATCCGGCAGCAACCGCCCGCCGCCCAGCACCACGTCCCCATCGTAGAGTGCGAGTCCCTGGCCGGGCGCCGCGCCCGTCACCGGCTCCGCCAGTTCAACAACGAGCCGGTCGCCCTCGCGCCGCCAGGCCGCAACCGGCGTGCCCGCGTGGCGGTGCCGCACCTGCGCCAGCGGCCGCACGGTTGCCCACGCTCCCGTGGCACCGGACGGCCAGCTGTCGGGAAAGCCGGCAGCCTGCGCGACGAACCGGTCGGCCACCAGCCGCGTGGCCAGCAGCCCTTCGCGGGGCCCCACGACCAGGCGGTTGCCGGCCGTGTCCAGCGCCAGCACGTAGAGCGGCTGCGCGGCGGCGATGCCCAGCCCCTTGCGCTGGCCCACCGTATAGTGGACCAGGCCGCGATGGGTCCCCAGCACCTGTCCCCCGCGGTCGACGATCGGGCCGGGCGTTGTCGCCGCGGGTTCCGCCCCGTCTCCGTCGCCGCCGCCCGCGCGCGCTCCCGCGAAGAGGAAGGAGCGGTCGTCGTCCGGGACGAAGCAGATCTCCTGGCTGTCGCGCCGCTCGGCCACCGCCAGCCCCAGCGCGCGCGCTGCGGCGCGCACGTCCTGCTTCGTGTACCAGCCGAGCGGGAACACCAGCGAACGCAGCAGCGCCGGGTCCAGCCGGTGCAGGAAGTACGACTGGTCCTTGGCCGGGTCCAGGCCTCGGAGCAGGCGCGCAACGCCGTCATCACCGAGCTCGCAGCGCGCGTAGTGCCCCGTCGCCGCGAATGCGCAGTCCTGACGTGCGGCCAGCCGGACCAGCTCCGGAAAGCGCACGGACTCGTTGCACGACAGGCATGGATTGGGCGTCCGGCCCTGCGCGTACTCGGCCACGAAGGGCTCGATGACGCGCGCACGGAACGGCTCCACCAGGTCCCCGACCCAGTGCGTGGCGCCGGCGTCGTGCGCCAGCCTCCGGGCCTGCTCGATGGCCTCGAGCGAACAGCAGGACTGCTCGCCCGTGGCGGCCTGGTCCTCGGCGTAGCAGAAGTTGCGGAATGTCACGCATTCGACGCGGCAGCCCAGCTCGCTGAGCACGGCCAGCGCCACCGCGCTGTCGACGCCGCCGCTCAGACCGAGCAGGACCCCCGTGCCGGGCGGCAATGCCCGGCGCAGGGGTCCCGGAAGCGGCAGCGGGAAGCTCACTGGCCCAGCTGGGGATCCGGCGCGTTCATCAGCTCGGTGACGATCCGGATGTTCTCGGCCGAGCGCGCGCCGATATCCCCGTCGGGATCGAACTTGACGGCAAGCTCCCATTCGGCCAGGGCCTCGCGGTAGATCTTCTCCTCGGCGAACATGATCGCGATGTTGTAGTGCGCGAGCGCGCTCTGCGGATGGTCGGCCAGCACCTGCTTGAACTCGGCAAGGGCTTGCGACTGCTTGCGCTGCCGCAGGAAGAGCGAGCCGAGGTTGCAGCGCGCCTTCTCGTCCTTCGGGTCCACGCGCAGGGCCAGGCGGTAGAAGCTCTCGGCCTTCAGGCCGTGCTCCACGCGCTCGACCTGGCTGGTCGACTGCTCGGCGCGGTCGTCCCACAGCGAGCCCAGGTTCACCATCGGCTCCAGCAGCGTGCTGTCGGCGGCGATCGACGCCATGAAGCGGACCTCGGCGCTGTCGAGCAGTGTCGTCACGGCCGGGTCCTTCCAACCCTTGGCCAGCGCGGTGTCGCCAGCCGCCACATAGAAGCGGTTGCCGAGCAGGTAGCTCGCGTACGCGTTCTGGGGCGGGCCGCCCGCCGCCAGGCGCCGCAGCGTGTCCTCGAGCGCCGCGGCCGGAACCTGCGCGATCCGCTCGGCGAACGCCTCGATCGGCGTCGCCGGCCGGTCGCCGCCGCCGGCCTTGGCGTTCTTGCCGTCCTTGCAGCCGCCGGTCGCCGCCAGGGCCGTCGCCAGGACTGCCGCCAGGGCACAGGTCTGGATCTTCCGCCTCATCGTTCCCCGCTTTCCGTATGCTGCCGTTCCCGATCGTCGTTCACCCCGCCGGGCCGCGACCTGCGGCCGGCCCCCAGATTACCACCAGGCCTCCAGCCCCGTCACCGAGACCGCCAGGCGAAGATAGCTGCTCGAGAGCCCGTTGTCCCCCGCGTCGCCGATCTGGCCCCAGGTCAGTCCCACGTCGAGCGTGCCCGCCTCGCCCCTCAGGGGGAAGCCGGTGCCGACGCTGAGCGAGCGCTCGACCACCTCGTGGCCGCCGACCCGGTAGGGCCAGCGATGCCAGCCCACGCCCACGCGCAGCGGCAGGTTGGACCAGCCGGCGCGACGCGCCGTCCCCCGGCGCCGCTCCACGCCCGCGGCCCACTGCAGTTCCTCGACCAGCTCGTCCTGCCATCCCGGCTGGGCGAGCCAGTCCGCCGGGGCCTCGAAGCGCCGCCAGTCCTGGCGCCTCGCGTCCAGCCCCGCCTCCCAGCGCCCGCCCAGTCCGGCGGCCAGGCCCACCGCAAGTTCGGCCGGCCGTCGCAGTTCGAACTCGGTGAACGTCCGCTCCGCCACGCCCCCCAGCTCGGTCTTGCGACGGCCGTCGACGGCGTGCGCGCCGGTCCAGGTCACGCCGAGCCGCACGTCCGGCACGGGGGTCACCAGGGCGGCCAGCGTGGCTGACGTCCCGGTGAACTGGTCCTCGGCCACGGCGATCACCGAACGGTAGAACGGGATGCCCGCGGAGTTGACGGGATTGTCGTAGTACGCCGCCAGGGTCTCGCGCAGAGAGCCCCGCTCGAGGTTGAGCGCTGCCGCCGCCGAGAGGCGGTCGTTCACCCGCCAGGCCACACCGAGGGGCACCTTGAACGTCGAGCCCTCGCGCTCGAACTGCGTCGAGCCGACCAGCGAATCGTCCCAGGCGTACCACGTCGAATCCACGCGCGTGTGCCAGGAGGTGCCGCGCTCCAGCTTGAAGCCGGCAGTGAAGGCCAGTTGACCCTTGATGACGGGCACCACCGCGCGCGCGTCGGGCAGGTACGTGCGGTAGGTCGAGCGCGAGCCCGCCGGCGAATCGTGACCGGCCGACTCGCCGTAGCCGGTCAACGCCAGCCCCACCTGCCGGACCCCGGCGGCGGAGGCCGGGTTCTTGAAGCCCGGGTGCAGCGTATCCTGTTCGGCCAGTCCCCAGCCGCCGCGTCCCAGCATGCGCGCATCGCCGTCGGCCAGCCGCTGCCCCACGCTCTGCAGCGCGAACGGCGACTGGGCCCGCGCTCCGCCCGCGGCCGCGGCCACGAGAGCGACCGCCACCAGCATCCTCGTGCGGGTCATTCCGCGCCTCCGAGCCGCTCGCCGCGGCGGCTGTAGGTGATCTCCAGGCGCGGCCGCAGGCTGTCCGCGGACGCCGTGCCGAAGAACCGGAACTCCGCCAGGTAGAAGTCCGGGTCGACGGAGGTCAGGTCGTAGGTCGGGTACGCGTCCTCGCCGGCGGCAAGGACCAGCGCCCGCGGGCCCTCATAGACATTGTTGACGATCCGCTGCACCAGCGTGGTCACGTCGAACGCGAGGTGTCGGACGCTGGCCGGATCCAGGCTCGTCTGCCCCGTGATCGCGTAGGTGGCCGAGGGCAGCTCGGACCGCTCCAGCGACGCCGGGACCGCGGCCAGCTCCAGCGAGTCGATCTCGGCGACCACCACCGCCTCCGTGTTGCCGAACGCGACGGACGTGTCGTTGGCCAGGCGCAGTACCGCGCGATTGACCAGCACGTCCTCCGGCAGCGCCGAGAAATCGAAGTCGAGCGCCGGGTACGAGCGCAGGCAGGTGCGCAGGACGAAGCCGGACGCGGGATCGGCCGGCAGCGCGCCCACCTCGTGGAACGTGGAGGTGTCGGCCACGGGCGGCAGCAGGTAGTTGGCGATCGTGTTGTCCTCGAACTCGATGACCAGGTTCGGGGCCACGACCGTCCCCACCGCCACGTCGTCCAGTTCCGTGTAGCGCAGCAGCTCGCGCGCCGCGAAGCCGACGATGCCCTCGTCCGAGGCGTCGCCGAGCGAAATCATCAGCCCGACGACGGCGCCGCCCTCGAGCCACTCGAGGAGGTCGCCCTCGAACAGGCGCAGGAACGGCTCGCTGCCCTGCACGGGCTCGATGGCGTCCTGGTTGAGGATCGTCGTGCCGGCGGGCGGCACGGCGCCCGGATAGGTCGCGTAGAGCGTGCTGTCGAACGGCGCGGCGAGCTGGCGCACCTCGTAGTAGAGGTCGAGCGGCTGGCCGCTGGCGACGAACGTGGTGTCGCCGTCCTCGATCACGCGCCGCAGGCCGCTGTAGTGAGACAGCTTCGTCAGGCTCAGCTTGACGGACTTGATGTTCTCGGCCGTGAAGAGCTCCACCGGGTGGTCGTCGTCGCCGATGGCGCCGAAGTCGTAGTTCGCCAGGATGCGCGAGCTGGTGCCGTTGCGCCCGCCCAGGTACAGCACCTGCTGGCGGTGGACCGGCACGTCGTCGTCCGTGACGGCCACGGCGGCGTATGCGGTGACGTCGTCCGCCAGCAGCTCGATCAGGGACTCGTCCAGCCCGTCGTCCACCAGCCCCGCGCCCACGCGATTGGGCAGGTCGCTGGTGCAACCGGCCAGCCAGGCCGCGAGCCCCGTCGCCAGCAGCGCCGCCGCCAGGAGCGCGCCGGTCACCGATCTGTTCGTCCGCCCTCTGGTCAGCACGTGGCCTCCTGCCCCGTCATTCGCCGCCCGCCGAGCGGGCCGAAAGACTGATGCGTGTGAATCCGCTCTGCCTGATCACGTCGATCAGGCGCACGACGTCCCCGTGCTGTGAACCGGCGTCCGCGCGCAGGACCATGCGGTCCTCGCCCGTGTCCGACTTCATCTGCGCCAGCAGCGGCGGCAGCTCCGCCTCCGCAACCTGCCGTTCGTCCAGGAAGATGCGCCCGTCGCCGGTCAGGTAGAGGATCGCCGGCGTATCGACCGCCTCCTCCGCCGTGGCCGATCGCGGCAGCACCACGGTCACGGCCGGCTGCCGCCGGAAGCTGGAGGTCACCAGCAGGAAGATCAGCATCAGGAACATCACGTCGATGAGCGACGTGACGTTCAGCACGAGGCTGCGCCCCTTCCTCGGCGTCCGGAAGTTCACGCCCGCCCCGTCCGCTCATCGACCGCGGCGCGACGCCGGCGCAGCGCATCCAGCAGCCTGGAGGCATAGGTCTCCAGCTCGAAGATGACGCGGTCCGCGCGGGCGTTGAGCCAGTTGTAGGCGACCAGCGCCGGGATGCCGATGAACAGGCCGGCGGCCGTCGTCACCATGGCCTCGCTGATGCCGCCGGACAGGGCTTCGGGATCGCCGATGCCCGCGTTCGAGACTGCCGCGAAGATGCGGATCATGCCCAGCACCGTGCCCAGCAGGCCGAGCAGCGGCGACACCGCGGCGACCGTCTCGAGCACGCCGAGCCGTCGCGTCAGCAGCGTCGCCTCTCGCCGTCCCGCCTCCTGGAGCACGTCCCGGATCACCGTCCAGTCGCTCTCGGCATGGTCGAGCCCGGCGCGGACGATGTTGGCGAACGGGCCCGGTCGCCCCTGGCAGAGCGCATAGGCCACCGACAGGTCGGGACCGCTGTCTAGCGTGTCCACCGCGGCGGCGATCTCGGGGACGATGATGCGGCCGCGCCGCAGCACGATCAGCCGCTCGATGATCACGGCCAGGCCGACCAGCGAAGCCGCGCCGATCGGGACCATCATCGAGCGTCCGGCCAGGATCCAGTGCCACAAGTCCATGTGCGACCTTTCGTGCCGGCGCGCGGGGGCGCCGACCGCCGCTTCAGCGAAGCGGCTCAGGATAAGCCATCGTCAGCCGTATCTCAAGATGCGGCAGCGGGAAATGCGACGGCAACGGCGCGAACGGCGACGAGGACAGCAACGCCGCCCGCGACGCGTTGTGGAGGGACTCGTGACCGTCGGTCTCGAGGATCTCCGCCAGGCTGACGCGGCCGTCGCGCTCGACGACGACGCGCAGGACCGTCTTGCCCGAGATCAGCCCGAGCCGCCGGCCCTCCGGCACCACCCAGTTGCGCATCAGGGTGTTGCCGAAGGCCTGCATCCACGGCGCGTAGTTCCACTCCCAGGTGTTGAGGCTGAAGTCGCCCACCCGCGCCACGCCGCTGGTCTGCGGCCCGGTCGCGTCCTGGTCGTAGTCGATGCCCCGGTCGCCTGGCGAGCCGCGATCGGCCCGCTGCAGCACCGAGGGCGCGGTGGTGCCCCCCCACCAGTCCTCCAGGGGCTTCGGCGAGGCCGCCGGCGATTCCTCGCGCGCAGGCTCGGGCTCGGCGTCCTCCTGCCTGGGCACGGGGAGCGCGCCCTGCTCCTGTGCCGCCAGGTCGCGCGTGCGCTTGCGCTCCTGCTCGCGCTCCGCGCGCTCGCGCTGCGCGGCGGCGGCGGCCTCGGCGGGCGTCGGCTCGCGGAGCGGCTGCTGCGGGACCGTCGCCGCCTCGGCCGCCAGGTTCACGCCCGGCGCATTGGCCAGGTCCTCGCGGCGCAACGCGACCTGCGGCGACTCGGCCGCGCGCGGCGCGTTGGGCTGCAACGCGTCGGCGCCAACGGTCGGGTTCGCCGCCAGCGAGTGGTACATCGCCAGGTACTGCGGCTGGTCGGGATCATCCTCGGGCGGCGTCTCGCTGGCCAGCCGCTCCGGGATGGAGGTGAAGATGCGCTCCCGCTCCCGCTCCGCCTCCGCGGCCGGATCGTCGGCGGTCGGCGGCCGGTCCGGCTCCAGCGCGATCTCGACCTCCGTGGCGCGGCGCTCGCCGGCGGTCGGCGACAGGTTCACCGGCACGCGCTGGAAGACCACAACGCCCAGCAGGTGCAGGACCAGCGAGACGACGAAGGCCGTGAGCAGGACGCGCCGCTCGCCGGGGTCATCCCCGGGCCCGGCAGCCATCCCCCGGCGGGTCGCCGTCATCGCCACGTGCCAGCTCCCTGGTTCCGGGCGGACGGGACGCCCGCCCGCGGAACGCGAAATGTTACGGCAAGCCGCCGGGCATTGCCAACACGGGTTGACGCACCGGGTCGCCGGGCCGATCGTGGTCCGGCGCACCGCCGCCGATGCGGGCGCGAAAGGCCGTCCATGGATCCCGGTGATCGCTTCCTGAGCCTGCTGCCGGCGGACCTGCGGGGGTCCGTGCGTCGCGGCCTGCCGCTGGCCGGGCTCACGACGCTCCAGGTGGGGGGCCCGGCGGCGCTGGTCTGTCCCGTGCTGAACGCGCAGCAGGCGCTGAGGTTCCAGCAGGCGGCGATCGATTCAGGATCGCCGTGGTGCGTGCTCGGGGGCGGCAGCAACGTGCTGGCGGATGATCGCGGCTTCGGCGGCGCCGTGCTGCGCCTCGAGGCAGCCGGGATGCGGTTCCGCGGCGACACGGTCGACGTCGAGGCCGGCGCGTCCTTCGACGACCTGGTGGCCGCGAGCCTGGGCGCGGGATGGTGCGGGCTGGAATTCGCCTCCGGGATCCCGGGGACGATCGGCGGTGCCCTTGCCGGCAACGCCGGCTGCTACGGCAGCGAGATCCGTGACCTGGTGGAAGAGGTCACCGTGCTGACCCCCGCCGGCCGACTGGAGCGGCGCGGCCCGGCCGAGTGCGGCTTCCGATACCGCGGCTCGGCCCTCCGTGACGGCGGCGACGTCATCCTGTCGGCCGTGCTGCGCCTGCGCCGTGGCGACCTGGCGGCGGCCGCGGCCGAGCGCGAGGCCCACCTGGCCGACCGGCGCGCCAAGCACCCGGTGACCGAGCCCAGCGCCGGCAGCTGGTTCCGCAACCTCGAGCCGCTGGAGCCCGGCGGGCGCCGCCAGGCGGCCGGGCAGCTTCTCGAGCAGGCCGGCGCCAAGGGGATGCGCGAGGGCGGGGCGGCGGTCTTTCCGCGCCACGCCAACATCATCGTGAACGTTGGCCACGCGCGCAGCGACGAGGTGCTCCGGCTGGCTGCGCGCATGCGCGAGGCCGTGCGCGAGCGATTCGGCGTCGAGCTCCAGGAAGAGGTCCGCTACCTCGATCCGGAAGCGCCGTCGGGCCGACTCATTTGACCAGCACCAGGCGCGAGGTCGCGCTGCCGCCGGGCCCGGCCACGCGCAGCAGGTAGATCCCCGCCGGAGCCGCGCGACCGCCCGCACGGCCGTCCCACGCCACCTCGTGCTCGCCGGCAGGCAGGTCACCCTCCAGCAGGACCGCCAGACGCCGCCCGGCCAGGTCATGCACCGTCACCACCGCCGGCCCGCCGCCGGGCAGGTTGAAGACCGCGTGGAAGAGCGGGTTGCCCGGGTTGGGCCAGGGGCCGGCGGCCCAGGCTGGCCGACCCGGCCCGGTGAACGCCGCGCCCGCGCACGGGGCCGGCACGGCCTCGGTGCGGGATTCGCCTTCGCCTCCGGGCGTCGTCACGACCAGTCGCAACTCCTGCAGCGGCCCCCAGGCCGCCAGCGCCGCCGCGTCCAGTTCCAGGTCCCACGCCGTGGCCGTGGCCGCCAGGCGGCCGGCTTGCGCGCCGCCGGCGTCGGCGAGCGGTCGCCAGGCTGCGCCGGCCCGCGCCTCGAGCCGCCAGGCAGCCCCCGGCTCCGGCGACACGCGCACGTGCAGGCTGCCGCGGACGCAGTCCGCGCGCAGTGCCTGCGGCGCCAGGGCCACGGTGGTCGGGTCCAGGTTCAGGTGCGCGACACCGAGCGCAAGCGCACCGTCGAGCGCCAGCAGGTCGGGCGTCTCGTCGACATTGAGGTCGGCCACCGCGAACTCGAGCACGTCACCGGTCGTGCGCAGCGGCACCGACAGGTCCTGGCTCCACGGCAGGATGCCCAGGTAGATCTCGAAGCGCCCGAGCTGGCGCAGGCAGACCACGATGTCACCGTGGTCGTCGTCGTCGAGATCGCCGATGTGCAGCCCGGTCGGCTCGGCGTCCAATGCGTGGGACCCGGTCCGGCGCACGAGCGCCCCGTCACCCTGGTTCTCGAAGGCGACCAGCGAGCGGTCCGTCCGGCAGGCCACGACCACGTCGCGGTCCAGGTCGCCGTCGAGGTCGCCCACCGCCAGCAGCGTGGCGCCGTTGCCGGCATTGAGCCACTGGCCGGGCGCAAACGAGCGGGCCCCCAGGTTGAGGCGCCACCAGAGGCGACTGCCCCCGTCCACGGCCACGACTTCCAGGTCGCCGTCGCCATCGAGGTCCGGCAGCCGTACCTCCAGGGCCGGCAGCGAGAAGTCCACGACCTGGGGCGACGCGAAGCTGCCGCCTCCCAGCCCGTACAGGAGCTGGATGCCGGCGCCACCGGCCGGCAGCACGGCCAGGTCCAGCCACCCGTCGCCGTCGATGTCGCCTGCCTCGATCCGCGACGGGAAAGAGCCGAGCGGCGTGCGGGAGAGCTCCCGATAGGTGCCGCCCGGTTCGCGGTCCAGCACCACGACCGCGAACGCGCCGGCGTCGAGCACGGCGATCTCCGCTTCCGCATCAGCGTCGACCTGCAACGGCACCAGGCGGCCGTTCGCGAAGCCCGGATCGATGGGGACCGCGATGGTCGCCAGCGAGCCACCCGCCGTCGCCGCGTACAGCGACAACCCCGTGCCCAGGGCCGAAGCGACCATGACGTCCGGGCGGGCATCCCCGTCGAAGTCGGCGTGGGCCAGGCCGCCCGGCAGCTCGTCGATCGCGATCGTCGGCAGGCCCCAGAAGCCCGGCCCCGGCCGCGCAAGCATGAGCGTCAGGACGGAGGCGTCCTTGCCCACGGAGGCCACGTCCCGCCTCCCGTCGCCGTCGGCGTCGAACGAGACGGCTGCCAGCGGGCGGCAGCCGGGATAGTAGGCGGCGTGCCATTGCCAGGTGCCCCCGCCGCGGCTCGCGAACTCGACGGCGCCGCGGTCGGCGTTGAGCGCCAGCAGCGCCGGCGAGCCGTCGGCGAGCGTCCAGGTCAGCAGGTCGGGCGCCGGGACGGCCAGGGCCAGCGAACCCAGCGGGACCAGGTCCTCGCCCACGGCGCCGAGGAAATCCACGCGCGCCACGTCGCGATCGGCCACGACCAGCTCGTCGCGCCCATCCCCGTCTCCATCGTAGGCCGCCGGCATGCCGGCGGTCAGACCGGGTACGCGCGCGGTGCGGGTCGCGACCGAGGCGTCCGCTGCGCGCGCCATGATGCACAGGTCCCCGGACAGGCGGCCGCGCTGCGCCACCACGGCTTCCGGCCGTCCGTCGCCGTCCAGGTCGGCGGAACACGTGCCATACGGTTCGTCCCCCACCGCGATCTCGTCGAGCTGGCGCCAGCCGGCGCGATCGGCCAGGACCACCACCCGGTCGACGCCGGGCAGCGTGACGGCCAGCCAGGGGTCGCCTGCCGGCACGTCGCCGAACCAGGCCATCTGGCCCGGGTCCTCCTCCAGCGGAACGGTCGCCTGCAGGGACAGGTAGGGGAAGCTGGCGCCGAGGCGCACGAAGTGGACCTGGTCGGGATCCGCCGTCGCCACCACGATGCCGCTCTCGGCGACCGGCAATCCGACCCACGGCCGGGCCTGCACGGGGCGTCCCTGCAGCAGCAGCAGGCCCAGCGTCTGGAAGTTGCCGTTCAAAGGCTCGTAGCGTATCAGCGACAGGGTGCCGGATTGCAGGCCGACCACCAGGTCCTCGGTCGCGCGGCCCGGCAGGCGCACCGCGACCACGGAGGATCCCGGTTGCGACAGGGTCAGCGAACGCGGACCCGGGAACTCCACGGCCCCCCGCGCGGCTCCTGCCGCCAGGCAGAGGCAGCAGGCCGCGAACAACGCCGGCAGGGGAGCGGTCGCCCGCCCCGGGTGCGGATCGGGCCGGGCGGGACAGCGGCTGGGCAGGATCCTCATCGTCGGCAGATCTCCTCGTCGGGGTCGCCGACTGCAGTATAGGGACAACCCGGCCGGCGGACAATCAGCGCCCCGTTAGGGGTTGACACCTCGCTCCCCGCGCCTGAAATTAAGCCGACGTCCTGATTGCCAGCCCCGCCGGTACCCCGGGCAACGTCCCGCACAGGAGCCTGCATGTCGGTCAAGAGCATTCTGGCAGCGCTTTGCGTCCTTGTCGCCGGCTCCGTCGGCGCGACCGCCCAGGCCCAGACCCCGGCAGCCGCCCCCGAGGGCACCCCCGCGACGCAGCCGACCCGGATCTTCAAGCTGCAGCACGAGACGGCAACGGCCGCGCAGGACCTCGAGGTCGATGACGAGGCGGAGGCGTGGATCCCGGCGATCCGTCCCGGCTCGATCGAGCTGAGCATGTCGCTGGGCTTCATGAACCTGTCGGGCGTGCTGCTCGAGCACGGGCAGATGATCTACCGCTACACCACGGACTCCACCTACTGGGGCGATGTCTCGATCAAGGCCCAGACCGCCTTCAACCCCGTGGTGCGCATCGGCTACACGGTCAAGCCCTGGCTGACGCTGGAAGGTTACGCCGGACTCTCGTTCTCCGAGTACAAGACCACGGTGACCGATCGTTACATCCGCAAGAACGCCGAGGACGCCACGCCCGAGTCGTTCAATCCATACTCCGACCAGTCGCTGGATCCCGAGGAAGCGCGCGAGCTCGAGGAAGCGGACCAGCTGGCCTGGGAAGAGCGGTCGCTGATCACGCTCCAGGGTGGCCTGAGCGTGCTGGTCTACCCGCTGAACTTCGGCGACTCGGGGAACGGGCGCTGGCACCCGTACCTCCTCGGCCAGGTCGGCGCCGTGTCCTACGACATGAACTCGAACTTCACCGCGGGCACCGCCGGCAGTGGCGATATCGCCTTCGGCGGCGGCCTGCGCCTGCTGGCCGATCGCAACGTGAGCCTCCGCGTGGAGGCCGCGTACCACACCAACTCCATCGAGTTCAAGCCGTCGGAGTACTTCGTCGAGACGAACGCCGGCGCCACGCGCGTGCGGCTGATGGAATACCCGCGGATCGAGGGCGGCGGCTTCAACGAGCAGCCGGTGGCCGACTTCGCCTCGGAGGACCTGAGCTACCTCTCCTGGTCGCTCGGCTTCCAGGGCACGTTCTAGCCGCGCCCTTCCGCGCGCGGCGACAGATGGCGGCGGGCGCCCCCGGGGTGGCCCGCCGCCGGTCGTTTCGGGCGGACGCCGGACGGGGAGGTGTCCGCTCAGGCGACGGTGGCCACGGCGACCTCGCGGCGGAACTCGAGCGCTTCCTGCAGGTGCCCCGGCTCCACGCGGCACGCGTCATCGAGCGCGGCGATCGTCGCCGCGACCTCGCGGCAACGGACGACGGCGCGCAGCGACAGCCCGAAGGCCGCGCGCGCGCGGTCGAGGAACCCGTCGCTGCCCGGCGCGAACGGCGCCCCGCCCTCGCGCGTCCAGCCCGCGAGCCGGTCGCGCGCGGCCACGAGGTGCGACCACTGCGGCGCCTCGCGCCAGCCGTCGCCGACCGCTGCCGGCGCCCCGGCACTGAATGAGCCCGTCCACTCCGCCATGACCGCGAACAGGTCGATGCGGTCCAGCAGCGGTCCCGGGAGCCGCGCCAGGTACCGCACGCGTTCGCGCGGTTCGCAGCGGCACGCGCGCAGCGCGCTGCCGAGGTAGCCGCAGCGGCACGGATTGGTGGCCGCCACGAGCTGGAACCGGGCCGGGAAGCGGCGCTGGCCCGGGCCCCGCGACACGGTCACCACGCCATCCTGCAGCGGCTGCCGCAGGGCGTCCAGCACGGCGGTCTGGAACTCGGCCAGCTCGTCCAGGAACAGCAGCCCGCCGTGGGCCAGGGTGGCCTCGCCCGGGCGCAGGCCGCTGCCGCCGCCGACGAGCCCGGCTGCCGTCACGGTGTGGTGCGGCGCACGGACCGGCCGGGATGTCGCGCGGCGCGACGCCGACAGCAGACCCGCCGCGCTCTGGATGCGCGTGACGTCCAGCGCCTCGATCTCCGACAGCGGCGGCTGCAGGTCGGCCAGCAGGCGGGCCAGCCGCGTCTTGCCTGCTCCGGGCGGCCCCACCAGCAGCAGGTTGTGTCGCCCCGTGGCGGCGACGACGGCCGCCTTGCGGGCCAGTTCCTGCCCCGTCAGGCGGGAGATCTCCGCGCAGGCCGCCATGGCGACTGCCGGCAGCCCCGCCTCCCCGTGCGGCTCCGGCGACTCAGGCCGCGCGGCGGCAGGCTCGCTCCCGAGCCGGCACCAGTCGAGCGCCTCGCGCAGGTCTCGCACGGGCACGACGCGCAGCCCCGGTGCCAGCGCGGCCTCGGCCGCCTGCGCCGCCGGCACGAGGGCGCAGGCGCGACCGGCTCCCGTCCGCGAGGCGGCATCGAGCAGGATGGGCAGCAGCCCGCGCACCGGTCGCAACTCCCCGAACAGGGAGAGTTCACCGAGCACGACCGCCCGCAGCCGTTCGCGGGTGCCGCTGTCGACGACCCAGCCCTCGGCCGCCGCCGCCACGGCGATGGCGATGGCCAGGTCGAAGGACGCCCCGCTCTTGCGGATCGCGGCCGGCGCCAGATTGACCGTGATGCGTCCCGGCGGCGCCTTTGCCCCGCAGTACCGCAGCGCGGACAGCACGCGCTCACGGCTCTCGCGCACCTCGGCCCCCGGCAACCCGACCAGGTGGAAGCCGGGCAACCCGCGGCTGATGACGACCTCGACGCTGACGGGCTGCCCGGCGATTCCCCGGAGCGCGCCCGTCCTGACCCTGACCGGCATGGTCCCTCCCCGCTGCTGCGCGGGGAGGGGCAAGCCCCGTGCCCTCGACGCCGCGGCAGCGCCGGCGCCGCGGGCGCCGGCAGCAGCAGCGGCGCGAAGGCAGGCGCACCTGCAGAGCCGCGCCGCGCCGGACCGTCAAGCGGCGGGGACGCGACCGTCCGTGGTGTCACCCACGAACGCGAAACGGGAACCCGGCGGGGTTCCCGTTCACGTCGAAGCGGGGACGCGCCCGCTCCAGGACTTCGCGCGACTACAGGTCGCAGGGACGGACGGTCTTGCGACCGTTCTCCAGCGCGCGCTTCTCGGCGGCGATGATCAACTCGCGCACCTTGGCATCAAGGGCGTCGTAGAACTCGCCCGACACGTTGCACTCCTTGACCGCTTCCTTCGTCTTGGTCTTGCTGATGATCATCTCAGCCATGTGGGTTCCTCCCCCGTGTGCAGTGGGCCGTGGATCGCGCCGCCACGCCGCGCGGCAACCGATGCGGACGCCCCACGGGCGATCGTCCGCGGGCGGGCCGGGGCGGCGGGCAGCTCGGGATTCAGGCGCCGGCGACGTGGTGCGGCCGGCCGACCCGGTCACAATCGCCTCGACACCCCGGTGTGTCAAGGGTAGTTTGGCCGGGAACGAACCACGAATCCGGCGCGCAGTCCCCCACCTCGCGCCGCCTCCAGACCAGGAGCCGAACATGTCCCTCGACGCGGTGCTCGCCTACCTGCAGGCGCATCGACAGGAGCACGTGGCCCAATTGTGCGACCTGTTGCGCATCCCCAGCATCAGCTCGCAATCCGATCACGCCGGCGACGTCCGGGCCGCCGCTGACTTCTGCGCCCGCGAGCTGCGCGGACTCGGCCTCGACGTGGAGATCGTCGAGGGCAACGGCCACCCGCTGGTCTTCGCCCGCACGGCGCCCGTGGCCGGGCGCCCCACGCTGCTCTTCTACGGGCACTACGACGTGCAGCCGGTCGACCCGCTCGACCTGTGGCAGACGCCGCCGTTCGAGCCGCGGCTGGAAGACGGCGTGCTCTACGCGCGCGGCGCCACCGACGACAAGGGCCAGTTCTACGCGCACTTCAAGGCGCTCGAGGCCTACCTGCGCACCGGTACCGAGTTGCCGGTCAACCTCAAGTTCATCCTCGAGGGCGAGGAGGAGTGCGGCGGCCGCCACATCTACGACTATACCGAGGCCAACGCCGACAAGCTGGCCTGTGACGCCGTCATCATCTCCGACACCGCCCTCTACAACGAGACCACGCCGGGCATCTGCTACTCGCTGAAGGGCCTGGCCTACATGGAGATCCGCGTGAGCGGCCCGTCGCGCGACCTGCATTCCGGCAGCTACGGCGGCACCGTGCAGAACCCCGCCAACGCGTTGGCGCAGATCATCGCGGGCCTGAAGGACGCCGATGGTCGCTGCACCGTGCCCGGCTTCTACGACCAGGTGCTCGACCTCGACGCCGAAGAGCGCCGTGCGTTCGCCTCGCTGGGTTACACCGACGAGATCCTGCGCGACGAGACAGGAGCTCCAGCCGCGTACGGCGAGAACGGCTACACCACGCTCGAACGGATGTGGGCCCGTCCTACCTGCGACGTCAACGGACTGGCCAGCGGCTACGGCGGCCAGGGCGCCAAGACCATCATCCCGGCCGGCGCCATGGCCAAGGTCTCGATGCGGCTGGTGCCGAACCAGGACCCGCCGGCGATCGCGGCCGCCTTCGCCGAGCACGTGCGCCGGCTGTCGCCCCCGGGCGTGAAGGTCGAGGTGGAGAACCTCCACAACGCGAACCCGGTGCTGGTGCCGCGGGACTCGCCGATGATGCAGGCGGGCATCCGCGCGCTGCGGGCCGGCTTCGGCGCCGAGCCGGTGTTCATCCGCGAGGGCGGCAGCATCCCCATCGTGGGCACGTTCCAGTCGTGCCTGAAGGCGCCGGTGCTGCTGCTGGGCTACGGGCTGTCGACCGACAACGCGCACTCCCCGAACGAGAAGTTCCACCTCGAGAACTTCTGGAACGGCGCCCGCACGACCGCGCTGCTGCTGCAGGAGGCAGCCGGTCGCTGAGCCGAGGACAGGCGCGCAGCGGGCCCCGGGGGCATCCGCCGCCCCGGGGCCCGTTTGACTTCGCCCAGCCGATAGGGTAGTTTTCGCGCCTCCGCCTACCGGCGTCCCCGTCGTCTAGTGGTTAGGACACCGCCCTTTCACGGCGGCAACACGGGTTCGAATCCCGTCGGGGATGCCAACACCCGCCTCTACTGCACCGCGATCTCCCAGACGTTCGGCGAACGCGCGTCCCAGTTGCAGTAGACGATGCGATCGCCCGCGTGGTTCCAGCAGGGCCAGTAGCCGCCCTCGTCGGTCAGCGCGCGCGCGTCCGAGCCGTCGGCATCGACGCACCAGATCTCCATCGTGCCCCCGGTGTCCGACTCATAGGCCACGCGTCCGCCGTCGGGCGACCACGCCGGGTGACCTTCGTAGCCGGACACCGGGGTCAGGCGCACCAGGTTGCCGCCCTTCGACGGCACGATGTAGAGCGCCGAGGCGCCGTCCTTGCGGTCGGACTCGAACACGATGTGCTTGCCGTCGGGCGACCAGTCGGCCGTGCGGTCATAGCTGCCGTCGACGCTCACCGTCAGCCGCACGGGCGTCCCGCCGCCGACCGGCGACACCCACAGGTCCAGGCCGCTGGGCCCGCCCCGATTCGACTCGTAGACCACCAGCGCGCCGTCGGGCGACACGTCGGGACTGCCGTCCTCACCCTGGTCGTCGGTGATCTGCACGGGCTGCGCGCCGGGCGCGGACAGGTCCAGGTACCAGATCGACTTCGTGCCGCTGCGGGTCGACTCGAAGACGATGCCGCTGCCGTCGGGAAGCCAGCAGGGCGCCGTGTCCTCGGCCTCGTGGGAGGTCAGCTGGCGCGCCGACGAGCCGTCGCCCGGCAGCAGCCAGATCTCGCGGTTGCCCGTGGCGTCGGACTCGAAGACGATGCCGTTGCCCGAGGGCGCGCAGGCGGGATTGGCCTCGTAGACCTCCTCGGTCGCCGTGAGCTGCTTGGCCCGCGCCGCATCCGGCGCCGACGCCGGGTCCGACCCGCCGCCGCAACCGGCCGTCATGGCCAGCGCCGCCAGCGCGAAGCCCAGTCCCGTCACCGTGTGGATCCTGCCCATCCTGCGCGACATGCGTACATCCCTTCTCTTCATGTTGCGGCGCGACCGGGATGGCGCGCACCCTTCGTCCCGCGGTCGCCCGGCAACCGCTTGTCGGCGATCAACGAACCAGCGTCACGGCGCCCCGGGCCGACACACCCGCGACTCCCATGCGGTAGAGGTAGCGGCCCGACGGTACCGGCCGGCCACCGTCGTCCAGCCCGTCCCAGGTCACGGCCACGCGGCCGTTGGCGGCGACGCCGCCCTGCAGCTTCCGCACCAGGCGCCCGCCGATATCGTGGATGACGACGTCGGCGCCGGCGTCCGTCGCCATGCCGGCGGGCAGCACCAGCTCGAGGGTCGTGCGCGGGTTACAAGGATTCGGGAACGCGTGCGCAATCGCCGCCGTCGTTGCCGCCGTGCCCGCGAGGTAGCCGGCCAGCAGGGACTCGAGCCCCTCGACACGGTCGGGCGTCGCCAGCGCATGGTTCTCGATGCCCGCGCCGCGTGTCGCCAGCGAGCCACCGAACAGGTAGCGGATGTCCTCGGCCAGGATCTCCCGCGCGCGCCAGGCGTGCGGCGCGGTCGGCCCGGTCGCCGCCAGGTCCAGACCGCGCGCCGACGCGTAGGCCTCCCAGCGCCCCGGCTGCCAGTCGACGAAGGCCCACGTCAGCACGTGGCCCATCTCATGCGTCGCGATGTAGGAGACGATCGCCGGGTCGGCGGGCGCGAACGACGGCGACAGGAACATCGCCCCCCGCCGCGCGAAACTGCTGCCGGTCTCGGCCGGGATGCCGTCGAGGATGTAGACCTGCACGTCGACGTCGGTGTCGAAGCCGTGCATGTCGGCCAGGGCCGCGGCCACGACCTCGGGGTCGAACGGGTAGAGCGCGCGGGTGGACGGCGCCAGCAGCACCGAGCCGCCCAGCGGGTGGCTGAACTCGCGCGTGCCGTCGGCCTTGCCGACGCACATCGCCGCGGTCTCGGCGGCGTCGTGGATCGTGGCGCGGATGCCATTGGCGAACGTCTCGGTGCGGGCCGCCTGGGCCAGGGGGGCCGCGAGCATCGCCAGGGCCGTCGCCGCCGCCGCCGCCAGGTGCCTGCTTCCGTTGCGCGCCATCATGGGGTCCTTTGCGTTGCGATCGCCCCTGCCGCGGTCCGCCGGGGAATCCCCGGCCATCCATCCTGGTCCTGCGCCGGATGCCGCAGCTTTCGTACCCCCGCGAGCCGGACGGACGAAGTTGGGGACAGCGTGCGCATGCCGCCCCCAGTTCCGCTTCAACGCATTGTGTGAGAACAAGATGGAGATGGCAGTGCAGGTCCGGCGCGAACCTGCCCGACCGCGCGATCAACGGCGTCGAGACGGCCGGTGCCGTTCGTTGGGGGAAATGGCGCAAACCGGTGGGGAAAATCACCCAGCCAGGTCGATCCCGCGGTCAGGCGGCGGGGCCGCGCGCTCCCAGGCGTGACAGGGCGATGGCGCCGAGGCCGAAAGCCAGCGCGGCCGCCTTGACCAGCAGGCCGAGGCCCATGACGGCCCCGACGGCAGCCCAGGAGGCGCCCGCGAAGTGCAGCAGGGAGCCGGCGAACGACGGCACATGGAGCACGCACAGTCCCAGGAGCAACGCCGGCGCCGTGCGTTCACCGCCGACGCCGAGCCGGCGCCCGACCGCGATGCCCGCGGCCGTCAGGCCCAGGACCACCACGAGCGACAGTCCCAGCACCAGCAGCAGCGCCACCGGCACGCCGATGACGGTGATCACCAGCAGGCCGGTCAGCGCGGCGGCCAGGAACGGGCCGAAGACAACCATCACCGCGCCGAGGCCGAACGCGCGCCACGGCTCGGCCGCCAGGCGGGCCATGACCAGGCCCACGCGCGCGGCGGGGCTGACCGCGACCGCCAGCAGCGCCGCCAGCAGCGTCAGCACGAAGAGTCCCTGGGCCACCGCGAACGTCAGGGCGCGATGCTCGAAGAAGCGACCGATCCCCGTGCCGCCGCCGGCACCCGGCACACCGAGGGCGACCGTGTCTCCCGTGCGGGCGCCGGGATCGGCGTCCAGGCGGCCGCCGACCGTAACCACCGAGCCGCTCACGTCGGCCTTGTCCTGCAGCGCCAGCCTGCCGCCGACGACGACCACGTTGCCGAGCACGCGCCCGGCCACGTCGCAGTCGCCGAACACGACCACCACGTTGCCGTGCACGTCCTCGTCGGCCGCGACCGCCAGCGACTGCCCGACGCGCACCAGGTTCCCCTCGCTGACACGGCGCGGCGGCGGCGGCGGTTCCGGCACAGGCAGGAAGCTGGTCCACTCCAGCCGGCGACCGCCAACCTGCGCCGTATCCGGCATCTCGTTCAGGATCGCCTCGGTCAGCGCCTCCAGGCCGCGGCTGACCTGCTCGTCGAGGTTCTCCGGCACGGTGATGACGATGCCGTCGCCGGCGCCGTCCACCAGCGAGATCCGGTTGTCCTTGACCTGGAACTCGAGCCGGCGCAGCTCCGAGCCGATCCCCTCGATGACGCGGGTGATGTCGCCGATGTTCTGCTCGATGACCACGCGGTGCTCGGGCGACAGCGCCCGGGCGCGGTCGTGCTCGAGGCTGTCGCTCAGGACGCGGATGAGCTGGCGGTAGCGGCGGATCTCCTGCACGAGCGAGTCGCGCCCCGCGGTGGCGCCGGCACGTGGCGCATCCGGCGGCACCGGCGGCGCGGACGTGCGCCCCCTGGCCGCGGCCGGGACCAGCGAGGCCGCCAGGAGGGCCAGCAACAGGAACAGCGGCAGGTACGCGTGCGGGCGCGGCAACGACGCCGGCCGACCCGCCACAGCGGATGTCGCGAACAGCAAACCGGCGCCCGTCGACGGGCCCCGGCGCTCAGCGACGTTCACCCGCTGCCTGCGCATGTCAGCCCCCGGCCCGCTGCGCGCCGATCAGGCGCCGGCCGATCCCCTGCAGCCGGACCAGGACCTCCGGCAGGACCCCGGCCACGGAGACGACCGGCAGCCAGGCAGGCCCGGCGCCGGCCAGCCAGGCTACGGCCACACCCGCGGCCGCGGCCAGGCCGACGGCACGGGTAGCGGGCGCGCGCAGCCAGGCCGGCAGGAAGCCGCGTTCCAGGTAGACGGGGACCCGCTCGCGGCGCAGGGGCTCCATCGCCCGGTAGGCCGCGTAAGGCACGGCAGCCAGGACCACGGCGTCGAAATCAGCCGGGGCCTCGTGGGCAGGCAGGGCGTCCAGGCCGGCGAAGACGCGGCTCAGCGCCTCGTGCTCGCGCTGGCAGGCGTCGCAGTCCCGCAGGTGCAGGAAAATGGACAGGGAGCGCTTCTTCTCCAGCGTCCCGTCGAGATAGTCCTGCAATTCGATGCGGCAGTCCGGGCAGCCGATGGCATCCATCCCCCGGTCCCTCCGCTGGTCATGTGCGTCCATTCCCTCCAACCTCCCCTGCCGGCGCCGCCCCCGGCCCGGGTTCCCTCCCGGCCCTGGCGCGACGTCGTCCGTCAAGATGGGGGGGGACGGCCGAACCGTGGTCCTTCCGCCCCCGCCCCGATCCGGCAGGTGTCGAATCCCCCGACATTGACTAGATCACCTGCCGCCGGTACCTACGCCGGCCGGCGGCCTGGGGTTTCACGGTTTCGCGCACAATTTTTCACGTGGCCGCCGGTCCCTGCCCCCCTCCGGGCGTTCAGATGTCGTAGGAACGCGCCTCGAGGATCTGCTGGATCTGGGCCCGGGCCCGGTGGATCCGGGCCTTGACCGTGCCGAGGGGAAGCTGCAGGACCTCGGCGATCTCGTCATATGACAGCTGCTGCTGGTGCCGCAACAGGGTGATGGCCCGGTAATGGGGCGGCAGGTCGGCGATCACTTCCTCCAGCCGCTGCATCGCCTCCTTGCGCTCGAGCACCGCATCCGGCTCCGGCCCCTCGTCGGGGATCTGCAGCTCGAACTCCTCGCCGTCCGGCCCGGCGACCCCGTCCAGGGACAGGAACCGCAGGCGATGCCGCCGCAGGTGGTCGATGCAGTGGTTGGTCGCGATGCGGAAGAGCCAGCTGCTGAACGCGTACTCCTCGTCGAAGCGGTCCAGCAGGCGGAAGACCTTGATGAACACCTCCTGCGCCAGGTCGCGGGCGTCCTCGGGACTGCGCGACATCCGGTAGCAGAGGTTGTAGATGGGCGCACGATAGCGCTCGAGGATCTCCGCGAAGGCGGCCTCCTCGCCGCGCTTGCAGCGGCGGATCGTCTTGAGATCCTGATGGCGGTCGAACACGCCGGCGCACCCTTCCCGTCGTTCGAGCGGGGCAGAACATAGGCGCAGCCGCCGCCGGGGGTCAACCCCGGCGCGCCCGGCCGCCGTCCTTCGCCGCGGCCGCCCCGGCCGTGGTTGACAGTACGGGGGACGGATCCTAGACTCCCGGCGTGCACACCACCCGGCGCCGCGGCGACGCCGGGCCATGCCTGCCCGACAGCCACCCAAGGGGATCCGATGAGCGCGATCGAACACATCAGGGCCCGGGAGATCCTCGATTCGCGGGGCAACCCCACGGTCGAGGTCGATGTCTTCCTCGAGGACGGCAGCGTCGGCCGCGCCGGCGTGCCGAGCGGCGCCTCCACCGGCGAGCACGAGGCCCTCGAACTGCGCGACGGCGACAAGGCGCGCTACGGCGGCAAGGGCGTCCTGACGGCCGTCGGCAACATCAGCGACATCGAGGAAGCGCTCCTGGACATCGAGGCCACCGACCAGACGCTGGTCGACCGCATCCTGCTGGACCTCGACGGCACGCCGAACAAGGGCAAGCTGGGCGCCAACGCGATCCTCGGCGTCAGCCTCGCGGTGGCGAAGGCCGCCGCAGCCTCGGTGGGCCTGCCGCTGTACCAGTACCTGGGCGGCGTCCACGCGCACACGCTGCCGGTGCCGATGATGAACGTGCTGAACGGCGGCGCGCACGCGGACAACAACGTCGACATCCAGGAATTCATGATCATGCCGGTGGGCGCCCCCACCTTCCGCGAGGCGCTGCGCTACGGCGCCGAGACGTTCCACGCCCTGAAGAAGATCCTGCACGAGAAGGGCCTGGCCACCTCGGTCGGCGACGAGGGCGGCTTCGCGCCGAACCTCGGCAGCAACCGCGAGGCGCTCGACTACCTGTGCAAGGCGATCGAGAAGGCCGGCTACCGGCCGGGCGAGGACATCGTGCTGGCGCTGGACGTCGCCTCGAGCGGCATGTGCAAGGACGGGAAGTACACGCTGGCGGCCGAGGGCGGCGAGCCCTGGGATGCGGCGCGCCTGATCGAGTTCTACAAGGGCCTGGTCGACAACTACCCGATCATGTCGATCGAGGACGGGCTCGACGAGAACGACTGGGCCGGCTGGGGCCGCCTCTACGAGGCGCTCGGCGGCCGCGTGCAGATCGTCGGCGACGACCTGCTGGTCACCAACCCCGAGCGCCTGCGCCGCGCGATCAGCGAGGGCTGCGCCAACAGCATCCTGGTCAAGCTGAACCAGATCGGCTCCCTGAGCGAGACGCTCGAGACGATCGAGGTCGCCAAGCGCGCGCGCTTCACCAACGTGATCAGCCACCGCAGCGGCGAGACGGCCGACAACACCATCGCCGACCTGGCGGTGGCCACGAACGCCGGGCAGATCAAGACCGGCTCGCTGTGCCGCAGCGACCGCGTCGAGAAGTACAACCAGCTGCTGCGCATCGAAGAGGAACTGGACGACCTGGCCGTGTACCCCGGCCTGGGCTGCTTCTACAACCTGCGCTGACGAGGGAGCCTCGACATGGCAAGGATGCCGCGTTCGTTCGACTTCGCGCGCCGCGCCGGCCCGTCCGGCGGCGGCGCGCTGCGCTCGGTGCGCCGCGGGCGCGCGTGGGTGCCCCGCGCCGCGCTCTGGACGGCCGCGCTCGTGGTCCTGGCGGGAGTCGCCCTGGTCCAGTTCGGGGACAGCGGCGTGCCGGCCTGGCGACGCCTGCGCGCCCAGGATGCCGAGCTGTCGCGCGAGGTCGACGAACTGGTCCGGCGGAACGAGCGGATCCGCAGCGACCTCCAGGCGCTCCAGGACGACCCCGAGACGCTGGAGCGCCTGGCGCGCGAGAAGGCGGGCATGAAGAGGCCCGAGGAAGCCGTGCTGAAGGTGCTGCCGGCGGACGCCGCGACACAGCAGGCCGGGAACTGACCAAGGCGACCGGCGCGCCCCGTGCGCCGGACGGCCTTGACTTGCTGACAGCACCTGCCTATATTCCGGCCCGCGAAGCGAACCGGATGTCGCGAAGCAGTTTGAATGCCGCGACGCAGAATGGATGCCGCGAAGCAGATTGGATGCGGGGTGGAGCAGTCTGGTAGCTCGTTGGGCTCATAACCCAAAGGTCACAGGTTCAAATCCTGTCCCCGCTACCACATAGGAAAGGCCCGGCCTCGGTCGGGCCTTTTCGCTTGTCACGCCGGCCGCGCCACCGCCGTCCCGACGCCCGGGAGGCGCGCGATCGGCGAGACGCGGGAAGGAAGGCGCGATGCGCAGCCGCATGGGCTTCGTCTACGGCCTGCTGGTGACGATGATCTGCGCCCTGGGCGCCTGGTGGGTCTACTACCTGACCGTCGAGGGCCGCCTCTACGTCGACCACAGCCTGCAGAAGATGGCGAACGACCGCCTCCACGCCGCGTTCCTGATCCGCACCGACGCCGAGGTCCGCGCCGATCCCGAGCGCTGGCTGGGCCCGTCGTTCCCCCATCTCGTGTTCCGGCGCACGCCGCATGGCATCGAGACGGAGATCGACCCGCGCATCGTGGCCGATCTCGAATCCGAGGGACGCCGGCGCCGCAACATGTTCCTCTACGAGGGCGGCTTCTTCCTGCTGCTGCTGGCGTCCGGCTCGACGATCCTGGCCGTCTCCTGGCGGCAGGCCGAGCGCTTCAAGCAGGCTCGCGAGCTGTTCCTGGCCGGAGCCACGCACGAGTTCAAGACCCCGCTGGCCAGCCTGCGACTGTACACCGAGACGCTCGCGCGGGAGGGCCTGCCGGACGAGGCGCGCGGGCGCATCCAGAAGCGCATGGTCGAGGACGTCGTGCGGCTGGAGAACCTGGTCGACGACATGCTGGCGATGAGCGCGGACGACACGTTCGCCGTGGGGCCGCGCCAGCGCCTCGACCTCTGCCAGGAGGCGCAGTCGGTCCTGGACGGTCTGCGGTCGCTCGCAGCCGACCACGGCGCCCGCTTCGAGCTGGTCGGGACGCCGGGCGCGGCGGTCATGGGCCAGCGCCTGTACCTGGCCCTGGCGTTGCGCAACCTGCTGGTCAACGCGGTCAAGCACAGCCCGCGTCCGGTGCGGGTGACCGTGACCGTCGAGGCCGGGCGCCGCCAGCACCTGGTGATCGTCGCCGACGACGGCCCGGGCATCCCTCGCAGGTTGCAGTCGCGCGTATTCGACTGCTTCTATAGCACCTCGGGCAACCAGCGGCACGGCGGCACGGGCCTGGGCCTGTACCTGGTCCGACGGAACATCGAGAGCATCGGCGGCAAGGTCTCCCTGCAGAGCGAGGAAGGCCGTGGCTGCACCTTCACGCTGACCCTGCCGGCGGCGCCGGCCGGGTCCCGAGAGGAGCGCGCATGAAGCGGCGGATCCTGGTGGTCGAGGACGACGCGCACCTGGCCGACGGGCTGGGCATCAACCTCGAGCTGGAGGGCTACGAACCGGTGCTGGCCGCCAGCGCCGAGGACGGGCTGGCCGCCTGGAAGCGCGGCGGCGTCGACCTGATCCTGCTCGACGTGATGCTGCCGGGCATGGACGGCTTCGCCTTCTGCGCCCACGTGCGACAGGCCGGCGACCGCGTGCCGATCCTGTTCCTCACCGCGCGCGGCGCGGGCCAGGACCGCATCCGGGGACTGGACGAGGGCGGCGACGACTACATCACCAAGCCGTTCGACCTGCAGGAGTTGCTAGCCCGCATCAAGTCCATCTTCCGGCGGCAGGACTGGCTGCGCGCCCAGGACGTGCCCGCCACCGTCCGCATCGGGCGCGCCGAGGTCAACCTCCGCACCTATGAGGCGACGACGCCGGACGGCAGGATCGAGCTGAAGGAGAAGGAGGCGATGATCCTGCGCCTGCTCTGCGAGCAGCAGGGCGAGCCGGTGGACCGCCAGACCATCCTGGACCGCGTGTGGGGCTTCGACGCCTACCCCACCATGCGCACGGTCGACAACTTCATCCTGGCCTTGCGCAAGATCGTCGAGGAGGACCCGGCCCGGCCGCGACATATCGTGACCGTCCACGGCGTGGGTTATCGTCTGGCGATCGAGGCGGCCCCGGCGGCTCCGCAGGACTGAGCGCCGCGCGCCTGGTGCCCGGCTCAGGCGCTGGCCTGTTCGGCGAGCAGGTGCCGCTGCCAGGCATCGGTGCCCCGCCAGCGGGTGAGCGGACGCAGGGCCAGGAGCCCGGCGCGCCCCACGGACCTCTCCAGCCAACGCAGCTCGGCCAGGCGTCCCGGCAGCTCGGGATCGGGCGCCGGCTCGAAGCCCTGTTCCCGCAACAGGAGCGTCCCCTTCGCCCGCAGGCTCAGCTCGCACTGCAGGCGCAGCAGGCAGAGCATGTCGGCCACGATGTCGGGCCGGAAGTTGTCGGTCAGGGACTGCAGGTAGCGCCCCACCGGTGTCGCCGCCACGTTCCCGTCGCGGATGAGCGACAGCAGCTCGCTGTCCAGGTCGAAGCCCCGCCCCAGCCAGCGGCGCAGCCGGCGCTCGCCCAGGCGCCAGGCGGCCACCAGCGCGCCCGGCAGGAGCACCAGGGTCAGGGACGTGGCCAGGACCGGCTGCACCATGAAGCGGTTGAACAGCCCGTGCAGCAGGGCGGCGACCAGCAGCGCCCCCAGCCACGGTCGGCCCGTGCCCGCGCCACCCCGCTCGCCGAACGCCTGCAGCATCAGGCCGAACACCGCGGTCACGCCGCCGTGCATGATCGCCGTGCCCAGGCCGCGGATCAGCCACACGAGCAGGGGCGCGTCCGGCAGCTGGCTCAGGTAGTAGGCGTTCTCGACGATGGCGAAGCCCGCGCCGGTGGCGAAGCCCAGGATCGCGGTGTCGACCAGGAAGGCCGCGCGGCGTGTGGCCACCAGCCAGGCGACCAGGGCGCCCTTGACCGCCTCCTCGACGACCGGCGCCACGAGCACCGCGAAGCGCCAGGACTCCAGGCCGGTCAGGCCCAGCAGCCAGGTGTTGAGGAAGTAGGTGCCGAGGGCGGTGATACCGCCGGTGACGAGGGCCGCGGCCACCCGCCTGCGTCTCACGAGGCGGAACGTATCGAGCGCGACCAGGGTGGCAAGGAAGACCAGGACCGGCAGGCAGGCGATGGCCGCGCGCGCGGCCAGCGTCAGCGGCGGCATGCGTCACTCGAACTCAAAGATTCCCTCGAAGCCCGCCAGCCCAAGCACGTCGCGGAGGTGCGGGTTCAAGCCGCCCAGCACCAGCCCGCCACCGCCGTCGCGCAGGCGGCGCTGCACGGCCACGAGGATGCCCAGCCCGGCGCTGGCGATGTAGTCGAGCCGGGTGAAGTCGAGCCGGCAGCGGCCCTGCACGCCGGACAGGAATTCGCGCGCCTGCGGCGCACTTGCCGCGTCCAGCCGCCCCTCCAGTCGCACGGTACCGTCGTCCTGCCAGCCGATCGCGAACACGCGCGCTACTCCCCGGTGAGCGGCCAGAGCCGGTTGAGGTCCTGCAACGCGACATCTTCCTTCTTGAGGAGGTCGGCCACCGTCGTCTGCTTGAGGACCTCGGTCAGGCGACCTTCCAGGTGCTGCCACACGGGGCGCAGCCCGCAGTTGTTGTTGCGCGGGCAGTCGGGGGAATCGGAACTGTCGCCGCAGGGGAAGCCGGCGACGGGATCGCCGCTGACCGAGTAGATGATCTGCGCAGCCGAGATCCCTTCCGGCGCACCGGCCAGCACGTAGCCGCCGTAGCGGCCGCGCAGGGCATCCACCACGCCGCCGCGCCGCAGCATGCCCAGGAGCTTCGCCACGGTGGGCTCGGGCAGGTTCTCGGCCTGCGCCAGGTCGCCGAGCGTCACCTGTCCGCCCATGTGCGCCATGCGCATCACCAGGCGCACCGCCTGTTCCTCGGCTCGCGTCACCCGAAACATCGCTGTCGCCCTCTCGCTGCGCGGGTCACCGCCGACCCGGGGCCCGATCCTCCACGTTAACGGTCAGATTAAAGCAGCAGGGCTGCGATTGCGCAACCGCTGCCGCGGGCCCGCAGCGAGGGCTCTCGCCGGTTCAGTCCGGCGTGATGATCTCCTGGTCCAGGAACTCGTCGTACAGGCTGGCCGCCTGGGCGGCGATCGCGCGGTAGGCCTCGGCGCGCCCGAGCGAACGCAGCAGCGGGCGCACCTCCGCCGGCAGGAAACCCTCGCGCAGCGTCAGCCACGCCAGCCGTGCGGCCAGGACGCTGTCGGGGCGCGTCCGGGCCAGCAATCCGGGCTCGACGCCCAGCCGCGCCAGCAGGAGGGGCGTGGAATCGGGCATTGCGGGCGCCGAGGCGACAAGGTCCGCCGCCACCCGGCCGGCGGCACGCGCGCGCCAGGCCCATTCCCACCACGGTGGCTCGGCGACGGCCTCCGGCGGGCGCTGCGTCCGACGGGCGACCGGAGGCGGTGCGGCGAGCGGCGCCACCTCGCGCGGCGGCGGCAGGAGCGCCAGCCACCGATCGGGCTCCGCGACGGGCTGTTGGCGGTACCCGCCGGTGCCCGGCGCCAGCCAGCGTTCGGCGGCCGCCAGCAGGGAAACGAGGGCAACGGCGGCCAGGACCGACGAGATGAACCAGCGGGCGGGTCCCGGGCAGCGGCGCATCCGGGGAAGTACGCCGCGCGCGGTCTTCGGTTCCCGGAGCGGCCCGCGCGCGGCTTCGTCAGGCGGGCACGCCGTCCTTGCGAAGGGCCAGCTGCTCGAGGATGGCCTCCAGCAGCGGCACGCGCAGCGGCTTGGTGAGGTAGTCGTCCATGCCGGCGGCCAGGCAGCGCTGGCGGTCCTCGGCCGAGGCGTGCGCGGTGAGCGCCACGATGGGCACGTGCGCGCCTTCGTCCGCCTCGCGCCGGCGGATGGCGCGGGTCGCCGCCAGCCCGTCCATCTCGGGCATCTGCACGTCCATGAGGATCAGGTCCCAGGCGCGTTCGGCGCTCGCCTCCACGCCCAGGCGCCCGTTGGCCGCGACCTGCACGCGATGCCCGCGACGCTCGAGCAGCTTCTCGACGAACCGGCTGTTGACGACGTTGTCCTCGACCACCAGGACGTCCAGCGACGGCAGCGAAGGGCGTGCGCCCGCCCCGGTCCCGCCGGTGCCGGCGGCCGCATCGGCGGCGCGGGGAGCGCCGGCCACGACGCGGAAGGTGAACGTGCTGCCTTGCCCGGGCTCGCTCTGCACGCGGATGTCGCCGCCCATCAGCTCGACCAGCTGGCGCGTGATGGCCAGCCCCAGGCCGGCGCCGCCGAACTCGCGGGCGAAGGAGCTGTCCGCCTGCGAGAACGTGCCGAAGATCGTCTCCAGCTTGCCCGGCGGGATCCCGATCCCGGTGTCCGTCACCTCGCCCACGAGCCAGCGCGAGGAGTCGTCGCGCGGCTCGCCGCGCAGCGTGACGGCGATGCTGCCGTTGCGCGTGAACTTGATGGCATTGCCGACCAGGTTGGTCAGCACCTGGCGCAGCCGCAGCGGATCCAGGGAGCAGACGGCCGGCACCGAGTCGTCGACACTCCAGGTGACCGGGACGTGGAGTCCTGCGTTGCCGATGACCAGGGAATCGACGGTGCGGCCCACCAGCGCGCGGATGTCCGTATCCTGCGGGTCGAGCTGAAGGTGCCCGGCCTCGATGCGCGAGTAGTCCAGCACGTCCGTGACCAGTGCCAGGAGGTTGCGCCCGGAGTGGCGGGCCAGCTCCAGGTACTCCCGCTGCTCGGGGGTCACGCCGGTCGCCAGCGCCAGCTCGGTCATCCCCAGCAGCCCGTTGATGGGGGTGCGGATCTCGTGGCTCATGTTGGCCAGGAATAGGCTCTTCGCCTCGTTCGCCGCCTCGGCCTGGTGCTTGGCGACCGCCAGTTCACGCGAGCGCGATTCGAGCAGGGCGGCGGCGGCGGCCTCGGCGCGCATCTGGCGGTTCTGGATGCGCGCCTGCGACACGCAGTAGGCCAGGTACACCGCCAGCATCACCGACAGCTGCAGGTCCTGGGGGGACGGCAGCGTGATCGTCGCCAGAGCCGGCAGGCCCAGGATGGTTGCCAGCACGGGGAGCGCCAGCGCCAGGTCGGCGCTCATCGCGCTGATGATGCCGCCGCCCAGGCCGGTCGTGACCAGCAGCACCAGCACCAGCTCGGCGCCGACCCCGTAGTGCATCGTCACCAGGACCACCAGGGTGGCCCAGCTGGCCGCCAGTCCCAGGCTCGCCAGGCGGAAGTCGCGCTCCCAGGAATCGGGATCGCGCGGGTACCGGGACTCGAAGCGACGGCACAGCGAGTTCCGCCTCAAGCCGAACAGCGCGGAGGCCAGCGTCAGGGCGGCCCACTCCCAGGGGTGGTCGCGCCACACCGAGACCAGCAACCCGACCAGCAGCGAGCACCCCGCATAGGCGAAGTTGCCGGGAGTCGCGCGGCTGGCCAGCAGCCTCGCGATCCGCAGGTCGTGGTTGGCGGTCCGGCCGAGCATCCTTGCCTGCCTTCCTTTCGCGCCGCGCGGCTGCTGGGCCGGGCGGGACCCCGGTGGCACGGGATCGCCGGGAAGATCGGCAGGTTTTCGCAGGGCTTTACTGCGGAGGTGTCGGCCGGGGCCTCACTTAGCCGCGAGGGCGGCCGGCGTTCGGCCCGTCCACCAGGCGCAGGCAACCGCCGGTCACCGGGAGCGCCTGCCCGGCCAGGTGGAGCGCGAGATCGGGCCCGATCGCCTCCACCCGGCCGTACCGTTCGGGCGGCGGGACCGGCTGGCCCGGCGCCGCGGCCAGCCGCTCGCGGGTACCGTCGGGCCAGATCGCGACCTCGCGCCCCAGAACCACCGAGCGGGCGCGATAAGCGTCCACGAGCCCGTCGCACCCTGCGTCAGCCACCTGCTCGAGGCGACTCCGCAGCCGCGCGAGCACCGCGGCGGCCGCCGGCGCCAGGGGCACCGTCCCGCCGGGGCCGGCCAGCGACGTCGCGGGCTGGGTGAACGGGTCGGGCGCCAGGACCGGCGCCTTCGCCAGGTTGAGGGCCAGGCCGGCGAAATAGGCCTCGACGCGCGGCCCGCGCGTGCGCAGGGCGGTCAACACGCCTCCCGCCTTGCCGCCGGCCAGGACGACGTCGTTGACCCACTTGATGCCCAGGCCGGCGGCGCGGGCCGACGTGCCGCCGAGCAGGTCCTCCACCGCCTCGCAGAGCGCGACGGCAGCCAGCATCGGCAACGACGGCGCGCAGGCGGCGGCATCCAGGTCGCACGGCATCGCCACGCTGAGGTGCAGGTTCCCCCGCACGGCCTGCCAGCGGCGCCCGTTCTGGCCGCGCAGCGCATCACCGCCCAGGGTCAGGCAGGCGACGGGCGACCGCAGGGGCGGGCTGGCGGCGGTCACCTCGCGCAGCGCCTCGTACGGCGACGAACCGGCGTCGGCGGTGGCGATGACCGGGCCCCAGCCGAGATCCTGGAGCGGTCCGGAGGCAGCGGCCCCCGCGTCAAGGGCCCTGCCGGGCAGCGCCGCGGCCCGCCAGATGGCCGCGACGAAACGGTCGTCGTCGCAGGCAGGCTCCGCCAAGAGCGCGCGCAGCGCGGGCTCCTGCCCGGGCCGCGGCCGATCGCCACCGCGGACCATCGCCAGCGTCGTCCCGTCGTCCACGTACACCCATGTGCCCCCGGCGTTTGCGGCCGCCGGACCGGGGCCCGGACCTGCCGGGATTCCGCCGACGACCATCCTGAAAACCGCTTTGCCCCCATCCGAGCACTATGGTACGGTCCGGGACAGTCACGTCCAAGCGGCCAGGCGCGCAAGCGCCGGTCCTCCGCTCCCGCGGAGGCCGGTCGAGCGTGCCGCGCGCCGCGCCGGTCGTTCCCCGTTCCCTGTTACGAGGAGACGCCATGCTCAAGAGGATCCTGACGCGGACCCTGGTCGCGGTGCTGTTGCCCGCCGCGGTGCTGCTCGCGTCCGCCGGGCAGGCCCGGGCCTCCGGATTCAGCATCTACGAAGCCGGCTCGCGGGCCACCGCCCTGGGGTGCGCCTTCACCGCGACGGCCGACGACGGTTCCGCCCTGTTCTACAACGCGGCGGGCCTGTCCTTCCAGAACGGCCGCGGCCTGGACCTGAACTTCATCGGCGTGGCGCCGCAGTTCAAGTTCAGCGGCCACCTGTCGCAGGGCGACGCGTTGCAGACCGGCGAGTCCGCCGACCGGGTCTACCTGGTGCCGGGCACCGCCTACACCAACAGCACGTCCGAGAAGCTGGCCTGGGGTGTCGGCCTGTATGCGCCGTTCGGGCTGGGCGTCGAGTGGAAGGACGGGGCGGACTGGGTCGGCCGCCGCATCAGCCACGACGTCGCCATCGAGACGGTGTACGTCACGCCGGCGGTGAGCTACCTGGCGGCCGAGGGCCTGGCCGTGGCGGTCGGCGTGGACATCGCCAGCCAGCACCTCTCCCTGAAGAAGTACTCGCCCGAGCCGCAGTTCGGCACGAACGCCATCGAGACCGAGATCGAGGGCCGCAGCAAGGTGAACCTGACGCCGTCGTTCGGCCTCATGTACCGGCCGAACCCGAAGTGGTCGTTCGGGGCGATGTACCACTTCGAGAAGACGATGGAGTTCGAGGACCGCACCGCGACGCTGACCAACGTCCAGACCACGGGCGCGCCCTGGGCCGCGACGCTCATCGCCGGCCTGGGCGGGAGCGAGCAGCTGCTGTCCAGCGAGTTGAACCTGCCCTCGATCATGTCGCTGGGCGCCGCCTACCATGCGAGCGAGCGGCTGCGCCTCGAGGGCAACTACGTACGGTTCGGCTGGAGCACGTTCGAGAAGCTGGCGCTCGACTTCGACACCGACGCGCTGGACCAGAACATCTACTTCGGCTACGAGGATTCCTGGCAGGTGCGCTTCGGCGCCGAGTACTGGGCCACCGACAGCGTCAGCCTGATGGCCGGCTACGTGCACGACAAGACGCCGCAGCCGCTGATCTCGGTCAGCCCCCTGCTGCCGGACAGCGATCGCAACGACTACTCGTTCGGCGTGCGCTACCTGCACGGCAACTGGGACCTGAACGTCAGCTACATGGTGGTCGTGGGCACCGAGCGGACGAACGTCGAGGACGGCGAGCCCCTGCGCCACACCACGGACTACCCCTTCGGCTCGTACAAGTCGCTGGCCAACCTGTTCGGGGTCGGCCTCCGCTACAACTTCTAGGAGGAGGTGCAGGCGATGAAGAACATGGACAAGTTCCCGAAGATGCTGCCCGGCCTCCTGCTGCTGGGCGCTCTGCTGGCCCTCGGCGGCTGCTCGCTGGAGGCCCCGGAAGACCCGTCCGGCGACATCAACGCTCCCGGCGTCGAGGATGCCGGCGCACGCTACGTCGCGGTGGGCAACAGCCTGACCGCCGGCTTCATGGACGGCGGGCTGATGCAGGCCGGCCAGGCCTACAGCTACCCGAACCTGATCGCCGCGCAGATGGGCCTGTCGCGGACCCAGTTCACGCAGCCGTGGATCGCCTCGCCCGGCATCGGCGGCGTGTCCGGGAGCAACGTCACCGGCGTCCTCCACTTCGACGGCGCCAACATCACGGTCCTGGGCACCACGCCGCTGGCGCAGGTCCAGTCGACGCTGCTGCTGGCTGCCACGCAGCCGACGCAGTACCACAACCTGGGCGTGCCGGGCGCGGTCCTGCACGACGGCATGAACGCCTACAGCTCGGCCACCAGCGCCAGCGGCGCGAACCCGTTCTTCGACTTCATCAACCGCGCCACGTTCTTCGGCAACACGCCCGTCAGCGCCGGCTACCCCGGCCCCGGCGGCTTCGTCCCGGTGACGTTCCAGTCCGCCTCCCAGTACTACCAGGCCGTGGCCAAGGGCGGCGCCCTGACGACGCTGTGGCTCGGCAACAACGACGTGCTGGGCCCGGCCACCAGCGGCGAACCGGCGCCGAACTTCGGCAACTTCGGGTCACCGGGACACCTGGCCTTCGCCGACGACTACACCGCGATGCTGGCGATGCTTGCCGGCGGCCTGGCCCAGCGCAACAACGGGCTGAAGCCGACGATCATCGTGGCCAACATCCCGAGCGTGACGAGCACGCCGTACTTCATCCCGCAGGCGACGTTCAGCTTCTACGTCACGCAGCAGATCGGCCAGGCGTGGCCGGGCGGCTTCGAGGAAGCGAACGTGCAGTATGTCCGCTTCCCGGCGCTGTCCTGGATCGCGACGGCCAACCCGGCGACGCCCATCCCGGCCAGCCTCACGCTCGACGCCGCCGAGTACACGTCCGTGGCCACCGCCACGACGGTGTTCAACCAGACGATCGCCACCGTGGTCAACACGATCAACGGCTCGGGCGTGGCGACGGTCGGCCTGGTCGACGCCAACGACCTGCTGGCCAACGACACGACCGGCCCGCAGCGCACGCATTTCCTGTTCCTGCTGGGCGGCGGCATGACGGTGGCGCAGGCTGCGGCGACGACCGTGTTCTCGCTCGATGGCATCCACCCCAACAGCCACGGCTACGGGATCCTGGCCAACGCCTTCATCGACGAGTACAACCGGATCCGCCCGGCGGGCCAGCCGGCACTGTCGCACGTCGACCCGGCGGCGCTGCCCTGGGACCCGACCTACGGGCAGGCGACCGCCAAGGCCGGCGGGCTGCCCGGGCTCGATCCGCTTGCGGCCGCGGCCATGGACGCGATCTTCCGCTGACCGGCGCGGACCGGCAGCCGTCACCAGGAGGGGGGGCCGCAGGGCTCCCCCTTCATCCATCCGGGCGGTGCCCGCGCCGGGCTACAGGTCCGCGCATTCCGGTCGATTCCCGCAGGACGGGTTTTGCGGTGCCGAACCGACGCCCGTGATGTATCTTTCGCGCGCGGGGCCGGAGGGCGCCGGCCGCGCGAACCGCCGGAAGGAACAGCCGCCATGCGCACCTATCGCACCCTCGACGCCGGTCCCTTCGGGGGCATGGGCATGACGCCCGGCGTCAAGATCCTGCTGATCGCCAACGTGGCCGTCTTCGTGCTCCAGACGCTGGCGCGCGACTACGTGGGCCGGCACGTCGGCCCGATCACCGAGATCTTCGGGTTCATCCCGAGCCTGGCGATCCGCGGCTTCGAGGCCTGGCGCTTCGTGACGTACATGTTCCTGCACGGCGGCATCGGCCACATCCTGTTCAACATGCTCGGCCTGTGGATGTTCGGCTCCCAGATCGAGGCGCGCTGGGGGCGTGGCCCGTTCCTGCTCTACTACCTGGTCTGCGGGCTGGGCGGCGCCCTCACCTATGGCCTCTTCAACCTCTTCGGCATGGAGTCGTTCGTGCCGATGGTCGGCGCCTCCGGCGCGATCTACGGCATCCTGCTGGCCTACGGGATGATGTTCCCCGAGGCGGTCATCCTCATCTTCTTCGTCGTGCCGATGAAGGCCAAGTACGCGGTCGTGCTCTTCGGGCTCATCGAGCTGCTGAGCACGATGTCCGATACCGGCGGCGGCGTGGCCCACCTGGCCCACCTCGGCGGCATGGCGGCCGGGTTCATCTTCCTGCGCCTGACGATCCCCTCGCTGCGCGCCGGGCTGGGCCTGCGGGCCCCCTGGGGCCGCCGGGGCGGGCGCCGGCGCCCCAAGGTGGTGCGACCGGACGCCGGGGTCTGGACGGGCGGCTCCGCGCGGACCGGTGGCAGCGAGACGCGCGGGAACGCCGGCGGCGAGTCGCGCGCGACGGACGCCACCTCCGCGGCGGACAAGGCCGAGGTCGACGCCGTGCTCGACAAGATCTCGCGCGAGGGCCTGCAGAGCCTGACCGCCCGCGAGCAGGAGATCCTGCGCCGGGCCGGCCGCCGCTAGCCGGCGCAAGGGAGTCGACGTGAAGCACCGCCTGCTGCGGGCCCTGATGCCGCTGGGGATCTATCCGCACATCAACTTCACCTACAGCCCGTTCAAGATCCTCGAGTACGAGGCCATGCTCGAGTGGCTGCCGCCGCCCGGCGGCGGGACCGCGCTGGACATCGGCTGCGGCGACGGCCTGCACACCATGCTCCTGGGCCGGCGCTTCGCGCGCACCTGCGGCGTCGACGTCAACGAGCGCTTCATCGCCATTGCGCGAGAGCATGCCCGCGCCTTCGGCGCGCGGGCGAACCTGGAATTCTTCGCGCAACCGCTCGAGCAGGTCGGATTCGCCGCCGACACCTTCGACGTGGTGCTCAGCGTCTGCGTCCTGGAGCACATCCCGAACCACGAGGAGGTGCTGCGCGAGTGCCTGAGGATCATGAAGCCGGGCGCGCGCATCGTCTTCTCGGTCGACACGCTGGAGACCATCGCCGAGCCCGATCTGGTCGAGAGCCACCGGCGTCAGCACCATGTCGTGCGGTACTTCCGCGAGGACACCCTGCGCGAGCTGCTGGCCCGGACGGGCTTCGTCAACCTCGAGTTCCGCCCGCTGTTCCGCAGCGACCTGGCGCGCGACCTGTTCCGCGAGGGCATCCGCGAGGGCTTCAACTTCGGCCGCCTGCGGGCGCCCCGCCTCGCCGCTCAGTTGCGGCGCGCCGAGGCGGCGATGCCAGCGGGCGCCCCCGGCACGTTCCTGCTCGCCCGGGGCGAGCGCCCGCGGTGAGAACCGGCGACACGCCCGTGGCCGCGACCGCGCCGGGCGCGCCCTGCGACCTGAGCGTCGTCATCGTCAACTGGAACACCGCCACGCTGCTCGCGGCCTGCCTCGACTCGCTGCCGGCAGCTGGCGCCGGGCTCGAGCTCGAGGTGCTGGTCGTCGACAACGCCTCGCGCGACGGCTCGGCCGCGATGGCGCGCGCCCGTTACCCTGCCGTCACCCTGATCGAGGCGGGCGCCAACCTCGGCTTCGCCGGCGGCAACAACCTGGCCCTGCCGCGCTGCCGAGGCGCCTTCGTGCTGCTGCTGAACCCCGACACGGTGTGCCCGCCCGGGTCGCTGGCCCGCCTGGTCGGGTTCGCCCGCGGGAAGCCGCGCCTGGGCGCCGCCGGGCCCCTGCTGCTGGATGCCGACGGGAGCCCGACGATCACCTGGGGCTGGTTTCCCCACCCCCGCCACCACTGGCTCGGCCTGCTTGACCCGGCGCGGCGCCTGGGCGGTCGCTTCTGGGGCGAGCGCGTGGTGCACGTGCCGACGCGCGATGAGCCCTCCCGCCGCGTCGACTACGTCGCGGGCGCCTGCCTGCTGGCGCCGCGCGAGGCGCTGGCGCGCGTGGGCCCGCTCGACGAGCGCTTCTTCCTCTACTTCGAGGAGACCGACTGGTGCCGCCGCGCCCGCGACGCGGGGCTCGAGGTGTGGTACTGCGCCGAGGCCGAGGTCGTGCACCTCGAGGGGCGGGCCGCGGCCACGGTCAGCGAATTCAGCCTGCGGCAGTTCCAGCACAGTTACCGGCTGTTCCTGCGCAAGCACCACGGGCGCGGCCGCGAGCTGGAGACCCGCCTGGCCCAGGCTTGCGAATACGGCCTGAAGTCGGCCCTCCGCCGCCTGGCCGCCCTGCGCGGCGGACCGGCCGGCAAGGCGAACCGGGCGCTGGCCCGCCAGTACGGCACCCGCGCCCGGTTGCAGTTCGTCGACCGGCTGGACCCGCGCCCGCCGGCTTGACGGACGGGCTAGCGCCCGCCCCTGGCCTTCTTCTCGAACTCCGCGATCAGGTCCTTTCCCGAGGTCAGGCTGACGATGCGGAACTCCTCCACGTGCAGCGTGGCGTCGTCCAGCACGTTGAGTTCGAGGTCGAACGAGCGCGACAGCTCGCGGAACTGCTCGGGCCGCTCCTCCAGCAGGTACAGCGCCAGCACGGGGTTGGCCTGGATCTGCAGCCGCGACTCGCGAGTGACCACCGCGATGCGCTGGATCAGCCGCTCGATGCGGTTGCTCATCGTCTCCATCGACAGCACCTTGCCCGTGCCGGTGCAGTACGGGCAGTCGTCCGACAGCTGCGACAGCAGCGACGGCCGCACGCGCTGGCGGCTCATCTCGACCAGGCCCAGGCCCGAGACCTGGAACACCTTGTGGCGCGCGCGATCGCGCTTGAGGTGCGTGCGTAGCTCGTTGAAGACGCGCTTCTTGTTGCTCTCGCTCTCCATGTCGATGAAGTCGATGACGATGATGCCGCCGATGTCGCGCAGCCGCAGCTGGCGCGCAACCTCGCGCGCCGCCAGCATGTTGGTCTGGAGGATCGTCTCCTCCTGGTTGCGCTTGCCGACGAAGCGGCCGGTGTTCACGTCGATCGAGACCAGCGCCTCGGTCTGCTCGATGATCAGGTAGCCGCCCTTCTTCATCCAGACGCGCTTGTCCAGGGTGTTCTTGATCTCGGTCTCGATCTCGAACTGGTCGAAGATGGGCAGGTCGCCCTTGTACTCCTCGATGCGGCCGCGCAGCTCCGGCGCGAAGGCCTTGATGTAGTTCGACAGGCGGACGAAATCGTCGTGATCGTCGATCACCAGCCGCGCCGTGTCCTCCTTGAAGATGTCGCGGATCAGGGCCACGACCATCCCCACGTCCTCGTGGACCAGGGCGGGCGCCTGCACTTCCTGCCCCGACCGGTAGAGCTTGTCGAAGAGCCCGCCCAGGTACTCCACGTCCTGCCTGATGCCGTCCTCGGTGACGGCCGTGGCCGCCGTGCGGATGATGAAGGCGCCCTCGGCGGGGCGGTGGGCCTGCAGCATCTGCTTGAGGCGGACGCGCTCGCGGCGGTCCTCGATCTTGCGCGAGACCCCGATGTGGCGACCCTTGGGCATCATGACGAGGTAGCGGCCAGGCAGGGAGATGTCGGCGGTCAGGCGGGGTCCCTTGGTGCTGATGGGCTCCTTGGTGACCTGGACGAGGATCTCGTCGCCCACCTTCAGCACCGTGCCGATATCGGGCACGTGCCGTTGCCGGCGGCGCCCCGGTGGGCCGCCATGGCCGCCGCCGGCGGGCGCCGGGGCGCCCCCGTCGGGCCCCTCCTCGTCGCTGTCGTCGTGTTCAAGGTCGGAGGCGTGCAGGAAGCCCGCGCGCTCGAGGCCGATGTCGACGAAGGCGGCCTGCAGGCCGGGCTTCACCGACGTGACCTTGCCCTTGTAGACGTTGCCGACGATCCGCTTTGCGTCCGCGCCCTCGACCAGGAGTTCCACGAGCTCGCCGTCCTCGAGCATGGCGATGCGGATCTCGTGGGGGGACGAGTTGATGATGATTTCTTTGCGCATAGAACCTGCCCAGGGCCGGACGGGGCGCTCAAGCGTGGAAATGGCGCTCCATCCAGAACCGAAGGCCGGTCTCACCTACTTCCTCGAGGGGCGACAACCAGCGCCCGTCACGGTGGTGGCCAGCATATCCCGTCCGCGTCACGACGCAGAGCCCGGGGTCGGGCAGCGCCTGGCCGAACAGGCAGGCCAGGAATTCGTGCACGGGCAGGCCGGCACCCGTGTCGCTGCGCAGCAGGCTGACGCGCAGCTCCAGGGCCTGGTCGTGCCCGTCCACCCGCGCCAGTCCCAGGCCGCCATCCGGCACCAGGGCGCGGGCATCGATCTCGAGATCTCCCTTGGGACGCTTCCGCACGACCGGGCAGGTTCCACCGGCCAGGAATGCGTCCACGGCGGCCGCGGCCACCCCGGCCGCCGGACCACCCTCCTCGACGCCGGGCAATCGCACCCGGTAATCGAACCTGGACACCGCCTGGTCGATCGAAGGCGGCGTCTGGGCCCCGACCACCACGGCGCGCCCGAGGCGCAGCCCGGGCGGCAACTCGCGATTCAGGCGCTCGGTCCAGCCCGGCACCTGATGGTCGAAGGCGATGTCCATGCACTCGCGCTCGCCGGCGACCCCCACCGGTAACGGGGGGCCGAACTTGAGCATCGGGTGCGGATGATAGCCCTTGCTGTGGGCGACAGGCAAGCGCGACCTTCGCAGGGCCAGGTGCAGCTGCCGCTGGAAGTCCAGGTGGCCCAGGAAGACCAGGTCCCCGCCCTTGGTGTACTCCACCCTGTACCAGCACTTGGCGGCCGCCTGCTGGCGCCAGCCCACCCAACGCGGGTCCTCCTGGCCCGGCCGGGCCGGGTCCTCGTTCCGCGGGTCGAAGGCCGGGGCCGCCGCCGGGACCGGCGGCGCCGGCACATGGCGCGGGATCGGGTCCTCGGCAAGGCGGGTCGTGCCCCGGCCGTGCGAGGGAATGGCCGGCCCCCGGCGCGGCGGGGCTCCCTGCAGCGCCTCCAGCTTCGCGAAGACGTGCTGGAGGTCGCCGTCGCACGAGGTGCAGTCGTAGCAGGGCCCTTCCAGCCGGCAGTCCGGCAGCGTCCGCGCCTGGACGGCCCGGCGCCAGTCCCGCTTCAGGAAGTCCTTGTCCACCCCCACGTCGACCCCGTCCCAGGGCAGGGGGGTGTCCGGGTTGTGTGGGGCCAGGTAGTCCTCGGCGGCCACGCCGCACTCGGACAACGCCCGTTCCCAGGTGCCGATGCGCAGGTGCTCCGACCAGCCGTCGAACCTGGCGCCCAGGCGCCAGGCCCGCTCCACGACGTCGGCCAGGCGTCCGTCACCCAGCCCCAGCATGCCTTCAAGAAACGACGTCTCGGGGTCGCGCAGGCTCAGCTTCAGCTTGTGGCGCCGCAGGCGGTCGGCCACGTGGCGGTTGCGCCGCTCGATCTCCTGCCGAGGGATCTGCCCCGCCCACTGGAACGACGTGTGGGCCTTGGGCGAGAAGGGCGAGAGCGAGACGTGCACCTGGGCGCCGCCTCGCGGGGCCTGCGCCACGACGCGCCCGACCAGCTCGCACAGCTCGTCGAGGTCCTGGTCCGTCTCCGTGGGCAGGCCGACCATGAAGTAGAGCTTCACGTTCTTGACGCCGGCGCGCAGGGCCTGTCCCGTGGTGCCGATGATGTCGTCATCGGTGATGTTCTTGTTGACGACGTCGCGCAGGCGGGCGCTGCCGGCCTCCGGCGCGAAGGTGAAGCTGGCTGGGCGCTCGTTGCTGATGCGCTCGTAGAGGCCCTCGTCCACGGAGTCCACGCGCAGGCTGGGCAGCACCAGGTTGGTGTGCTCGGCCGCCAGCGCATCCTGGATGCCTGCCACCGCCTCGCCAAGGCCGCTGTAGTCGCCGGTCGACAGGCTCAGCAGCGACACCTCGTCGTAGCCGCTGGCGGCCAGGCCCGCGCGGGCGGCGGCCACCAGAGCATCCGCGTCGCGCTCGCGGACCGGGCGCGTGATCATGCCCGCCTGGCAGAAGCGGCAGCCGCGCACGCAGCCGCGCATGACTTCCAGCGCCAGGCGATCGTGCACCGGCTCGATGACCGGCACCAGCTGGCGCGGCGGCGGATAGTCGTTCAGGTCGCGGATGACGCGGGCCCGCACCGGCTGCGGCGCGCCCGGCCACCACGTGCCCGGCAGGGCGCGCAGCCGCGCCAGGCGCGCGGCACGGTCCTCGCCCGCGGCGTGCGAGGCCGAGAGCGCGGCGGCCATCTCGAGCATGACCTCCTCGCCGTCGCCCAGCACGAGCAGGTCCAGGAACGGCGCCACGACGGCGGGATTGAGCACGCAGGAGCCGCCGGCCATGTAGATGGGGTCGCCCTCGCCGCGCTCGGCCGCACGCAGCGGCGAGCCTGCCAGGTCGATCATCGTCAGCATGTTGGTGTAGGCCAGCTCGTAGCCCAGCGAGAAGCCGACCAGGTCGAAACGGCGCGCCGGTCGCCGCGACTCCAGGCCGAACAGCGGCAGGCCCAGGCCGCGCATGGCCTGCTCCATGTCGGGCCAGGGCGCGAATGCCAGGTCGCAGAACGCGTCGGTCCGCTCGTGGAGCAGCGTGTAGAGGATGCGCAGGCCCTGGTGCGACATCCCGACCTCATAGACGTCGGGAAACGTCAGCAGCACCGAGGCGCGGCCGGGGCGATACCCGTCGCGGTCGGCTCCCAGTTCGCCGCCGATGTAGCGGCCGGGAGACGCCACGTTGGGCAGGACGCGGCGCCGCAGCGCCTCGGACAGGACGGCCGGATCGTCGTAGGCGGGCGCCGGCCGCCAGGTCTGCCCCGGCGCCGGCGCGTTCGCGGGCTTCATCGGCTGCGGGTCCTCCAGCTCAGTCCTCCCCGTCGGCGGGCAGCGACTTGACCGGGATGCGGACGCCGGCGCTGCGCTCGAGCACGTCGCGGCCCGGTTCCTCGGCGAACGACACGGGGTAGTTGCCGGTGAAGCAGGCATCGCAGTGGTTGTCGCGGTCGCCGGCCGCTTCGCGCAGTCCGGCCAGCGACAGGTAGGCAAGCGAGTCGACGCGCAGGTACGTGCGGATCTCGTCGACCGAATGGCTCGCGGCGATCAGCTCGTTGCGGACCGGCGTGTCGATCCCGTAGTAGCAGGGATTGGTCACCGGCGGCGAGGCGATGCGCAGGTGCACCTCGGTGGCGCCGGCGCCGCGCACCAGCTTGACCAGCTTGCGCATCGTCGTGCCGCGGACGATCGAGTCGTCGATCATGACCACGCGCCGGCCCGCCACAACCTCGGCCACCGGGTTGAACTTGATGCGCACGGACATGTCGCGGACCTTCTGCGCGGGCGAGATGAAGGTCCGCCCGACGTAGTGGTTGCGGATCAGCGCCAGCTCGAAAGGGATGCCGGTGACGCGCGCGTAGCCCAGGGCCGCCGTGTTGCTGCTGTCGGGCACGGCGCACACCAGGTCGGCATCGGCCGGCGCCTCGCGCCCGAGGATCTCGCCGCTGCGCCGTCGCGCGGATTCCACGTGCTGCCCGAAGACGATGCTGTCCGGCCGCGAGAAATAGACGTGCTCGAACACGCAGCGACGCTCGACGGCCCGGACCGGCAGCTGGCGGCTGCTCAGCTCGCCATCGCCCAGGACCACCATCTCGCCAGGGGCGATGTCGCGCAGGTAGCGGGCCCCGATGATATCGAAGGCGCAGCTCTCGCTGGCCACGACGAAGCTGTCCCGGTACCGGCCCAGGCAGAGCGGGCGGAAGCCGTACGGATCGCGCACGGCGATCAGCCGGTCGCGGGTCAGGGCGACCAGGCTGTAGGCGCCCTTCACGCGCGGCAGCACGTCCAGCAGCGCGTCCTCAACGTGCTCGCCGGGGTGGCGGGCCAGCAGGTGGAGGATCACCTCGGTGTCGCTCGTGGTCGAGAAGATCGAGCCCTGCAGCTCCATCTCGCGGCGCAGCTCGTGCGCGTTGACCAGGTTGCCGTTGTGGGCCAGGCTGATCGTCCCGCGGTGCGACGCGGCCTGCAGCGGCTGGGCGTTGAGCAGGTGGCTGCCGCCGGCAGTGCTGTAGCGCACGTGGCCGATGGCCCAGTTGCCGGACAGCGTGCGCGTGGTCGACTCGTCGAAGACGTCCGCGACCAGTCCCATCCGCTTGTGCGTCAGGAGGCGGTGACCGTCGGCCACGGTGATCCCCGCGCTCTCCTGGCCGCGGTGCTGCAGGGCGTGCAGCGCGAGCGAGGCCAGCTCCGCGGCGCCATCCACCGCGGCGATGCCCACGACACCGCATTCCTCGCGCCAGTGCCTGCTCGTGCTCATCGCGCCTCCCGGACCGGGGCCCTTCGTGCCGCCATCCCTCAGACCCCCGCCGCCAGCAGCCAGCATTCCATGTGCGGGTTCACCAGCAGTCCCTCGCGACCGCCACGCGCGACGGCCAGCAGGCGACCGGTCGCCAGCGCGGCTTCGCCCTCGCCGCGGACGACGAGCCGCCACAGCGTGCCGCTGACCACGGGGCCCTGCTGTCCCCGCGCCCAGGCCGCCACATCCACCGCCGCGTAACCGGCAGGCGCCGGTCCCCCGAGCAGGGCGGCCAGGCCGGCACGCGCGTCGGCACGCCCCGGATCGTCGGCGCCGCCGGGCCAACCGGCGGGGAAGTTCCCGCCCTCGCCCGCGTCCCAGGCAAACGGCACCGCCAGCGTGAAGTGCCCGTAGCGGTGCTTGTTCGGGTTGTAGTAGCGCCCGGTCGCCAGGAGTGCCTCCAGGCGGGGAGCGCCCGGCGCACCCTGTGCAAAGGCATGGAACTCGCATCGCCGCAGTTCCGCCAGCCGCTCGCCGCCCTGAAGGCGGTCGCACATCACGCGGCGGGCGGTGGCCGCATGGAGGTCGACCCCCTTGTGCGCGGTGACCAGGATCCCGGTCCCGCCGGACTGGACCACGCGATCGCTCAGCACAGTTCCACCAGCCTTTGCAGGAGGAAGGCGCCCGGACCGGCGCCCTCGAGGGCGGCCGCATCGCCCGCGGCGAGGCGGCGTCGCCGGCCCCAGGCATGCGGCAGGTCCTCCGGCACCATCCGCAGCAGGGCCGCGCGCTCGGGATGCGGCATCAGGGCCAGCACGTTGCCGCGCGCATTGGTCAGCGCCGCGGCGTCCAGCAGCGAGCCGTTCGGGTTGCCGTCGCTGCGGCCGCCCAGCGGCGCGTAGCGCAGCGCCACGTGGCCGCCGGCCGCCAGGCGCGCGAAGTAGGCCGGGTCCTCGTGCGTGAAACGGCCCTCGGCATGGGCCATCGGCAGGGGCAGCGTGCCCCTCAGCCCCTCGACGAAGGGCGTGCGCGCCAGCGGGTGCGCGGCCAGGGCCACCCAGCGCGACAGGTAACCGCGGCGTCCCGGGTTGCGGTTCGCGGCCAGGGCCACCTCGATACGTCCGGGCTGCAGGCCCGGCACCAGGCCGGCCTCGACCAGGACCTGGCAGCCGTTGCAGATGCCGAGCACGGGCTTGCCGTGCCCGCTCTCCTCCAGCAGCACCTCGAGCAGCGGATCGCGCGCGGCGACGGCCCCGGCCCGCACCCGGTCCTGGTAGGAGAAGCCGCCCGGCACCAGGTAGCCGTCGAAGGCGGCCAGCTCGGCCGCCGGCCGCGTCCAGCGGAAGACCTCCGCATCGGCGCCGGCGAGCGCGAGCAGCCGCGCCGACTCGTCCTCGCAGTTGACGCCGGGCAGCTGCACCACGGCCACGCGCGGGCGCCGTGCCAGGTTGAGCCGCGGCGGCGTCGTGCCCTCGCCGTCCTCCTCCGGACCGGCCGGCGGCGGCACCGCGGACACGGCCGCCGCGCCACCCAGCAGGCCGGGCAGGGCCTCCTGCCAGACACGCGCCAGGCGCCTCACGCCGATGTCGGCAACGACGGCACCGTCGGACTCGAGCACGACGAGCCGCGGCTCGGCCGTCACCTCGCCCAGGCGCCACCATTCCACGCCGGCGTCGGCCAGCGAGCGCGCGGCGGCGTCCAGGCCGGCCGGGGCAACCGTCACCACGAAGCCGCCGGCCTCGCCGAACAGGAACTCGCGCGTGGTCAAGCCTTCGCGCCCGGGCAGGCGCAGGTCGGCGCCCAGCAGGGCCGCACCCTCCAGCCCGATGGCCATCTCCGCCAGGCAGGCGGCCAGGCCGCCGTCACCGATGTCGTGCGCGGCTGTGACCAGCCCGGCGGCCACCAGGTCGCAGACGGCCCGGATCTCGCGACGCGCGGCGGCGAAGTCCAGCGGCGGCACGGCGGGCCGCCCGGCCGAGAACCCGGCGTCCAGGTAGATGCTCCCGGCCGTCTCGGGGCGCCGCCGGCCGAGCAGGAGGATCACGTCGCCGGCGGCCTTGAACCGCTGGCTGCGGCTGTGCGCGTAGTCCGGCACGATGCCCACGCAGGCGACGATGGGCGACGGCGCCACCGCGCGCCCGCTCGCGCTCTGGTTGTACAGGCTCACGTTGCCCGAGACCACCGGCAGCGGCGTGCCCTCGCGCGCGTGCAGCCCCACGGCACGGCAGGCGTCGCCCACCCCGCGCACGGCCTCGCTGAACTGCCAGAAGGCGTGCGGATTCTCCGGGTTGCCGAAGTTGAGGCAGTCGGTGACGGCCGACGGCTCGCCCCCGACGCAGGCGACGTTGCGACAGGCCTCGAGCACGGCGGCGGCGCCGCCGGTCCAGGGATCGGCCAGGCCCAGCAGGGGATTGCCGTCGGCGCTGAGGGCCACCGCGCGCCGGCAGCCGGGCAGCGGCGCCACGACGCCCGCATCGGCCTCGCCCGGGCGCAGGATCGTGTTGGCCTGCACCTCGCCGTCGTAGTGACGGTAGACGTACTCGCGGCTGCAGAGGTTGGGGTGCGCCATCAGCGCCAGCCACTCGTCGGCGATGGCCGCCGCCGGACCCTCCGGCAGGCGCTCGGCCAGGGGCACCTCGCGGCGTTCCGGCGCCGCGGCCACGCGATCGTAGCGGATGCCCTCGGTGATGGTCTCGACCGGCGCGTCGCACACGATCCGGTCGCCCAGCCTCAGGACATATCGGCGCTCGCGCGTGACGGTGCCGATCTTCCGCGCGCAGGCCCCGTCGTACAGCGTCGGCAGCGCGAAGTCCTCGTTGTACACCTTCAGGATGCGCCCGGTCAGCCGCGCCGGCACGGCCAGGCCGTATCGTTCCTGCGTCTCGCTGCAGGCGCACACGCGCGCGGGCAGTCCCGTCACCTGGTGCACGAGGGCCAGGTCCACGTCGCAACCGAAGCCGCCGGCATCGACCAGCTCGCTGGTCACGCAGGCCACGCCGCCGGCGCCGAGGTCCTTGAAGCCGATCTCGACGCCTTCGTCGCGCGCCAGCTGCAGCGCGGCGCGGTTGGCCACCGTCAGGATGCGCTTGAGGAAGGGATCGGGCGTCTGCACGCTGCCCTTGTTCTCGTGCGCGGCGGCCGCATCCAGGTCCGCGGAGGCGAACGCGGCGCCGCCCATGCCCGACCAGTCGGTGGGCTTGCCCACCAGGACCAGGTCGTACGGCTCGTCGGCCGCCTGCCTCGGCACGCGGCTGTGCGTGATGTGGGCCTGGTCGACCAGGCCCACCGCCACGACGTTGACCAGGCAGTTCTCGTTGAACGACTCGTGGAAGTAGAAGTCGCCGCCCAGGTTCGGCACGCCCAGCGCGTTGCCGTACTCCCAGATTCCGGTCACCACGTCGCGCGCGATGTCGACGCGGTGCGCGGCACCCTCTTCGCCGGGCGCGTCGACCGGCCAGCCGAAGCGCAGCGGGTCGAGCGTGGCGATGACCTCGCCGCCCATGCAATAGACGTCGCGCACGATGCCGCCGATCCCGGTGGCCGCGCCCTCGACCGGCATGACCTGGCTGGGGTGGTTGTGCGACTCGTGGGCGAAGATGATGCCCCAGCGTCGGCCGCCGAAGCCGCCGAAATCGATGATGCCGGCGTCCTCGACCGGGCCCACGACCACGTTGGGGCCGTCGGTCGGCAGGTGCTTCTTCAGGTGGGGTCGGCTGCTCTTGTAGGAGCAGTGCTCGCTCCACATGGTGTCGAACAGGGTCAGCTCGGTCAGGGTGGGGTCGCGGCCCAGCAGGATCGCCACCCTGCGCGCCTCGTCCGTGCTGAGGGTCAGGCCGCTGGAGCGCAACCGGCCCCGCAGCCCCTCGTCATCCAGGCTGGAGACCGGAACCGGCGCGAAGCTCTCGTCGTGGGCTTCCATGTTGCTCCGTCGTGGAGGATCAGGTCACGCGTTCGACACGCGTCGGCGGCGGGCCGCGCCCAATCTAGCATCGGCCGGGGCGGCGGCAAAGGTCCGAATCGGCCGCCGCCGCGAGGCCGCCAAAACCAAGGGGCCCCTCCCGTGCGGGAGGGGCCCCTGGTCGCTCAACCGCGGCTCCGCGCGCCGATCAGGCGCCGGCCTTCGGGTGGCAGCCGACGCAGGTCGTCGGGGCCTTGGTGTCGGCCTTGGCCGCCTTGGTCTCCTTGTGGCAGGACACGCAGCCGATGTGGTACGGGTTGTCGGTCATCTTCTTGCCGGAGCAGGCCGGGGTCTCCGGCTTCTCGGGCGTCATGTGGCACTTGCCGCACTTCTCGACGGCGACCGTGGCGGCGCTCTCGGCCGTCAGGTCCTTCTGCGTGTGGTGGCAGGTGACGCAGTCCTTGGCGGCCTTGACATGGGCCGCGTGGTCGAACGTCACCGGCGTCTTGGTGTCGGCGCAATCCTTGATGGTGATCTTGCCGGGCATCTCGGCGGCCATCGCCGCCACGGCCACGGCCAGCGCGGCGACAAGGCCGACCAGGAAGAACTTCCGCATCTTCGAGCCTCCTCCAGGAGAGTTGCGGTGCCTGGAATGTCCTTCGCCAGGTCACCTGTTCGGCGTCGAAACTAGGGGACGCCGGTCACGTCGTCAACCGCTAACCGCCCATTTCGTCGTCGGTTATTGAATATTGAAATCAAGACGACGACAAGTTGTTAACGCCAGGCCGATCCCCCTGGTTCCCGTGTTCTACCAGTCCCGGCGCGCCAGCGTCCGGGCGAAGATCCGCGGCACGTTGCGCAGCTGGCCGGAAACGTCGAAGCAGGCGTCCAGGACGCCCGGGGACAACCGGCCGGCGATCCGGGGGTCGGCCTCGACCAGGTCGCGGAGCGTGTGGTCGGCGTCCCAGACGTGCAGCGCGCTCTCCTGCACCCAGGCGTAGGCCTCCTCGCGGCTGACGCCGGCCTCGGTCAGCGCCAGCAGCACCGGCTGCGAGAAGTACATGCCGCGGACCTTCTCCATGTTGGCCTGCATGCGGTCGGCGTGGACAACCAGCCCGGCCACGAGCCAGCGCATCTTCGCGAGCATGTGGTGCAGCACGTGGCAGGCGTCGGGAAAGACGATGCGCTCGACGCTGCTGTGGCTGATGTCGCGCTCGTGCCAGAGCGCCACGTTCTCCAGGGCGGTGTGGGCGTAGCCGCGCAGCAGGCGCGCCATGCCCGTCAGCTTCTCGCTGACGATGGGGTTCTTCTTGTGCGGCATCGCCGAGCTGCCCTTCTGGCCGCGGCCGAAGGGCTCCTCCACCTCGCGCACGTCGGTACGCTGCAGGTTGCGGATCTCGACGGCCATCTGCTCGATGGTCGCGCCCAGCAGCGCGAGGACGCCCAGCCAGGCCGCGTGACGGTCGCGCTGGATCACCTGGGTGGACGCCGGGTCCACGCCCAGTCCCAGCCGCTTCATCACCTGGGCCTCGACCTCCGGGTCCAGGTGCGCCAGCGTGCCGACCGCGCCCGAGATCTGCCCGTGCGCGATGTCGGCCTGCGCTGCGTCCAGCCTCCGCAGGCCGCGCTCGAGTGCGGCCCAGTAGACCAGCAGCTTCAGGCCGAAGGTGGTCGGCTCGGCGTGGATGCCGTGCGAGCGACCGATCATCACCGTGCCCTGGTGCTGGCGCGCCTTCGCCTCGACGGCGTCGAGCAGCGCCACCAGCGCGGCGCGCAGGACCGCGCCGGCCTCGCGGATCTGGAGCGCGAAGGCCGTGTCCAGCAGGTCGCTGCTGGTCATGCCCTGGTGCACCCAGCGCGATTCCTCGCCCACATGCTCGGCGACGCTGGTCAGGAAGGCGATGACGTCGTGCTGGACCGTGGCCTCGATCTCCAGCACCCGGGCAGTGTCGAAGCCGCCGCGTTCACGGATGGCGCGCGCCGCCTCGGCGGGAATCTGGCCCAGCCCGGCCCGCACCTCGCAGACGGTGGTCTCCACTTCCAGCCACAGGCGGAAGCGGTTCTCGTCGGACCAGATGCGGGTCATCTCGGGGCTGGCGTAGCGCTCGATCATGGGGGCCTGCCTCGGTCTGCGGGATGGTCGGCGGGATCGTCCCCGAACTATACCCGGGACCGCCGCGGGGTCAAGCCGCACGCCGGGCCTGTCGGCACGGGCCCGCCGGGTGTACATTGGCGCGACCCCCGTCCCGCAGCCGCAGGAGCCGCCTTGTCCACACCGCCACGCCCCGCCGCGCCGGCCGGCGACCTGACGACCGCTCCCGTCCCGGCCCTGGTGCGCCGGCTGGCCGTGCCGGCCGCGATCGGCTTCTTCTTCAACACGATGTTCAACGTCGTGGACACCTACTTCGCCGGCCGCCTGTCGACGGAGGCGCTGGCCGCCCTGTCGCTCTCGTTCCCGGTCTTCTTCCTCTTCGTGGCCGCCGGCAGCGGCTTCGCCACCGGCACCACCGCGCTCGTCGCGCACGCGCTGGGCGCGGGCGACCGCCGCCGGGCCGCGCTGGTCGGCGCGCAGGGGCTGGTGCTGGCTGCCGGGCTGGGCGTGGCGAGCACCGTCGTGGGCCTGGTCGCCGTGCCGCCGCTGTTCCGGTTGCTGGGCGCCGAGGGCCCCTACCTGGAGACCTGCCTGCGGTACATGCGCGTGATCCTAGCCGGGGCGCCGCTGATGTTCGGCGTGCACATGCTGAACGCCGTCCTCAACGCGCAGGGCGACACGCGCACGTTCCGCGACGCCCTGATCATGGCCTGCGCGCTCAACATCGTGCTGGACCCGTGGTTCATGTTCGGGGGCCTGGGCGTGCCCCCGCTGGGCATCGGCGGCCTGGCGCTGGCCACACTGGTCTCGCAGCTGTTCAGCGTGACGCTCATGGCGCGTCGCGCCTGGCGCACGGGGCTGCTGCACCGGAGCGCCGGTGCGCGCTGGCGGCCGCGGCGCGAGGTGCTGGCCGCCATCGCCCGCCAGGGACTGCCGGCCGGCGGCAGCATGCTGACGATGGCCCTCGGTGTCTTCGTCATCACCTGGTTCCTCGGCCAGGTCTCGCGCGAAGCGGTGGCCGCGTACGGCGTCGCCACGCGCATCGAGCAGATCCTCCTGCTGCCGGCCATCGGCCTGAACGTGGCCACCCTCACGCTGGCGGCGCAGAACGGCGGCGCCAACCGGTTCGACCGCGTGCGCCAGGCGGTGCGGACCGCGCTGGGCGCCGGAGCCGTGCTGACCGCGGTCGGCGGCGCCCTGCTGCTGCTGCTGGCGCGGCCGTTGATGGACGTGTTCACCGACGACCCGGCGGTGGTGGCCATCGGCGCCCGCTACCTGCGCATCGCGGCGTTCGTCGAGTTCGCGTACGTGATCCTCTTCATCAACACCTCGGCGCTGCAGGGACTCAAGCGGCCTGCCCTGGCGCTGTGGATCGGCCTGGCGCGGCAGATCCTGGCGCCGGTGCTGGTCTTCGGGCTGGCCACGCGCGTCTGGGGCCTTGGCCTGGACGGCATCTGGTGGGGCATCTTCGGGATCACCTGGGCCGCCGCGCTGGCCGCGGTCGTCCTGGCGCGCCGGGAGGTCGCCCACGCCGAGCGCGCGGCCGCGGCGGCATTCAGCGCTGGCGACGACAGCCAGGCCCCGGCGGCCAGCCCCGCCGCCGCGGGATAGCCGACAGCCACGAACAACGCCGGCGTCGTGCCGGGAGGGAGCCCCCATGCCGGACCAACGCCCGCTTGACCGCGGGGCACTGCTGCACCTGCTGGTCGTCTACCTGGCCTGGGGCAGCACCTACCTGGGCATCCGCCTGGCGGTGGCCGGCGACGGCGGCTTCCCGCCGTTCGCGATGGCGATGCTGCGCGTGTTCGCGGCCGCGGCCGTGCTGCTCGGCTGGGCGCGCCTGCGGAAGGAACGGATCCGGCTCCGGGGCCGCGAGTGGGTGCTGATGGGCGGCAGCGGACTGCTGCTGTGGGTGGGCGGCAACGGGCTGGTGACATGGGCCGAACTGCGCGCCTCGAGCGGCCTGGCCGCCCTGCTGGTCGCGGCGATGCCGCTGTGGGGCGAGTCGATCAACCTGGCGCTCGACCGCCGCGCGCCGGCGCCGCTGATGGTCGGCTCCATCCTCCTGGGCTTCGCCGGTGTCGGCACACTTTCCTGGCCGGTGCTGCGGGCCGGCAACGGCAGCGATATCGCCGCCGTGGTCGGGCTCGTGCTGGCGCCGCTCTTCTGGGCCATCGGCTCGATCTGGTTCCAGCGGCGCAAGCCGGACCTGTCGGTGCGGGCGGTCTCCGGCTGGCAGCAGCTGCTGGGCGGCCTGGGGCTCGGCGCGATGGCGCTCGCGCGCGGCGAGATCCGGCCGGGCGCACCGCTGCCGTCGCCTGACGCCACCGCCTGGGCCGCCTGGGGCTACCTCGTCCTGGTCGGCTCCGTGTTCGCCTTCACGAGCTACGTGATCACGCTCCAGCGCCTGCCCTACCGCGTGGTCATGACGTACGCCTACGTCAACCCGGTCATCGCCGTGTTCCTGGGCTGGCTCGTCATCGACGAGCCGGTGACGCGGTGGACGCTGGCGGGAGCGGCGCTCGTGGTGGCCGGGGTGGTCGGGGTGTTCCGCAATCGCGGGCAGTGATTCCGGAGACCGACGATGTGCCGGAAGCGCCACTGGTGACCTAAGAGTCTGGGGAAGATGGACTTGAGCCTTTGCCGGCGGGACGGGACGAAGCTGTCTGCTGGTGGGTTCATGCGCGGCCCGGGACACGGCGGGACGGACACGATCCCGGCGGCACGGCACTGCACTTCGTTGCCGTGATATCGATGATAATTCTCAATCAATGATCCTCGCGTGCCGAAGGGTCTTCGGAAATGCCGAGATGACCCCCAGCCGCCGAGGAAACAGTCATGCACATCCTGCGCCTGCTGGCCAGTGATCGCACCGCCCAGATGCTTGGCCTGACGACGATCGGCGGACTGGTCGGCGCGGCCCTCGGCGGCACCTGGCCGACGGCTGCTGCCGGTCTGCTGACCGCGGGCGCGGGCGTGGCCGGGCTGGCCCGACTGGCCGGCGGCGGCGGCAACCACCCCGAACTGAAGGCCGTCGAGTCGGCAGCCGCAGGCGACCTGCTCGCCGCCGGCCAGGCGGACACCGGCGGCAGCCGCCTCGGCCAGGCGTTGCGCGTGCTGACCTACCGGCTGCAGGTCGCCTTCGTCGACATCAAGAACACGAGTTCCACGCTGACCGTGTCGGCGGGCGAGTTGGATCGGACTTCACTCGAGATGGTCGAGGCGGCCCGGCGCTCCGACGAACAATCGGAGGAGGTGGCCGCCGCCACGCGCCGCCTGGCGGGAAACATGGCAGAGGTCTCGGCAGCCACGCGCAACGTCTCGACCTCGGTCGACTCGGTTGCCGCCGCGCTCGAGGAGCTCAACTCCTCGTTCGGCGAGGTCGCCCGCAACTGCGTGCGCGCCTCGGAGGTCTCGGGGCTGGCCACCTCCACGGTCAGCCAGTCGACCTCGGTCATGTCGGATCTCGGCCGCACCGCCGAGGACATCGGCCGCATCCTCGACGTCATCCAGGACATCGCCAGCCGCACGAACCTCCTGGCCCTCAACGCGACGATCGAGGCCGCCAGTGCCGGCGAGTCCGGGCGTGGCTTCGCCGTTGTCGCCTCGGAGGTCAAGGAACTCTCCCGGCAGACGGCCGCCGCCACCGAGCAGATCGCCGCCCAGATCCGCGAGATGCGCGCCAGCACGGCGCGGGCGCTCGACGCGACTTCGGCGATCGGGACGGCGATCGGCCAGGTCGACGAGATCTCCACGGCGATCGCCGCTGCGGTCGAGCAGCAGCTGGCGGCGTCCCGCGAGATCAGCACCGGCATCGCGCGCGTCTCAGGCGACTCGGGCGCCGTGGCGGCGAACGTCAGCGCCGCCTCGGAGGGATTGGCGCACATCGCCACCGCCGTGGCCGGCGTCCACGAGAGCGCCGCGCGGGCCTCCGTGGGGGCGGCGCGGACGCGCTCGCAGGCTCACGAGCTGTCGCGGGCGGCGGTCGGCCTGGAGTCGATGCTGGGACAGTACCGCACCCCGGAGCCGCGGTTCGACATCGCCGCGGTCAAGCAGGCGCACAACCACTGGCGCGACAGCCTGGTGAAGCTCGTCAAGGGCGTCGAGAAGCTGGACGTCTCGAAGGTCAACTCGCACAAGACCTGCAATTTCGGGCATTGGTATTTCAGCCCGCAGGGACAGGCACACTCGGGCCTGTCCGCATTTCCCGTGGTCGGCGGCCATCACGAGCGCATCCACGAGATCGGCAGGCAGGTGGTCGTGGCGCACAACGAGGGCCGCGCGCACGATGCGGAGGCGATGCTCGCCGAGCTCGAGGTCGTCAAGGACCGCCTGTTCGACGCCCTCGACGAGCTGTACCGTTGCTGAGGCCCCCGCGGCGCACGACCAGCGCGCCGGACTTGGGGTCCCGTTCGGCGCGTTCGGGCCACTCGACGCGGACCAGCGCGCCGGCGTCGGGGCCGGTCGCGCGCGGGTCGTCGCGGTCGACCAGCAGGACGAGGCCGCGCGCCGAACAGCCGTAGCGCCCGCGCCCGCCGGCCGGCAGCGCGAACGTCCCCGACACGACCCGCACCTCCGCGCCGGTCACGGCTTCCTGCGCGCGACCGCACGGCGGCTGCAGCAGCAGGAACGACAGGCTCGCCCGCTCCTTGGCCAGGCCGGCACGCCGGCTCAGGTCCTCCAGCCAGGCGGGCACCCGCTCCGCCGCGAACCCGAAGTGGCACCAGGGCTGACGGCCCAGGCCCGGCTGCGGACAGCGCTCCTGGTGCGGGCAGGGCGCGGTCACGTGCCAGCCCGCGGCCAGGGCGGCGTCCCGCAGCGCGACCAGCCGGCGCGCGGCCGGTCGCGTGCCCGGCTCGATCACCAGGACGCTGCCGCCCGCCTCCAGCGCCGCCTCCCAGCGCTCCAGCAGCCGCGCCTCGGGCGCGGAACCGTCTCCCGAGTCACCACCGCCCGGCCGGTGGATCTCGTTCAGCACGTTCGCCAGCACGAGCAGGTCGGCCGCAGGGAGCGGTCGCGCCCCGGCGGGCTGTGCCGCGATCTCCACGCTCCAGGCCGAACCGGGCGCGACGTGGTCCCACAGTCGCCTGCCGGCGCCGAGCACCGCCGCCGCGCGATCCAGGGCCAGGTAGCGCAGCGGCACCGGCCGCAGGTCGGGCCGGGCCAGCCACAGCGCCAGCGCGAAGGTGAACGGGCCGGCGCCCACGTCGACGATGCGCGCGCCGGCGGCCAGCTGCAGGTCCAGGCCGGCCAGCAGCCGGCCCTGGCGGTACAGGTTCCACGGCAGGAAGTAGTGCAGGTAGGCGGCCAGCAGGGCCGGCCGGCTCAGGTAGTCCCGCGGGAGGTCGTCCCGGGCGCTCGTCAGCCACTCGCTGAGCCGGGCCACCTCCGACGGCAGCGCCGCCCGGTGGCGGGATCGGAGCGGCAATGCGCCCTCCAGGGCCGCCGGAAAGTCGGCCAGGCCCTGCGCCAGCGAAGCCGGTGCCGGCGGCAGCAGCCGATCCTGCATCACGCGCCCCGGTGGCGGTGCTCGACCAGGTGCTCGCGCACGTACTCGGCCACGGCTTCCTCGAGGCGCGTCAGCGGCACGTCGCAGCCGGCCGCGCGCAGCTTCCCCATCGCGGCCTCGGTGTGGTACTGGTAGCGTCCCTTGAGATCGTCGGGCATGGGCACGTAGTCGATGGCCGGCTCCAGCCCCAACGCGGCGAAGATGGCGCCGATCAGGCGGTTCCAGGTCGCGGCCTCGCCGGTCCCGACGTTGAAGACGCCGTTGGCCTCCGGGTGTGCGCCGCACCACAGCGTCATCGCCACCGCGTCGTCGACCCAGATGAAGTCGCGCTGTTGGCCGCCGTCGGGATATTCGGGGCGGTCGGAGGCGAAGAGCCGCACGCGACCGGTGTCACGTACCTGCTCCCAGCCCTTGCAGACCATCGAGCGCATGTCGCCCTTGTGCCACTCGTTGGGGCCGTAGACGTTGAAGTACTTAAGCGAGGCGATCGAGGCCAGCGCGCCGCTGTCCAGCGCCCAGAGATCGAATTCGTGCTTGGAGCGGCCATAGAGGTTCAGCGGCTGCAGGTGGCGCAGTCCGGCGTGGTCGTCGTCGTAGCCGCGGGCGCCGTCGCCGTAGGTGGCCGCGCTGCTGGCGCAGACGAAGCGCACGCCCGCGTCCAGGCACAGCCGGCAGAGGTCGCGCGTGTAGCCGAGGTTGTTCTCCGCCAGGTAGTCCCAGTTCGATTCGGTGGTGCTGCTGCAGGCGCCGAGGTGGTACACGGCCTCCAGCGAGCGCGCGTTGGCCGGCACGCGCAGCCAGTCGCGGAACGGTTCCTTGGCCAGGTAGCGCGCCAGGCGCAGCGGCGCCAGGTTGGGAGAGACGTCGCCGGCCGGGTCCAGGTCCACGGCGAGGATGTCGTCGCGGCCCGCACGGTTGAGGCGCCAGACCAGGTTGCTGCCGATGAAGCCGGCCGCGCCGGTGACCGCGATCATGGCCCCTCCCAGCTAGAAGAAGCGCTTCGCGACGCCCAGGATGCCCTGCTTCCAGGGCACGCGATGGGAAACGCCCGAGGCGCCCGTGAACTCGTCGACGTGCGCGAGGTACCACTCGAAATTGCGGACCAGCGCCTGCCGGTTGGAGTACTGCGGAGCATACCCCAGCACCCGACGTGCCTTGTCGATCGAGACGAAGGAATCCTTGCTCGCGGTCTCGTAGACCCACTTGTACAGCGGCGAGATGCCGAGCCTTTCCAGCACGCGCAGCGTCCAGATGAGGGGTTCGGCGGGCATGCCGACGACCTTCTTCCCGTGGCCGGCGTGGTCCAGCACCGCCTGCCAATCCTGCTTCATCGTCGTGAACTCGCCGGCGCCGATGTTGAAGACGTCGTTGACCACGGCGTCATCCAGGGTGCTGCACAGCCAGATGGCCTGGCAGAGGTCGGCGATGTCGAGCAGCTGGTAGCGGTTGTTGCCGCTGCCGATCATCGGGAAGCCGCGCCCGTCGCGGGCCCAGTCGTAGAGCAGCGCGAAGACGCCGAGCCGTTCCGGCCCGATGAAGCTCTTGGGCCGGATGACCGGCACCACCAGGCCGCGCGCCCGGAATTCGGCGCAGACGTTCTCCGCCTCCACCTTCGCGATGCCGTAGGGGCCGACGCCGTCGAGGCGGTCCGTCTCCAGCAGCGGGTGGTGATCGGGGATGCCGTAGACCGCCGTCGACGAGATATGCACGAAGCGGCCGACCCCCGCGCGCTCGGCCGCCTCGAGCAGGCGGCGCGTGCCGTCGATGCCGGTCGTGAGGATGTCCTTCTCCGCGTACAGCGGCAGCGCCATCGCGCAATGGATGACCAGGTCCACGCCCTGCATCGCCCGCTCGACGGTGGCGGCGTCGCGGATGTCGCCGTCGATCACCTCGATGCGGTCCCGGCAATCGAGGTAGGTGAACGGGGCCAGGTCCAGCGAACGCACGGTCACGCCCCGCTCCAGGAGGTACCGGATGAGGTTGATGCCCGTGAAGCCCGCGCCGCCGGTGACCAGCACCTTCCGCCAGCGCCCCCCGTCCCGAGTCCCGTTGCCAGTCTCCACGATTCCCGCTCCCGTCGCCGCGCCTCAGCGCGTTTCCTCCAGCACCAGCACGCCGGTGAAGATCCGGCCCTCGCGTTCGGCCTTGAAGTCGAGGCGATCGCCGACCTTCGAGTTGTAGATCAGGCGATAGATCGTATCCCGGTTCTGCAGGCGCAAGCCGCCCATTTCGCGCAGGATGTCGCCGCGGCGCAGTCCGGCCTTGGCCGCCGGCGATCCCGGCGCCACGGCGTAGACCACGGCCCCGGCCGGGTCGGTGGTGCCGCTCTCACGCATGTTGGCGCCCGACAGCATCTCCAGCGTGAAGCCCACGTTCGGGTCGCGGTAATGGCCGTAGCGGCGGATGTCGTCGACGACGCGCGCCACGCGCGACGCCGGCACGGCGAAGCCGATGCCGACGCTGCCTCCCGAGCCCGAGAAGATGAACGTGTTGATGCCCACCACCTGGCCGCGCGTATCCACGAGCGGTCCGCCGCTGTTCCCGGGATTGATGGCCGCATCGGTCTGGATCATGCCCAGGTAGGCGCGCTCGGCGTCCGAGGTCTTGATGTCGCGGTTCATCGCGCTGACGACGCCGACCGTCACGGTCGGCTGCGTGTCGGCCAGCAGGTAGCCGAACGGCGACCCGATGGCGATGACCCACTCGCCGATCTGCAGGTCGTCGCCGTGCGCCAGCCGGGCCACGGGCAGGTCCGGCGCCTCGATGCGCAGCACGGCCAGGTCGTAGAGCGGCACCGCGTCGAGCACCGACGCCGTGAACTGCCGCCCGTCCGACAGGTTGACGATGATCTGGATGGCCCCCTCGATGACGTGGAAGTTCGTCACGATGGTGCCGTCGCGATCGACGATCACGCCCGAGCCGAGGTTCTGCACCTTTCGGTAGGTCTCGCGGTGCGGGAGCAGCCCCATCCGCTCCCAGAACTCCATGGTCGGGTTCCGCACCGCCTGGCGCTGCACCACGTTGATGCTCACGACCGCGGGCGCAACGTCGCGCGTTGCGCGCACGATCGCGGTGTTGCGGGCCGCCTCGGGGTCGACGACCTCGGGCTTCTCGACCGGGATCTCGCGGATCACGACCGTGTCGCGCCCGGCCCGCAGCGTGTCCGCGGCGCCGCCCTGCGGCCAGCGCCACGGCGCGCCGAAGCGCACGCCGAGCAGGGCGACCCCCACCAGCGCGCCCAGCAGAAGGCCGGCCAGCACCGGCCACCAGCGCGTGCCGCCCACGTCAATTGCCGCCCTGCAGCTTGCGCCAGTCGGCCAGGAAGGCCGCCAGGCCCTTGTCCGTCAGCGGGTGCGCCACCAGCTTGCGGACGACCTCAGGCGGGATCGTCGCGATGTGCGCGCCCAGCCGCGCCGAGTCCACGACGTGCAGCGGGTGCCGCACGGAGGCGACGATGATCTCGGTCTCGAAGTCGTAGTTCCCGTAGATCTCGACCAGGTCGCCGATCAGCTGCATGCCGTCCTCGCTGACGTCGTCCAGGCGGCCGACGAAGGGCGACACGTAGGCCGCCCCGGCCTTGGCCACGAGCAGCGCCTGGCTGGCCGAGAAGACCAGCGTGCAGTTGACCGCGATGCCCTCGGCCGCCAGCGCGGCGGTGGCCTTCAGGCCCTCGTAGGTCGTGGGGACCTTGACCACGATGTGGTCGTCGATCTTCGCCAGCCGGCGCCCCTCGGCGACCATGCCCTCGGCATCGACGGCGATGACCTCGCCGCTGACCGGTCCCTGCACGACGCGGCAGATCTCCTTGAGCAGCGCGTCGGTGTCGGTGCGGCCGGCCTTCGCCATCAGGCTCGGGTTGGTCGTGACGCCGTCGCACATGCCCATCGCCTTGATCTCGCGGATGGCCTCGAGGTCGGCCGAATCGATGAAGAACTTCATGCTCCTGCTCCTTGTTCCGGGGTCGGCGGGCTCCAGTCGGGATCCATCAGCTGCTCGGGGTACGTCACTTCCTCCAGGAACAGGCCCTGCGGCGGCGCCATCCCGCCGGCGGCGGCGCGGCTGCGCGCGCCGAGGACGCGCGGGATGTCGCGCGGATCGTGGCGCCCGCAGCCGATCTCCACGAGCAGGCCCACCAGGTTGCGGACCATGTGGTGGAGGAAGCGGTTCGCCTGCACGTGGAAGACGGCGCGATCGGCCTCCCAGGCCCAGGCGCAGAGCGTGACGTCGCAGGTGTTGCCGTCGTCCTTCAGCGAGCTGGCCTTGCAGAAGCTCGTGAAGTCGTGCGTGCCCAGGAAGTGCGACGAGGCCAGGTCCACCGCATCGCGGTCGAGGTCCCGCTCCAGCTGCCAGCACCAGGGCCGGAAGATGTCGCGCCCCAGCAGCAGGTGGTAGCTGTACCGTCGCGATGTCGCCGACAGGCGCGCGTTGAAGGCCGGCGAGACGCGGCGGATGCCGGTGATCGCGATATCCCCCGGCACCATCCCGGGCAGCGCGCGGATGAGCCGGTCGCACTCGGCCTGCGTCCGCAGTGCGATATGCGCGACCTGGCCGCGCGCGTGGACACCCGTGTCGGTGCGGCCGGCCCCGACGGGCGTCACGGGCCGGTCGAGGACCCGGCTGACCAGGTTGCGCAGCTCGCCCTGCACCGTGCGCGCATCGGCCTGGATCTGCCAGCCCTGGAAGTCGCGCCCGACGTAGGCCAGGTCCACGCGCAGGCGGAAGTCCTCGCGATCGGCCTCCCGCCTTGATGCGACCTCGTGGCATTCCTCCCAGAAGTCCTGCGCCACCTAGCGCCCTCCCCGCAGCATGATCGCCGCCGCGGCGACGGCGAGTCCCGTCGCCAGCAGCAGCCACTCGGTAGCCCGCGGCTGCCCGGTGCCGGCGATGGCCGGCCGCCGCCCGCGCAGCGCCGGCTCCAGCGCCTCGGCGCGCCGCGCCA
>JAYRFB010000276.1:0-14550 GCA_041908585.1 Candidatus Krumholzibacteriia bacterium
AGTGGCGCCGCTTGCCGTCGGGCGGCGCGGCGGCGTGCCGGTTGCCTGGCTGCTGCCGGCCGCGGCGGGCGACCTCGATGGCGACGGCGCGCCGGATGTCGTCATGGCCACGGCGGACGGCCTGTACGCCTTCGACGCGGACGGGCTCCCGCTGCGTGGTGCCTCGCCCGGAGACGAAGGGCTCTACGCGGAGACGGACGGGGTCAACCAGCCGGTCGTGCTGCTGCCCGTCGAGGCCGGTGCCCGCGCCGGTGACCCGGCTGCCCGGGTCGAGGCGCTCGTGTCCTGGGCCCGGGACGGTGCCTGCGGCCTGGACTGGGTGGGCGGCGCCGACGCCGTGGTCAGTCGCTCGCTTGAACTCGGTCCCGGGTACCTGGCGGCGCCACCGCAGCTGGGGAATACCTGGCTCGTCTGCGCCATTGCCGACACGGTTGCGGGCACGGGCCGGCTCGCGGTGATCGACCTGGCGGGCGCGCCGCTGCCGGAAGTGCCGGAGGTCGTGGAGATCGATCTGCGGAGCGTGCCCGGGTCGTGGCCCCCGGTCCTGACTCCGGTGCCCGGGGGAGAGGTCGGGGACCGGCAGCTGGCCGTGCTGGTCGTCGACCGCGATGGCCGCGGGCAGAGCGTGCTGCTGGGATCCGACGGCGCCATCGCCGGTGCCGGCGGCGCCTGGCCGGAGGATCTGGTGCTGGATGGCCCTCCCGCACCCGGCGGTGCGCTGGTCGCAGGTGGGCGGCTCGGGCGCATCGGGCAGGGGGGCGACTGGCTTGACGGCTGGCCGCGATCGCTGGCGCCGATGGCGCGGGGCGCCGCGGCGACGGCGCTGGTGGCGCGCCTCGTGGATGCGCCACAGCCCGGCGACCACTACCTTTTCACCACGACCGACGGACGCCTGGCCGCACGCGGCGCGCGGGGCGAAGCCCTCGACGGCTGGCCCCTGCAGGGGCCGGCCGCCGCGGCGGGCACGCCGGCCCTGGGCGATTTCGGTGGCGGGCCCGAACTCGACCTGGTCGCGGCCGGCACCTTCCGCCGCGTGACAGGGAACGCCGAGGGCGGCGCCACGCTCGTCACGGAACCGGTCGCCGAGATCGTGGTCTGGCGCGACGTCGCCGACGATGCCCGCTGGCCGATGTGGGGCGGATCGCCCTGGCGTGCCGGTGAGTGGGACCGCGAGGGCTTCATGGGCGTGCCGGCCGTGGCCACGGGCCAGGGCCTGGTGCCCGGAAGCCACATCTGCTACCCCAACCCGCTCGTGGGCGAGGTCCTGCGCGCGCGGGCGCAGATGCGCGCACCCGGTCGTGCGCGCGTGACCGTACACGACCTGGCCGGTGAGCTGGTCACGTCCACCGACTGGCGCGAGGTCGCGGCGGTCGAGCCATTCGCCATCGAGGTGCCCTTGCCCGGCGTCGCGTCGGGCGTCTATTTCTGCCGCCTGGTCGTCGTCGACAGCGACGGGCGGACCGAAGCAAGCGTGGTGACGTTCGCGGTCGAGCGCTGACGCCGGCCGTCATCCGGAAAGGGAGATCATGGTCCGCAAGAAGTTGTCCTTCGCCTTGGCGCTGGTCGCGCTGGCGGCCGCGCCCGCGGCGCGAGCCGCCGATCCGGGTGACGTCGGGCTGCTGTCCCTTCGCATGGGGATCGGCGCCCGCGAGGCAGCCATGGGCGGCGCCGCCGTCGCGGCCAGCGAGGGTGCCTCGGCGCTCTTCTGGAACCCGGCGAACAACGCCCTGCTGGACCGCGGCACCGACCTGCTGCTGCAGCACCACGACTACCTGGGGCTGTTCGACCACGAAGCGGCGGCGGTTTCGCACCGCGCGGCGGGCGGCGTCATCGGCCTGGTCTTCAGCGGCTTCTACTCGGAGGAGCTGGTGCGTCGCGGCGAGGACGCTGTCGGCGTGCCCGAGGGCACCTTCAGGCCGTACGACCTGGCCATCGGGCTCTCGTACGCGCGGGCCCTGGGCGAGCGATTCGCTGCGGGCGTCAACGCGAAGTTCGTGTACGAGACCATCGATATCTACTCGGACTCGGGCGTCGCCCTGGATCTGTTCCTGACGCACCACGCGCTGGTCGATGGCCTGGTGTTCGGGGCCAGCCTGACCAACCTCGGCGGCCAGATGAACCTTCGCAGCGAGCCCTTCGACCTGCCGGCCGCCGCGCGCATCGGCCTGGCCTACACGCCGGCCGCCGCGGCGCTGCGCGGGCGCCTGACGCTGGCGGCGGACATGGTCTTCCCGAATGACACGACCGAGAAGGCGCACCTGGGCGTCGAGTACCGGCTGCTCGGGGAGTTCGCGCTGCGGGCGGGCTCGCGCCTGAACTACGAGAACCAGGGAATGACCGCGGGGGCGGGGTTCAGGACCGGCCGCCTCGGCATCGACTACGCGTTCGAGGAGTCGAAGGTGTCCGGCTTCGACGACGGGCACAAGTTCTCGCTGGCGCTGGCCTGGTAGGCGGCGCGCCTAGCCGAGGTCCGGCGCCGGGTCGCGGTCGAAGTCCAGCAGGCTCAGCCGGCCCTCGCGAAGGACGGCGTAGCCAAGGGTGCCCAGCCAGCCCGGGAGGGCCGCCAGCCGGCGACCGTTCGCTTCGGTGACGAAGCCGTGGTGGACATGGCCGATGACCATGAGGTCCCACGCTGGACCGCCGCCCGGCGACGCCTGCGAGGCCAGCCAGGCGGCCGCGCGCTGCTCGATGACTTCGGCCTCGTCGCGCGTGGCGCAGCGGCTGCGACCGCTCAGCCAGGTGCTCAGCGCATAGAGCAGCTCGGGGTGCAGGGACTTCGCGGCCGCGCTGCCGGCCCGGGCCCGCACGACGGTCCGGAACGCCCCGTAGGCCCAGTCGAGCTTGAACAGCCCGTCGCCGTGGCACAGGCGCACGCGAAGGCCGCCGGCGGCCAGGTCGCTGTGGGGAGCGCGGATCTCGCAGCCGTACCGTTCCCGCATGTAGGGCGCGGCCCAGATGTCATGGTTGCCGCCCACGAAGTGCAGGCGCGTCCCGGCGGTCCGGACGCGGTCGAGGGCCTGAAGCACGTCCTCGTAGCCGCGCAGGCGGAAGTGCGGGTAGTCGAACCAGAAGTCGAAGAGGTCGCCGAGCAGGACGAGGTGGCCGGCGCGATGGGCCAACTCGCACAACTCGAGGAATCGGTCGAGCCGGCGCTGTTCCGCCGCATCGGGCCGCAGGTGGAAGTGGGTATCGGCCACGAAGAGGGCCGTGGTGCTGGCCGGGTCGCTCATGCCCGGCATAGTGGCGGGCGTTGGCGCCCGTGGCAACCGTAAAGGCGCCGGTCGGCGGCCGGCGCGCTGGGGGAGGCCGGGAATGTCCGGTATCGATGAGGTCAAGCGCAGCCTTGCCGAATGGTGTTCGATCGCCGCCGAGCGGACCGCAGAGGCGGCCAAGGTCACCTCGCGGCGCTACGACCGGTTCGCGATCGGGCGCGAGATCGAGCGTCGCTATGCCGAGCTCGGTGCGCTGGTGCATGCCGGCCTGAACGAGGGCCGTCCGGACGTGCTGGCCGACCCGCGGGTGGCGGCCCTTCGTGCCGAGGTCGAGGATCTCGAGCGCGAGCGACGGCTGAAGGACGAGGAGATCGACGACATCCGGCGGCAGTACGCGCAGCGTCGCGATGCGGACGAAGCGCCGCCGCCGGACCCGGGGCCGGGTAGCCCGGATCCGGAACAAGGAGATCGTCGCCCCGATTTTTCCGGTTGACACCGTTTCGGCATTTGTCCTAGGATCGTGACGGATCCCTGTTGGACCCGGGCCGGTCGGACCTCGTGGCCGGCCGCCGGGCCGCTGCCTCACCCCTTCACCGGTCCATACCCCACGGACGGTGAAAACGTGAGGCGTTGCACGACATCCAGCCAGAGCCCGCGGCGGCGCGGAATTGCCGCCGTGGACGCACGCGCCCAGGATCATGTCCGACCGGCCGGTGCCGCGGGACATGGACGTGGGCGCGTCTGCGTTCCGGCTGCGCCGTGGACCTGTGCGCCGGCGGGCGCCCTGGCAAGGGCGGCTGCCGTCGCCACGGGACTGCTGCTGGCGCTGGGGCTGGCGCTGAGCGCCCGCGCGGATTCCGGCGCCGGCGACTCGCCGTTCACCGCGGTGGGGCGTACCGTGCGCCCGGCGGTGGTCAGCATCCGGACCGTGCGGGCGGTCAATGCGGAAGGCATGGGCACCGGTCCCCTCCAGGAGATGTACCGGCAGTTCTTCCCGGACGAGCAGGGCCAGGGCGGCCGCTTCGAGTCGCCGTCGACCGGCTCGGGCTTCGTCGTGGCGCCGACCGGCGACATCCTCACCAACCACCACGTGATCGACGGTGCCGACGAGGTCTTCGTGCGCTTCGGCGGCGAGCAGCGGGAGTACCGGGCGCGCGTCGTGGGCACCGACCCGGCAACCGACCTGGCGCTCCTGCGCATCGAGCCGGCGGGGCGTGCGCTGGCCGTGCTCGAGTTCGCGGACTCGGACAAGGTCGAGGTGGGCGCCTGGGCGATCGCGGTCGGCAACCCCTTCGGCAACCTCGAGAGCTCGCTGACGGTGGGTGTGGTCAGCGCCAAGGGCCGGGGCGACCTGCTGATCGGCGGCCGCACGCCCCGCTACCAGGACTTCATCCAGACCGACGCGTCGATCAACCACGGCAACAGCGGCGGCCCGCTGGTGGACGCGCGCGGGCGCGTGATCGGCGTCAACACGGCCATCAGCGAACGCGGGCAGGGCATCGGCTTCGCGGTGCCCAGCAACCTGGCGCGCGGCGTCTATGACCAGCTGCGCGATCGCGGACGCGTCGTGCGCGGCTATCTCGGCGTGTGGACCGAGGACCTCGTGACGGTGGTGGGCGAGGAGCGCCCCGGCGAGCCGGCGGCCGGCGTGCGGGTGCTCAAGGTCGCGCAGGATTCGCCGGCGGCCGCGGCCGGCGTGCTGCCCGGCGACATCATCACGACCTACGACGGCAGGCCCGCGGGCACCAACCGCGAGTTGCAGTTTCGCATCGCCGGTTCCGCGCCCGGACGGCTCGTGCGATTGGATCTGGCGCGTGACGGTCGCAGGCTGGAGCTGTCCGTGACGCCGGTCGACGCCGCCGATGGCGAGGGCCACGGCGCCGGCGGGAGCGGTCCTGCCGTCGCGGCGGGCGGTTGGCTGGGCCTGGAAGTGGCGGCCGTAGACGGGGACGATGCCCGCGTGGAACGGCTCAAGGCGCTGCTGGGCGTCACCACCGGCAGCGGCGTGATGGTGGTCGCCGTGGACGACGGCAGCCCGGCCGCTCTGGCCGGCGTCAGCCCCGGCGACGTGATCGTGTCGGTGGAAGGAACGCGGATCGAGGGCCCTGGCGACTGGGACCAGGTCCGCGCGGAGCACTCGACGGTACCGGCGCCCCTGACCATCCTGGTCAGGACCGGCAGCGTCGAGCGGTACGTGAAGGTGGAGCCCCGGAGCGCCGGGGTCGAGAACTGACGTTGCCCCACAATGCCAGGGAGGACGGCCATGGCCGGCAGACGCAACTTCCTACCGGCGATGCACGAGAAGGGACTCGAGGTCTACTTCCGCGACATCAACCGCTACGCGTTGCTGACGCGCGAGCAGGAGTTCGAGCTGGCCCGGCGCATCCGCGGGGGCGACGAGGAGGCGCTGGCCGACCTCGTGCGGGCCAACCTGCGCTTCGTCGTGTCGGTGGCCAAGCGGTACGTGAACCAGGGCCTGATGCTTTCGGACCTGATCAACGAGGGCAATCTCGGGCTCCTGAAGGCGGCCCATCGCTTCGACGAGGAGCGCGGCTACCGATTCATCTCCTATGCCGTGTGGTGGATCCGCCAGTCGATCATGCAGGCGCTGCTGGACAAGTCGCGCACGATCCGCCTGCCGCAGAACCAGACCGCGGTGCTGATCAAGATCAATCGCGCCCGCGTGCAACTGCAGCAGGAAGGCATCGTCGATCCGCGGCCGGGCCAGATCGCGGCACACCTTGGGCTCAAGCGCTCGGAGGTGGTGCAGGCCATGCGCGCGGACCACGTCGAGGTCGCGCTTGACGACGTCGGCGCCGACGGCGGCGACCGGCCGCTGGCCGAGGTGATCGAGGACACGCACCAGGCCGCGCCCGATGCCGCGGTGCTGGAGCGAGGGCTGCGCGAGGACGTCCGGCGCTGCCTGGCGGTGCTGACCGAGCGGGAGGCGCAGGTCATCATCATGTACTTCGGGCTGGGCTGGGAGGAAGCCCAGACGCTGCAGGTGATCGGCGAACGGCTGGGGCTCACGCGCGAGCGCATCCGGCAGGTGAAGGAAAAGGCCCTGGGCAAGCTGCGGCTCTGCCACGGGCAGGCGGTCCTGCAGGACTACTACTGACCGGGATACGCGGCCCGGCCGCCGTGCGGCGACCGGGCCGCCGACCAGTGCGACCGTCCGGCCGGGCCACCAATGCGCTTGGCCGGGCGCGGGGACCCGTGTTATCCTGCACAATGGCCGGGGTCGCGGCCGGCAGGGAGGCCGGCGGTGGGCGCCCGGTTCCCCTACGGTCGAAGGAGCGCCGGCACATGGCCTTGCCCCGACGGGCGGCTGCAGGATCCCTGGCTGTTGCGACGGCGATTGCCCTGGCGTTTGCCCTGTGGCCGGCGGCCGGAGCCCGAGCCGCCGACGGACCGCGCGTCCTGCGCATCCGCCACCACACAGCTCCTGATCACACACGCGTCGTGCTGGACCTCGACCGCGCCTGCTCGTTCGAGGCGCGCCGCGTGGAGGGACCGGACCGTATCGCGCTCAATCTTCACGGTGCCAGCTTCGCGAACGCGGCCGAGCGACCCGTGGGCGACGCCCTGGTGCATCGCATCCGCTGCAATCCCGGGACGGAGCGGGCGCAGGTCGTGATCGACCTGGCCGGGCGTCGCGATTTCCGCGCCTTCTCGCTGCCGCCGGAAGCGGGCAAGCCCGATCGCATCGTCATCGACATCCTGCAGGCAGAGGCAGCCGCGCCGCCGGGGACGGACGAGCCGGCGCCCCTGGCCCGGATGACGCCTGCCGACACGTCCGGACCCTCGCCGGTTGGTTCTCCCGCCGACGCGCGCAATCAGGTGGCAGGCGATCCCGCCGGGGCGGACGGGGGGCCCGCCGTGGAGGTCGCCGGCAGGCAGGACGTGCCCCTGGTTGAGTCCCCGGACGGGCCTCCCGGCGAGCCTCCGGTCGAGTTGGTGGCCGAGCCGGGCGGGGGCACGCGACCTGAACCGGGCACTGGCGCCGGCGCAGAAGATCTGCAGCCGGCCGGAGCGCGGGCGGCCTCGGGTGAGGTGGACGCGGGCGCGGTGCAGGAGCCCGCGCTGGCGGTCGACGCCGCAGCCGGGGCCGGGTCGGAAGCGGTCGCCGGGCCGGTCGGCACGCCGGAGCCGGAAGTGCAGCCGTTCGTCGTGGTCATCGATCCCGGGCACGGAGGCAACGACCCCGGCGCCATCCGCGGTTCACTGCAGGAGAAGGACATCGTCCTGGACATCGCGCGCGAGGTGGCGCGCCAGCTGGAGAAGGTGCCCGGCTGCCGCGTCGTGCTGACGCGGGACCGCGACGTGTTCCTGCCGCTGGCGCGCCGCGTCGAGGTCGCGCGGCGCGAGAAGGGCGACGTGTTCCTCTCGATCCACTGCAACACGCATCCGCGCCCGGCGGTCTCGGGGATGGAGGTCTACTTCCTCTCGCTCCAGGGCGCGACCGATCGCGAGGCGCGCGAGCTGGCGGACAAGGAGAATGCAGCCGGGCTCGTCGGGCTGGCGCCGGGCGGGGAGCACGCGGACCTGGTCGTGGACATCCTCATGGACCTGAAGAAGACGCGCGTGCTGCAGGATTCCAGCCGCCTGGCCGCGACGCTCCTGACGGCGGCCGATCGCAGCGGCGTGGTCGCCGGTCGCCGCGTCAAGCAGGCCGGCTTCCAGGTGTTGAAGAACCTGGCCATGCCGTCCGCGCTGGTCGAGGTCGCCTACCTCTCGAACCAGCAGGATTACCGCCTCCTGGGTGACCAGGCGGGACGGCGCCGCCTGGCCGGAGCGCTGGTCGCGGGCATCCTGGACTGGCGGGCCGGCAGCGCGCCGGCAGCGCCGCGCGCGGTGGCGGTCGCCGCGTCCCCGGCTGCCGAACGTTGGGAAACCGTCTATCGCGTCCGCAGTGGCGACAGCCTGTGGAAGCTGGCCGACCGCTTCGGCACGACCATGAACGAGATCGCGCGGCGCAACAACCTCAGCGAACGCCAGCGCGAGTTGCGCATCGGCCAGCGACTGAAGCTGCCTGCCAGGGGAGTGCGGCCGTGAACCGTCTGGGCCTGAAGCTGGGCTGCCTGGCGGTGGCCATCGTCATCTGGATCCAGATGGCGACGACCTCGACGCTGGAGCAGGCCGTGCGGATGCCGCTGCGCGTGGCGGGGCTGGAGGAGGGCCGCACGACCGCAGGGAGTTCGCTCCCGCGCGAGGTCGAGGTCCGCGTCCAGGGCAGCAAGCTTCGGTTGCTGGCCCATCGCTGGTTCAAGCGTCCGGTGGGGGAGGTCGTCGTCGACCTCTCGGAGCGCCCGGTCGGCCGACCGTTCACGATCACCCTGGTGCCGACCGACGTCGTGAGCGACCTGGCGGTGACCGAGATCATCGCGCCACAGCGCCTGGCGGTGCGCATCGACGGGCAGGTGGAACGCCGGTTGCCCGTCATCATCTCGACGCTGGGCAACCTGCCGGCCGGGTACGGCTACGTGGAGGCGCCGCGCGCCGAGCCCGATTCAGTGCTCGTGTCCGGACCGGCCCGTTATTTCCCCGAGCGGGCGCAGGTGCGGACGGCCCCGCTGGAACTGGCGCGGCTGGAAGGAGCCGGGCGGCAGACGCTGCGGCTGCTGCCGCTGGAAGGGCACCTCCAACTGTCGGCGACCGACATCGAGGTGCACTACATCGTCGGCGCGCTGGCCGAACGCACGATTGCCGATGTGCCGGTCACCGCAGACGGAGTTGAGGCGGGACTGGAGGTGGCGCTGTCTCCGTCGCTCGCGGACGTGATGGTGCGCGGCGTGGCCGATTCGCTGCGGGCCCTGGTACCCGGAAGGCTGACGGTCTCGGTTGCCGCGGGGGGCCTGCCCCCTGGGCTGCACGTGCTGCCCGGCGAGGTCGCGGTGCCGTCCTGGGTCACGGTGATCGGGATGGAGCCCGGGCAGTTCCAGGTGGTCGTGGGTGCGGCGCGCGATGGCCAGCGGGCGGGCGGCCGGCGGGATGAGTGAGCGCCGGCAGGACGGCGCCGGCGGGCGGCGCAGCCCGGTGGCGGCCGTGGCGGCCCTCGGGGTCCTGCTGCTGGCGGCGGCGGCGGTCTGGTGGCCGCGGCCGGCACCACCGCCCGGCGGCATCACCGTGGCTGTTCTCGACCCGGTCGGAGACGAGCGCCGCCTCGCGGTGATCTGGCCGGCCGTGGCGCGCGTGCTCGCGGGACCGGACGGCGCCGGACCCCGGCTGGAGGTTGCGCGCACACGGTCCGGGTTCCAGGCGCTGCTGACCGGTGCCGACTTCGCCGTCTGCCCAGACGGCGTGGCGCTGGGCCTCGACGCGGGCGCCTGGGCGCCGCTGGCGGCCGGACGCCGCGCCGCGCCGCGCAACCTGCGGCCGCGAGGCGTGCTCGTGTCGCGGCGCCCCGCGGATCCCGCGGCGGTTGACGGATCGCAGATGCCCGCGGCCGGATCGGCGCTGGCGGCGCCGTGGCTGACCGCGCCGGCCACGGTCATCTTCGGCGACTCGCTCGGCCTGGCGGCTACCGGCGCGCTCAGGCCGGCGACGGGCAGCGCCCTGCCAGCCCCGCGGGGCGTCGCGTGGGGGCCCGATCCCTACGATCATGCCCCGGCGCTCCATGCCCTGCGCCAGGGCGGCTTCACCCACGCGGTGGTGCGGCAGTGGGACGCCGACCGGTTCCGGGCGCAGGGCCTGCTCCCGGACGCCGATTGGCTGCTGACCGACCTGACGGTGCCCGTGCCGGACCTGGTCGTCCTGGCGTCGCGCCGGGCGCCTGCTTCGCAACGCCTGGCCGTGGGCGAGCGCCTGGCCGGCATCGGGCGCGAGCTGGCCGACCTGACGCCGGCCGAGCGCGACCTGGCCGCGGCCCTTCCCGGCCTGGGCCTGGCCGGCTTCAACCTCCTGATCGATCCGGATTTCGACCTGGTTCGCGGGCATTTCGCCGCGGAGTGGACCCCGGCCCGGCCTTGAGCCATATTGGGGCGGCGGTGCGGTCGCGCGGGCAGCCGGGCACGGGGCCCGGTCGGTTGCGTGTGCCTTCCGGACGCGGGACAAGGATGCGATGAACGCCAGATACCACCGGTTGAAGGGCACGCGCGACATCTTCCTCGAGGAAATCGAGCGGTGGCGCTGGTGCGAGGAAGTGTGGGCCGGCGTGCTCGGCCGGTTCGGGTACGGCGAGATCCGCACGCCGATCATCGAGCCCACGGCGCTGTTCCTGCGCTCGGTCGGCGCCGGCACGGACATCGTCGACAAGGAGATGTACACCTTCGAGACGCGGGACGGAGGCGAGAGCCTGACCCTGCGCCCGGAGATGACCGCCTCGGTGGTGCGCGCCTACCTCGAGAACGGGCTGCAGCGCCAGCCGGGCACGCTCAAGTTCTTCTACATGGGCCCCATGTTCCGGCACGACCGGCCGCAGGCCGGCCGGTATCGCCAGTTCCACCAGCTGGGCGTGGAGGCCATCGGCTCCGCCTCGCCGGTGCTGGACGCCGAGGTCATCCACCTGGCGATGGAACTGTTCGATGCCGTCGACGCGACGGGACTGACGGTGCGGGTCAACAGCATCGGCTGCCGGGAGTGTCGGCCGCCGTACCTGGCGGACCTCACGGCGTTCCTGCGCACGCACCTGGACGAGATCCCGGCGCCGTTCCACGGGCGCATCGACACCAACCCGCTGCGCCTGTACGATGCGAAGGACGATGCCGTGCAGGCGGTGCTGGGCGGCTTCCGGCCCATCACCGACAGTCTCTGCGCGGCCTGTCGCGAGCATCACGCCGTGGTCATCGACACGCTGGGCCGGCTGGGAGTACCGGTGCAGGCGGACCCGACGCTGGTACGCGGCCTGGACTACTACACGCGCACGACGTTCGAGATCACGGCGGGTGGCGACCGCAAGCAGAGCAGCGTTGCCGGCGGCGGCCGCTACGACCACCTGGTGGAGCAGTGCGGCGGGCCGGCCGTGCCCGCGGTCGGCTTCTCGATCGGCATCGAACGCACGCTTCTGCACCTGGGCGACGAACCCGTGGACCCGCAGCTCAGCCGGCCGACGGCCGTCGATGTCTTCGTGGCCTGCCTCGGTCGGCCGGCCGAGCAGAGGGGCCTTGAGCTGGCTGGACTCCTGCGCGGATTCTGCCGCGTCGAGGTGGACACCACCGGCCGGGCGCTCAAGACACAGCTGAAGTCCGCGGTGTCGCGCCGGGCGCGGCTGCTGCTGACCATCGGCACCGAGGAACTGGAGCAGGACACGGTCCGCTTGAAGGACCTGGGCACGGGCGACCAGACGGCGGTCGCGCGGGCCGGGCTGCTGGATGCCGTCAGGGAGGTCCTCGAGGGGTGAGCCAGGGCAACGCGAACGAGGCGGTGCGCACGCACCGCTGCGGCGAGATCAACACCCACCTGGTGGGCGGCGCGGTCACGGTGGCCGGCTGGGCGTCGCGCATCCGCAACATGGGCGGCCTGGTCTTCGTGGACCTTCGCGACCGCTACGGCCTGGTGCAGGTCGTCTGCGAGGGCGGCCAGCCCCTGGAGGTCGCGCGCGAGTTCCGGCTCGAATGCGTGCTGCGCGTCAGCGGCACCGTGCGCCCCCGGCCCGAGGGCATGGTGAACACGGAGAAGGAGACCGGCGCGGTGGAGATCGTCGCCGGCGCGGTGGAGATCCTCAACGGCTGCGCGCCGCTGCCGTTCCAGGTCGACCAGGCCCAGGACGCCAGCGAGGAACTGCGGCTCAAGCACCGCTACATCCACCTGCGGCATCCGGTGATGGCGCGCAACCTGGCCGTGCGGCACCGGGCGGCGATGGCGGCGCGGAACTTCCTCTCCTCGCGGGATTTCCTCGAGGTCGAGACGCCGCTGCTGATCAAGACCACGCCGGAGGGCGCCCGCGACTACGTGGTGCCCAGCCGCATCCACCACGGGCAGTTCTACGCATTGCCGCAGTCGCCGCAGCTGTACAAGCAGATCCTGATGGCCAGCGGCGTGGACCGGTACTTCCAGCTGGCCCGCTGCCTGCGCGACGAGGACCTGCGCAAGGATCGCCAGCCCGAGCACACGCAGATCGACCTGGAGATGAGCTTCGTCCGCGAGACAGACATCTACGCCGTGGTGGAGGAGATGGTCGCGCGCATCTTCGCCGAGGCCGCGGGCATCGTCGTCTCGACGCCGTTCCCGCGCATCTCGTACGACGAGGCGATGAACCTCTACGGCTCGGACAAGCCGGACCTGCGGTTCGGCTGCCCGCTGCACGCGATCGACGAACTGGTGCCGGGCTGCGGGTTCTCGGTCTTCGAGGACGCGCTGAAGGCCGGCGGCACGGTGCGCTGCCTGCGGGCCGCGGGGCTCGGCGGGTGGAGCCGCAAGCAGGTCGACGAGCTCGAGGCCCTGGCGCGACGGCACGGTGCACACGGCCTGGCGCGCGCGAAGGTCACCGCCGACGGCTTCGACGGCGGCATCGCGAAGTTCCTGCAGCCGGAGTTCGCGGCGCGCCTGCGCGAGCGGCTCGGGCTGCAGGACGGGGACCTGCTGCTGGCGGTGGCCGGACCCTGGGACAAGGCCGTTGCCGCGCTCGGGCAGGTGCGCCTGGAGGTGGCGCGGCTGGCCGGCTGGATTCCCGAGGGCACGTGGGCGCTGGCCTGGGTCCGCAACTTCCCGCTCTTCGAGCGCACGCCGGACGGCCAGGGCTGGGCTGCCTGCCATCACCTGTTCACGCAGCCGCGACCGGAGGACATCGCCGGCCTGGAGGCCGATCCGGGCGCGGCGCGGGCGCAGCTCTATGACCTGGTCTGCAACGGCGTCGAGCTGGGGTCCGGCAGCATCCGCATCCACCAGCGCGAGCTGCAGGAGCGCGTGTTCCGGATCGCCGGCATGGAGCCGGCCGAGTACCTGGGCAAGTTCGGCTTCTTCCTGGAGGCGCTGGGCTACGGGGCGCCGCCGCACGGCGGGATCGCGCTGGGCCTCGATCGGCTGGTGATGCTGATGACGGGCAGCCCTTCGCTGCGGGAGGTCATCGCTTTCCCGAAGACCACCCTGGCGGCATCGCCCCTGGATGGCAGCCCGGGCGCGATCAGCGCCGAACAGCTGCGGGAGCTGAACCTGGCCATCACGCCGCCGGCGCCGCCGGCGGGCGAGGGAGCCGGCGCGTGAACCGCGGACGGCAGCCGGAGGACCGGGACCCGCCCGGCCAGCTGACGATCGACCTCTCGGGGGTCGACCAGCTGGGCCTTCTCGGGCCCCGCGACGCGAACCTGCGCCTGCTCGAGGAGCGCTTCGGCGGCACGTTGACCGTCCGCGGAGAGCGGCTGCTCGTGCGGGGGCCGGCCGGCAGCCTGGACCTGGTGCAGGAGGTTGTCGAGGACCTCATCCAGCGCGTGCGCCACGGGCAGCTCGTGGACAGGATCTCGCTCGGCTACCTCTGGGACCAGCGCGCGGGGCGCCGCGAGGTCGGCGATGCCGGGGGCGGCGAGGGCGAGCCGCTGCTGTACGCCACCGGGAGCCGCCAGGCCCTGCGGGCGCGCACGCCCGGCCAGCAGGCGTACGTCGATGCGGTACGGGAGCACGACATCGTCTTCGCCACGGGCCCCGCGGGGACCGGCAAGACGTTCCTGGCCGTGGTCATGGCCATGGACTACCTGAAGCGCCAGCTGGTGGACCGCATCGTGCTGGTGCGGCCGGCCGTGGAGGCGGGCGAGCAGCTCGGCTTCCTGCCCGGGGACCTTCAGGAGAAGATCAATCCCTACCTGCGTCCGCTCTACGACGCGCTGTCGGACATCACCGGCGCAGCGAGGATCTCCCGCTACATGGCGTCCGGCGTGATCGAGGCCTCGCCGCTGGCCTACATGCGCGGACGCACGCTCAACAACGCCTTCGTGATCCTGGACGAGGCCCAGAACACCACGGTCGGCCAGATGAAGATGTTCCTGACGCGGCTCGGCTTCCAGTCCAAGGCCGTGGTGACCGGGGACATCACCCAGATCGACCTGCCCGGCAACAAGATGTCGGGCCTGGTGCACGTGCGGGAGATCCTGGCGCGGACCGAAGGCGTCGCCTTCGTCGACCTCGACGGGCGCGACGTCCTCCGCCATCCGCTCGTGCGGCGCATCGTCGACGCCTTCGAGGCGGCCGGCGGCGGCGAGCAGGGCTGAGCGGGAGGCATCATGCACCGTTGGCGCTTCCGGCAGCAGGAGCAGGCGGGCGCGACCGGCGTCCCGAGGCCGGCGCGCGTCGGCGCATCGCGTACGACGGGCGCTCGCGAGCCCGGCGAGGCTGCGAGTTCGACGGGCTGGGCGCTGGCGGCGGGCGGCCTGCTGCTGCTTCTGCACCTGGTGCTGTTCCCGCCCGTGGC
>JAYRFB010000277.1:0-44930 GCA_041908585.1 Candidatus Krumholzibacteriia bacterium
CCTCGGTCCGGCGATCGAACGCGACGAATCCTTGCGCATCCATGAACGGCTCTTCTCCCGAGAACCATGTGTCGACCCGAACCAACAGCCGGTCGTTGCCGTGGAGGCGATCGCCTTCCAGTCGCTGCAGAAGCTGGGACCGTGGGTGGAAGCGGGACCGTCCGACGCCTATCCCGGCACGCTCGGCGCCGGTTTCGAGGTCGAGTTGCTGCTGGACCGGGGCGCGGCGCGCACCATCCTGAAAGTGGGGGGCACGCTGCATCTGCACGTCGCGGTGATTGATACGACGGTCAACGGTTCGGTGCGGCAGCACCACCAGCTGCGGGCGATCACCGACCTGACGTACGATTCGAAGGCCGTTGAGTACATCAATCTGGGGCGCCTGCTCGGTCTCTGGCGCTAGGGTTCAGGCGGGTCGCGACCGCCCCAGCACCGCGCCGATCGCTCCCGCTAGCCCGGGGTCCTCCGGGCTCCCACGCCCCGCCGCCTCCACCTTCCTGAACCACGTCCGCTGTCGCTTGGCGTACTGCCGCGTCACGCGGACGATGGCGGCCTCCAGACCGGCCGTCTCCACTTGCGCCGGCGCAAGTCCGGCGCCGAGGTGCGCTACGATCTCGCGGTACCCGATCGACACCAGCCCCGGACAATCGGGTGCGTGCGAGCGCAGCAGTTCGCGCACCTCCTCCAGCCAGCCGCCCTCGAGCATCGCCCGCGTGCGCGCCGCGATGCGCCCGTCCAGCTCGCCGACGGGCCGCTCCAGCACGAAGACCCGGAAGTCCAGCCCCAGCGCCGGGTCGGGCGCCTGCGCGGCGCTCAGCTCGCTCAGCGGCCGGCCGGCCACCTCGCCGATCTCCAGCGCGCGCTGGCTGCGGTAGCGGTCGTTGGCGTGGATGCGAGCCCAGGCGGCAGGGTCCTCGGCGTGCAGGCGGCGTCGGATCTCGGCGTCGTCGAGCAGGTCCAGTTCGGCACGCACCTCCGCCAGCGGGCGGACGGCGCGGCCCAGGTCGACGAAGCCCTCGCGGATCGCGGTCAGGTAGAGGCCGGCCCCGCCCACGACCACCGGCACGCCGCCGCGCGCGGTGACCTCGGCAAAGGCGCGGCAGAAGTCGCGGCGGTAGCGGGCGGCGTCGTAGGTCTCCTCGGGGGGCAGGAAGTCGACCAGGTGGTGCGGGCAGACGGCCAACTCTTCGGGAGTGGGCTGCGCCGTGCCGATGCGCAGGCCGCGGTAGACCTGGCGGCTGTCGAGGCTGATGACCTCGATGGGGTGCTCGCGGGCGAGGGCGGCTATGAGCGCGGTCTTGCCGACGGCGGTCGGGCCGCAGATGACCGGGCAGACGCGCGTGGCGTCGGGCCGGGGCTCGTCGGCGTCGAGTTCGCGCGCGGGTTCGCCCATCTCAGGCGCGCCCGAACCGCTTCTCCAGCTCGCCGAGCGTGAACTGGATCAGCGTGGGCCGGCCGTGCGGGCAGCTGAGCGGCTGGTCGGTGGCGAACAATTGATCGACCAGGTTCTGCATCTCGGGGACCGTGAGCGGCTCGCCGGCGCGCACCGCGGCGTGGCAGGCGTAGCTGGCCAGGAGGTCGACCTGGTTCTCCTGGCTGGGCTTGTCGTCCCAGGCCAGGTCGTCCAGGATATCCAGCAGCAGGCGGCCCTCGTTCCAGTTCTTCAGCGAGGCGGGCACGCCCTGCACCAGGATGCTCTGGCCGCCGAAGGGCTCGATGGTGAAGCCCATCGCCTGCAGCTGGCCGGCGTGGGCCTGCCAGGCCTGGACCTGGCCCGGGGACAACTCGAGGTGCGCGGGGAACAGCAGCTGCGGCGTGGGCACGCCGGCGCCGCCGAGCGAGCGCTGTGCCTCGTTGTAGAGGATGCGTTCGTGGCTGTTGTGCTGGTCGATCAGCACCAGGCCGCCGCGGATCTGCGTGACGATATAGGTGCGGTGCAGCTGCCAGAACGGCGCCGAGTGCAGTGGCGCCTCGGCGCCCGGCCAGCCGTCGGCGGCGTTGCCGACGCCGCCCTCGGCGGGCTCGCCGCCCGAGCCGCCGCCGGGCTGCGGGCGCAGCGCGGCCGCGCCGAACAGCTCGCCCTGGCCGCGCGGCACGCCGCGGTACTCGTAGCCGGACGAGGCGCCGCGCTGGAAGTGGCGGCGCAGGTAGTCGTCCTGGGCGCGTGCCAACCGCTCAGCGGCCTCATGCGGGGGCAGGCCGCGGAACTCCGGGGACTCGGGGTCCGGCGCGGGCTCGCCGGTCCACGGCCGCAGGTCGTCGGCGCGGCGCAGCCCCAGGCCGTCGGTCAGCGCGGACTTGACCAGGCCGAAGATCTCCCGTTCCAGCAGCAGGCGCACCTCGGTCTTGGCCGGGTGCACGTTCACGTCCACCTCGCCGGCGGGCACCTGCAGGAAGGCGATGACCACGGCGTGGCGGCCGGCCGGGATGGACTCGCGGTAGGCCTGGGCGATGGCCTGCGACAGCGCCGCGTTGTCGACCGGGCGGCGGTTGACGAAGATGTACTGCTGCTCGCGGTTGCCGCGCGTCCAGGTCGGGCGCGAAGCCAGGCCGCTGACGCTGAACCCGCCCTTCGTGTTCTCGAAGCGGGCCATGTGCGCCACCACCGAGGCGCCCAGCAGGTCGCGCGCGCGGTCGGTCAGGGACGAGGCCGGCCGCAGGTCCAGCAGCACCTCCCCCTCTGCCCGCACCAGCCAGCGCGTGTCCGGGTTGGCCAGGGCGAGCTGCGTCAGCAGCCGCATCACGGCGCGCTTCTCGGCCTGGCCGGTCTTCATGAACTTGCGCCGCGCCGGCGTGTTGTAGAACAGGTCGCTGACGGTGATGGTGGTGCCGCGGTTGCGCGGCGCGGGCTCGCGCCGGATGATCTCGCCGCCCTCGATCTCGATCATGCCGCCGGTGTCGGAGTCCGCCGTGCGGCTGACGCAGCGCACACGCGCGACCGAGGCGATGCTGGCCAGCGCCTCGCCCCGGAACCCGAACGAGCCGACGCTCATGATGTCGGCCGCGGTCGTGATCTTGCTGGTGGCGTGCCGCTCGAAGGCCAGGGGCAGGTCGCGGAAGGGCACGCCGTGGCCGTCGTCGTCGACCGTCAGCGACGTGAGCCCGCCGTCCTCGAGCGTGATCGAGATCTGGCGGGCGCCGGCGTCGAGGCTGTTCTCGACCAGCTCCTTGACGATGGACGCGGGCCGCTCGACCACCTCGCCGGCGGCGATGCGGTCGATGGTGGCGCCGTCGAGCACCCGGATCCTGCGCGGTTCCTCTGCCATCCTGCCTTCCATGTCATCCCCGGCGCACGGCCCGGCAAGCGGTGGTGGGAGCGGCGCGCAAGGGCGTGCGCGGCCGCGGCAGGCAAGGGTAACCGTGTCGGGCAGGGGCGTCAACCGGCGCGCGGGGCGATCAGGCCAGGGCAGCGAGCACGGCCTGCAGCAGCTTCTCGGGCGTGTCTCCGCCGCCGGGGTAGACCCGCGAGGCGCTGCGTACGTCCAGTTCGGGGTGTTCCGAGAGGCGGCGCATCAGGTCCACGACGCGCTTGATCAGGCGCGGCAGCGACTGGATGTCCTCGGGGACGATCACCAGTACCGTGCCGTCCTCCAGGCAGCCGATGTGGTCGCTGCTGCGCAGGTGGCGCTCGATGCCGGCCACCAGGGCGGTGGGCTCCACCGCGCGGGCGGTCGAGCCGGCGGCCGGCCGGAATGCGGCCAGCCCCAGCATCGTGTGGTAGCGGTCGCAGCGGTCCATCTCGCGGCGCAGGATCTCGGCCAGCGCGCCGCGCGTGGCGGCGGCCGTGATCACCGTGGTGGCCAGGTCCGGCGTCGCGGGTTCCAGCCGGTCGGCCAGGCGCTCGGTCTCGGCGGCTTCGAACTCGGGCTGCCGCCGCAGGCGATCGGCCAGCAGCGGCAGCAGCCGCCGCGCGAACAGCGCGTCGAACTCCGTGAACGAGGCCCCGTCCAGCGGGTGAAGCCGGCGCTTGTCGATCAGGACCAGCCCGGGGAACGCGTCGGCACCACCCAGGGGCACCGCCAGCACGGAGCGCGGGGCCTGGTCGGCCGCGCCCAGGGCGGCTTCGAGCACCGTCGTCTGCCAGCCGCCGCGGCCGGCGTCGTTCAGCAGTCGCGCCGCCTCGCGCCGCAGCGCCTCCTCCGGCGTCTCGCTCACGCCGGGCTCGGGCGCCAGCATCTCCTCGCCCGTCAGCAGCATCGCCTGGCCGGCGCCCGTCAGCCGGCGGGCGGCCGCCAGCACGCGCTCGCTGGTGGCTGGCCCGGGAGCGGCGGCGCCCAGCTCCGAGAGCGCGGCCGCCAGCGTGGTCAGCCGGTCCAGCTGGTCGGCGGTTGCCGCGCGATCCAGGAACCCCGTGAGGTGGCGGTTCAACAGCAGCAGGATCTCCGAGCTGACGCCGTGGAAGTGGTGCGCCCGCGAGGCCGACGAGAAGGTCAGCGTCAGCAGGGCGCGCAGCGGGTCGCGGCCCACCGGCAGGTGGAAGACCGTGGTCTCGTGGCCGTCGCGCGCGGAGCTGCCGGCCGGCTCCGTCACCGGCAGGTCCCCGGCGTGCAGGACGCGCGGCCGGCCGCGGCTGAGGACCTCGGCCTTGATCTCCGGCGGCGGCGCCTCGTAGGCGGTGCCCTCGGGCGTGGCGCAGAACAGGTCGCCGTCGCCGGTCAGGATGTCGAGGCTGACCTGGTCGGCGCCGGCCACCTCGCGGATGTCGCCGGCCCAGGCGCACAGCGTGCTGGCCAGCGTCTCGGGCAGCCCGGTGTCGCGCGTGAAGCGCTCCTCCATCTCGCGCAGCAACAGGCGGTCGCCGGTGCCCTGGATGTGCAGGAAGCGGTCGAGGATCAGGCCGAAGCGGTGCGTCAGGCTCTCCAGCGTTGCCAGCGCCTCGCGCTCGAGCGCGGGCTCGCCCTCGGCCGTGCAGACGTTTATGACGCCCAGGACGCGACCGTCCCAGAGGATGGGCGCGCAGATGGCCGACTGGAGCTCGCCGCGGTCGCGCTCGGCGCCCGGGTGCCGCGGGCCGACCACCAGTTCGGCCTGCCGCGTCCGCGCCACGCGGCCGGCCACGGCCTCACCCAGGCGGACGCGGGTGCGGTGCATGGTGCTCTGGCTGAGCCCGTAGGCGAAGGCGACGTAGAGTTCCTCCGCCTCGTGGTCCAGCAGCATGATCGAGCCGCTGGTGGCGCCCGTGGCGCGCGTGGCCAGGCCCAGCAGCCAGCGCAGGAGAGCCTCGCGGTCGAGCGCCTCCTCGATGCGGCTGAGCGTGCGATGGATGGCGGCGGTCTCCAGCTCCAGGAACTCGAGGTCCGCGGCCTGCCCGGCGCGGGCGGCCGCGCGCGTCAACCCGGCCAGGGCATCGTCCAGGTCCTGCTCGGTGGCGTCGCGCGGCATCGCGGCCAGGCGCGGCCCGGAGACCTGGTCGGCAAAGTCGCGCGCCAGGACCGGCTCCAGGCCGGCGGCCGGGGCCTGGTCCACCAGCGCGGCCACGGCATCGTTGAGCGGCGGATGCACCAGCCAACGGGCGCTGCCGGGCGTCAGCTCGGCCAGCTCGGAGATGATGCGAAGGCCCATGATCTCGGCCAGCCCGGCCCCGATCGTGGCGCGTGTGGGGACCAGCACGGCGACGATCCGCGCGTCGCGGCGCGCGGACAGCTCCGCCAGCAGGGGAAGCTCGTCTTCCCCCGGCGCGACCAGGACGACCGCCCATTTGATGATCTCGGCCAAGGCACCTCGCGGGCGCGGTTCGGCGCCCCTGTCGGCATGCGGTGACGGGCGTGACCGGGCCCTGGGACCGGTTCGCGCCTGGCTGTCGGCTCGGGTGGATGTTCGGCAGGCGGGAGCCCGGGTTGAACAAAACTAGAGGTCGCGGAGGCTGTTCTTCAAGCGCGCCAACCACATGAAGGCGTCCACGGGGCTGATCCGCTCCAGGTCCAGGTCCCGCAGCGCCTTCAGGGCGTCGCGCTCGGGCTCGTGGAAGAGGGTGGCCTGGATGGCGGCGCCCCGGCCGGGGGCGCCCGGGGCCCGGTCCGCGGCCAGGGAGGCGCCGCCGGGGCGTCGGGCCTCATGGTCGCGCTCGTCGCCGGCCGTCAGCGTGGCCAGGAGCTCCTGCGCCCGCCGCAGCACCCCTTCCGGGAGGCCGGCCAGGCGGGCCACGTGGATGCCGTAGCTCTTGTCCGAGCGGCCGGGAACCACCGCGTGCATGAAGACGATGCGTCCCTCCCACTCCTTCACTTCCAGGCGGCAGTTGACCAGGCCGGGCAGGTCGCGCTCCAGGTCGGTCAGCTCGTGGTAGTGCGTGGCGAAGATCGCGCGCGGGCGGGGCCCGTCGGCGGCCGACAGGTGCTCGGTGATGGCCCAGGCCAGCGACAGGCCGTCGTAGGTCGCCGTGCCGCGGCCGATCTCGTCGAGGATGACGAGGCTGCGGCGCGACATCTGGTGCAGGATGTGGGCGGTCTCGCTCATCTCGACGTAGAACGTCGACTCGCCGCGCGCCAGGTTGTCGGAAGCGCCCACGCGCGTGAAGATGCGGTCGGTCACGCCGATGCGCGCGCCGTCTGCCGGGACGAACGACCCCGCCTGCGCCATCAGCGTGATCAGCGCCACCTGCCGCAGGTAGGTCGACTTGCCGCCCATGTTCGGGCCCGTGAGCAGCACGATCTGCCGCGCCTCGCCATCGAGCGCCGTGTCGTTGGCGATGAAGTCCGAGCCCAGCAGCTGCTCGACCACCGGGTGGCGGCCGGCGGTGATGCGCAGCTCGAGGGAATCGTCGCATTCGGGGCGGCAGTAGCGGTGCCGCTCGGCGGTCTCGGCGAAGCCCAGCATGAGGTCGGCGTGGGCAACCAGGCGCGCGGCCTCCCGCAGTGCGGGCAGGCGGTCGGCCACCCCGCGCACCAGGTCCTGGAAGATCTCCGCCTCCAGGCGCTCGGCCGTCTCCTCCGCCTCCAGGATTGTGCGCTCGGCGTTCTTCAGCTCGTCCGTGCTGAAGCGGCCGGCGTTCACCAGCGTCTGCCGTTGCTGGAAGTGGGCGGGCACCTTGTCGAGGTGCTTGTTCGTGACCTCGAAGTAGTACCCGAAGACGCGGTTGTAACCGATCTTCAGGCTGGGGATTCCGGAACGCTCGCGCTCGGCCGACTGCAGGCCGGCCAGGAAGCTCCGGCTGTCGGCGGCGACGGTGCGGCAGCGGTCCAGCTCGGCGTCCACGCCGGCGGCGATGTACCCCGGCTTGCGCGTGTTGGCCGGCGCGTCGGCGGCCACCTTGGCCAGGATACCGGCCGCCAGCCCGCCGAAGTCCTCGATCCCGTCCAGCCAGCGCTGGACGGGGTGCCCGTCCGGGCCATCCGCGGCGGCCACCCTGCGCAGTCCCTCCAGCGCCGCCAGCGAGGTCCCCAGCTGACGTATCCCGGCCGGGCCCAGGCGCCCGGCCGCGGCGCGGGCGCCGTGGCGCTCGAGGTCGCCCAGGCGGCGCATGCCCTCGCGCAGCGCGTGGCGCCACGGCGCGGCCGCCACGGCGGCGGCGACGCCGGCATGCCAGCCGCGCAGCTCGTCCAGGTCGGTCAGCGCCTCGGCCAGGCGCTGCTCGAGCAGGCGCCGGCCCATGGGCGTCACGGTCCCGTCGATGTGGTGCACGAGCGTGCCCGGCCCGCGCTCGCCGCGGAAGGTCCGGAAGATCTCCAGGTTGCGCAGGGTCTCCTCGTCCAGCACCAGGCGGTCGCCGGGGGCGCTGAACTGCAGGCTGGTCACCTGCGCGGGACGGCGCATGGCCAGCGCGCCCAGGTAGCGCAGCACGGCGCCCGCCGCCGTGGCGGCGCGCTCGCGCGCGGCCTCCTCTACGCCGTAGGGCACCAGCGAGGCGACCTGGAAATGGTCCAGCAGCGTGCGCCGCGCGAACGCCGGGTGGAACCAGGCGGCGTTGACCGGATTGACGACGATTCCCGCCAGGGCGGCGCGCCACAGGTGCAGCCGCTCGGGGTCGGTGTCCTCGGCGACGATGACCTCGCGCACGGGATGGCGCTGGCAGAGGCTGGCCAGGGTGGCCCGCTCCAGGCCGCAGCGGAACTCGCCCGTGGTGGCGTCCAGGAGGGCCCAGCCGTTCGACTCGATGCCCGGGCCGTCGCCGCGGCCGCCGGCACCCGGATGCCAGGCCAGGCAGTAGCGCCCCGAGGCGCCGTCCAGCAGCTCCGGCGTCGTGGCCGTGCCCGGCGAGATGACCTCGACCACCTCGCGGCGCACCAGTCCCTTCGCCTGCGCGGGGTCCTCGGTCTGCTCGCAGATGGCCACCGTCAGGCCGGCGTTCAGCAGGCGGGTCAGGTAGGTGTCCAGCGCGTGGTGCGGCACGCCGGCCAGGGGCACCGGATGGTCGCTCTTGCTGTCGCGGCTGGTCAGCGTGACGCCGGCCACGCGGGCCAGGGTCTGCGCATCCTCGAAGAAGGTCTCGAAGAAGTCGCCCATCCGGAACAGGAGCAATGCCCCGGGGTGCTGCGCCTTGATCTCCAGGTACTGCGCCAGCATCGGCGTCAGCTTGGCGGGCGCCTGGTCGGGGGCCTGCCGGCGGGGGCGTGGAGTGCCGCGGGGGGCCATGGCTGTCATGTGCCCGGGCGCAGGTCCGCCCGGCGGTCGATGACGCGCACGTCCAGGCCCAGTCGCCGCGCCAGGTCCCGGGCCGCGTCATCGGCGGCGGCGCGCTCGTCCCAGCCGCCGGCGCGGGCGCGCCAGACGGTCCGTCCCTGTGCGTCGACGCCTTCCTCCAGGGCCAGTCCGGGCACCTGGCCGGCCAGGCGGCGGCGCAGTTCCAGGGCGCGGTCGTGGTCGCCGAACGCGCCCAGCTGGAGCGCGTAGCGGCCCGGGGCCTCGCGGCCGGCCGTCTCCGCGGGTGGCGTCGGCGCCTCCGCCCGGGGAACCGCCGCTTCCTCCCCGCGGGGCGTGGACGTGTCCGTTGCCGCGGGCGCCCGGCGCGCCGCTGCCGGCACGCCGGCAGCGAGCGCGCGGCGCACCTCGAGCAGGGCCAGGCCGTCCGGATCGAGCACCTCCAGGCGCGCTGCGAGGGCCTCGGCCTCGCGGGCACGGCCGGCCTTCAGGAGCGCTCGGCAGCGGCCGGTGGCCAGGCGCCGGCGCAGGCGGTCGTCGGCCCGCTCGGCGGCGTCGTACCAGGACAGGGCCCCGTCGGCATCGCCGGCGGCCAGGGCGATGTCGCCCAGGAGCGCGCGCGAGAGCCCGTGGTCGGCATCGTCGGGGCGGACGGACACCAGCAACTCGCGCGCCCGCACCGCGCGCCCGAGGGCGACCAGCGCGCGCGCCGCGGCCACCGGGACGGCCCCTGGCAATTCGTCCGCATCCTCGAGCAGGGGCACCAGCACCTTGAGGGACTCGCCCGGGCGTCCGCGCCCGAGCTCGATCTCGGCGACCTCCAGCGCGAGCCGGGCCCGGACGGGTTGCGGCAGGCGACGCTGGTCGAGGCCCTCGCGCAGGAGGGCCAGCGCCGCCTCGGGATCCGCGGCCAGGCGCGAGCGCCAGAGCTGGGACTCGGCGGGGCGGGCGCCGGCATCGTCGCGCGTGGCCTCGACGCGGGCCTTATCCCAGGCGCCGGCGGCGAAGTGGTCGGCGGCGCGTGCCAGGTCTGCGCGCGCGTCACCCGGCGCCAGCCCGCCCACCAGGACGGCACACGCAGCCAGGGCCAGCGGCCCGGACGCCGGCAGTCGGTTCACGTCAGGTCTCCTCGCGGCGGCGCGGGGCGCGCCGGTGCGTCCGGAAGCTTCGGCAGTCGGGGCAGAACCAGCGCACGCGCTCGTCGGCGCGGCCGCAGGTCACGCAGACCCAGTCCACCGGCGGGCGCGGCATCTGCAGGAACTTCCAGGCGCGCGCGAACGCCGTGTCGGGATTCTCGCGCACCAGCATGCGCAGGTACGGCGCCGCCACGTCCGGCGTGAGGTCAGCCTGGCCGGACTTGATCGTCAGCACGCGGGTCGCGCGGTCGCGCTGGTCGAGCTTCTCGTAGAGGATCGCCAGGTTGATGGCGAACGAAGCCGGCGCGTTCGCGCTCAGGCAGGCCGTCTCCAGCAGCGGGATCGTGCGCGTGAACTGCCCTCCGCGCAGTAGCGCGTCCTGCAGGAGCGGCAGGAAGATATCGAGCTCCTCCGGGTGGTCGAGCAGGTTCTCCGTCGCCTCGGTCAGCGCCCCGGCGGCGTCGTCGGCGCGGGCGGCAAGGATGGCGCGGACCAGCGCGGCGCGCGTGCCGCTCTCTGGCATGCTCTCGACGTCGCGCAGGCGGGCGCGGGCCTCGCCCGTCTCGCCGGCCAGGGCGTGGCCCACCGCGCGGTCGAGCTGGAAGCTGGCGTACGCCTCGCGGAACCAGGCGCCGTCGCGGTCGGGTATGTGCCGCGGCGCCTGCTTGAGCACGCGGGCCGCGTTCGGCAGGTCGCCGAGACCCTGATACTGCGCGAAGCGCGCGCTCCAGTAGCGCCTGCTGTCGACGGCGTGCCGCTGCAGCGTGTCGAGCACCTGGCCCGCCTCGGTGAACTGGCGCAGCGCCAGGAGGTCCTCGGCCAGCGCCAGGCCCGAGGTGATCTTCTGCACCGGGGTCAGTTCGCCGCGCATGGTCAGGCCGCGATGCAGCACCACGGCGCGCCCCGGCTCGCCCAGGTCGCGCAGCAGGTAGCCCAGGTAGAGGAATGGCTCGAAGGAGTCCGGCTGCTTCTGGACCACGCGCTTGAGGATGGCGGCGGCCTCGTCGCGATCACCCTCGATCCACAGTTGCAGCGCCTGCTGGTAGTCGTCGGCCCGCGCCTCGGGACGGGGCCGCACCCAGATGCGCCAGAGCACGACCGCCGCCGCGACGGCGGCGCTGCCCACGACCAGCCAGGTCAGGAAGTCACTCAATTCCGCCGTCCTTCAGCGCGAGCGCGGCGCTGCCGTCCTCGCGCAGCGGCAACGTGCGCAGGTCCGCCAGCTCGCGATCCTTGTCCCGGTTCAGCTTGCGCAGCCGCGACATGTCGCGCTGCAGGCGCACCTCGCGCAGCAGGGCCAGCACCATCGCCGTGCCGAAGCCGACCATGAAGCTGACCACCACCACCCAGTACATCGACACGCCCAGGTAGGAACGGCCGAACAGGTTGATGTCCACCGACTGCCCGCTGTTGGTCACGAAGAAGTAGACCAGCGCGAAGAGCAGGCCGAGGAAAAGCAACCCCTTGACGATCCACACGTCGGCACCTCGATTCGCAGTTTCCCGGCCGCCCGGCGGCTTGCCGCCTCAGGCGTCCAGGCGTTTCCCGAAGAACGTGGTCGCGTCCCACCCCGTCAACCGGACCGTCACGGCGTCGCCGGCCGCGATCTCGGGCCCCTCCACGACGACCTTTCGGTTGTTGGCCGTCCGCACGCGCCAGGCCCCGGCCGGCCGCCGCGCGGGACCCTCGCCCACGGCCCGGACGACCTGCCCGACCTGCGCCTGTGCGACCTTCGCCCAGATCCCCTGCTGGACGTCCATCAGCTCGGCCAGGCGCTCCTTCTTGGCCTCCACGGGGACGTCGTCCGCCAGCCGGGCGGCCGGGACCCCGGGTCGCTCGCTGTACTTGAACGAGAAGATCTGGTCGTACTCTACCCTGCGGACCAGATCCAGGGTAGCGCGGAAATCGGCGTCGGTCTCCCCCGGGAATCCGACGATGAAGTCCGACGAGAACGTGACCCCGGCGATGGCCCGGCGGGCAAGGTCCACCATGGCCAGGTACTCCGCGGCGGTGTAGAGGCGCTTCATGCGCCGCAGGACGGCGTCCGAGCCGCTCTGGGCCGGGACGTGGAGCCACGGACAGACCTTGTCGAGGCGCCCGATCGTGTCCATCAGGTGCGGGTGCATGTCCCGGGGGTGGCCGGTCAGGAAGCGGATACGCTCGAGGCCGTCGATGTCCGCCACCTGCTCCAGCAGCCCCGCGAAGTCCAGTGAATCCTGCCAGCGGTAGGCCGTGACGTTCTGCCCGAGCAGGGTCACCTCGCGACCGCCACGGGCGACGATGCCGGCGATCTCGTCCAGGATGACCGCCGGCGCCTTCTCGCTCTGCGGGCCCCGGGTCATGGGCACGATGCAGTAGGTGCACTTGTAGTCGCAGCCCTTGTGGATGGTGACAAGGTGCGAGTTGTTGACCGGGTAGAGTTCGGGCGGCGCCACGTAATGGGCGTCCAGGCGATGCCCGGTCCGCGTGGCCCCGGCGCCGCCGGACCCGTCCGCGGGCGCCGTCAGGTCCTTCAGCAGCCCGGGCAGCGCGTCGTAGTTGTCCACCCCGACCACCAGGTCCACGGCCTTGGGCCCCTTGCGCAGGTCGTCGCCCAGGCGCTCGGCCATGCAGCCGCAGATGCCGATCACCACCGGCCCGAGGTCGGCCTGGCGCCGCCGCATGCGCAGCTCGCCGACCCGGCTGATCACCTTGTGCTCGGCGTGCTCGCGCACGCTGCAGGTGTTGAGAAGGACGGCATCGGCCGCCAGCTCGGTGTCGACCAGGCGGAAGCCGGCCCCCTCCAGCAGGCCGCCGATGGCCTGGCTGTCGTAGGTGTTCATCTGGCAGCCGTAGGTCTCGATGTAGACCGCCGGCCCGGCCGCCGGGGCGCGGCGGGTCAGGTCGGGCAGGGAGTTCTGGAACGTGGCCATGCCCTCTATCCTCGCAGCGCGACGGCGAAGAGCCGGCCGTCGGCTTCGTGCTCGATGCGGACCCGCGCCAGGGCGCCCGGCCGCAGGCCGTCGTCCTCGCGCGCGGGGATCATCACCGTCTCGTGGTTGTCGGCCGTCGCCTGGCGGAAGCCCGGCAGGTCGGTGCCGTTCTCCACGATCGCCTCGCAGACGCGCCCTCGCAGCCCGCGCCGGAAGCGGTCGCGGGCCGCGCCGCCCGCCTCGCGCAGCCGTGCGGCGCGGGCCGAGACGACCGCCGGCGGCACCGTGCCGTCCAGCGTCGCGGCTGCCGTGCCCGGGCGCGGCGAGTAGCGGAACACGTGCACGAAGCTGACCGGCAGGTCCTCGACCAGCCGCAGCGTGGCGGCGAAGTCGTCGTCGGTCTCGCCGGGGAAGCCGACGATGAAGTCGGCGCCGATCCCCCAATGATCGCCCAGCGCGGCCACGTTGGCCACCGCCCTGCGGGCGTCGTCGCCACGGTAGGGCCGTCGCATCCGCCGCAGCACCTCGTCCGCGCCGCTCTGCAGCGACAGGTGCACGTGGGGGCGCAGCCGCGGCTCGCCGGCCAGCAGTTCCAGCAGGGGCGCGTCGACCTCGTTCGGGTGGATGCTGCTCAGGCGCAGGCGCAGGTCGGGCAGCGCGCGCAGGCAGGCGCGCAGCAGGTCCGTCAGGCGGCCCTCCCCGGTGTCGCGGCCCCAGCCGCCGAGGTGGATGCCCGTCAGCACGGCCTCGCGGTAGCCGGCCTGCTCCAGGCGCGCGAGCTGGCTCACGACGTCGGTCACCGACCGAGAGCGCCCCGGCCCGCGCGCCTGCCAGATGGCGCAGTAGGTACAGCGCAGGTCGCAGCCGTCCTGCACTTTGACGAAGGCGCGGCTCCGACCGGGGAACGCGTCGACGATCGGCGCGTTGAACCTCTCTTTGGGCCCGAAAGGGCCGGACATGACCCGCGCGCCACCGTTCCCGAGGGCGGCGGGCACCCAGGCGGCGACGTCGTCCTTGGCGGCGTTGCCCACCACGGCGTCGACCTCGGGCATTGCCGCCAGGGCCTCCGGCCGCACCTGCGCGTAGCAGCCGGCCACGACCACGCGCGCGCCGGGGTGGCGCTGCTTGGCCTGGCGTGCGAGGCGGCGGCACTCGTGCTCGGCCTTGGCGGTGACGGTGCAGCTGTTCAGGACGTAGAGGTCGGCGGGCTCTTCCCAGGACACGACGCGCACCGGCAGCAGGTCCGCCAGGGCGTGGCGCAGGGCCTCGGTGTCGTACTGGTTGAGGCGGCAGCCCAGCGTGCGGAAGGCCACCCGGAGCGCCTCGGCGCCGTCCGGCGCCACGCCGGCGGCCGGCGCGGCCGCCGGAGCCAGGGGGCGCAGGTCCTGGAGCGGTGCTGCCATGCCGTCCTCCCCTCGTGTGGGGCGCGCTCGGGCCACTGCCGTAAAGCCCAGGAGGGACGGGGCCTGGACCCCGCCCCTCCGGCGGGCGACCGGGAACGCCGGTCGCGTCAGGTGCGGGAGGCCGCCCTCCCGCCCGGGTCGTCCCGGCCGGCCTAGTTGCCCGGCGCGGGGTAGTCGACCTCGTCGGCATAGTCGTCGTCGACCGCGGACTTCTCCGGCAGCTCGCCGGCCGCCGCCAGGGCCGCCTCGGCCTGGACGACGTCCTCGAGCCGCGGGTGGGCCGCGACGAACGCCTCGATGGCGTCGCCGCCATCCTCCTTCAGGCGCTCGGCGATCGACAGCACGATCCGGCGGTTCTCGACGTCCATCTTGATGACCTTCAGCTGGCAGGCCTCTCCCTCGCGGAAGTAGTACTGCGGCTTGTCGATCTTCGGGATGCCGAGGTGGCCCAGGGGCACGAAGCCCTCCAGGTCGTCGCCCATCTCGATGATCGCGCCGTGGTCGAGCATGCGGCTGACGGTCCCGCTGACGTCATGGCCCACCGGGAAGCGGTCGGCCAGGTCGGGCCAGGGATTGTCCTGCAGCTGCTTGATGCCCAGGCTGATGCGGCGCTTGGACGTGTCGATGTCCAGGATCTGCACCTTCACCGAGTCGCCGCGCTTGAGCAGCTCCTTCGGGTGGCGCACCCGGCGCGTCCAGCTCATGTCCGAGATGTGGACCAGGCCGTCGATGCCCTCCTCGACCTCGACGAAGGCGCCGAAGTCGGTCAGGTTGCGGACCTTGCCCTCGATGGCCGAGCCGACCGGGTAGCGCTCGATGAGGGTCAGCCAGGGGTCGCTCTCGCACTGCTTGAGGCCCAGGCTGATCTTCTCGTTCGCCTTGTCGGTCTTGAGCACCATCACGTCGACCTCGTCGCCGATCGAGACGACCTTCGACGGGTGCTTGATGTGGCGCGTCCAGCTCATCTCGCTGATGTGGATGAGACCCTCGACGCCCTTCTCCAGCTCGACGAACGCGCCGTAGTTCGTGATGCTCACGACGCGGCCGCGCACGATCGCCTGCTCCGGGTACCGCTCCTCGACGTGGTCCCACGGGTAGGACTGCAGCTGCTTGAGGCCGAGGCTGATGCGCTCGCGCTCCTGCTCGAAGTCCAGGACCTTGACCTCGATCTCCTGGCCGATGGCCACGACCTCGCTGGGGTGGTTGACGCGGCCCCAGCTCAGGTCGGTGATGTGCAGCAGGCCGTCGATGCCGCCGAGGTCGACGAACGCGCCGAAGTCGGTGATGTTCTTGACGACGCCCTTGCGGACCTGGCCCTTCTGCAGCTCGGAGATCAGGTTCTTCTTCTTCGACTCGCGCTCCTGCTCCAGGACGATGCGGCGGCTGACCACCACGTTCCGGCGGCGCTTGTTCTTCTTGATGATCCGGCACTGGATCTCTTCACCGATCATGTCCTCCAGGTTCGGCACCTGGCGCAGGGCGACCTGGCTGCCCGGCAGGAAGGTGTCGACGCCCCAGAGCTTGACCACGAGGCCGCCCTTGATGCGGCGGTCCACAAGGCCGGTGACGACTTCGCCGGCCTCGTGCGCGACCTTGATCTTGTCCCACACCTTGAGGAAGTCGGCGCGCTCCTTCGAGAGCACGACCAGGCCGTCCTGGTTCTCGAGCTTCTCCAGGAACACGTCGAAGGTGTCACCGGTGGTGATCGACTGTGAGCCGAACTCCTCGCGGTTGATGACGCCCTCGCTCTTGAAGCCGATGTTCATCAGGACTTCGTTCTCGCGGACCTCGATGACGGTGCCCTTGAGGATCTGGCCCTCCTGGATGTCCGTCAGGGTCTCTTCATAGCTGTTGATCAGCGCGAGCATGTCGGCGCCGGACAGTTCGTCGTGGTGTCCGTCGTCGCCGTGGTAGTCCAGGTTCACGATCGCATCGGCGTTGTACTCGGTGCTGAGCTTGGGCGCCGCGGGCGTGCGGAACTCGTCGCCGCCGCCGCTGTCGTCCTGGTCGTCGTCGTGGTTCAGGCTCCCCTTGCCGCCGCGCGGACGGTAAGAGGAATGGCCCGCCGACCGACGGGGGCCGTCGGAGTCGGAAGCGGGGTTGAAAGCCATGAAAGGTTGCCTCCTGGTGACAGATGAAAACACCGGACCGTGTGGACCGGCGAAGCGCCCAATATACCCCGCGGCGGTGCGGAAGGCAAGCGCGGGCGGCGGCCCCGGTCAGCGGCCGAAGATCTTGGCCTGCCGGGCCGCGAACCGCTGCAACTGGCGCTCCCCCAGCTCCTTCTCGAACCGGGTCTGCGGATGCCGGGCGAAGCTGCGGGCCTGGAGCTCGCACCAGGCGGCGCGGCAGAGGGCGCCCACGCGCTCGGAGACGGCGCGACGGTCGTGCGCCGCCAGGAGGTCGTCCAGGGCGTGCCAGCGCAGCAGGGGGCCGTACCAGGCCTCCAGCGGCGAGTCGAGCGAACCGCCGGGATGCTTCCCATAGCTCCCCCGCAGGAAGATGGGCACGACCGGCGCGCGCGTCTCCTGCACGAGGATGCCCAGGCCGCTGCGTACCAGGCCGGGGTGCCCGATGGCCTGCCGCGTGCCCTCGGGGAAGATCAGCAGGTTGGCGCCCGCCGCCAGCGCCCGCGAGGCCTGCGCGAAGGCGGCCTTGTCGTAGCCCTTGCGGCGGATCGGGATAGCGTCGAGCCAGCGGAAGAAGCGGCCGCCCAGCCAGGCCGGGCGGAACAGCTCCGCCTTGGCCAGGGTGTGGACGGGATTGCGGCGGAACGTCGCGGCCGCGAAGGGCGGGTCCCACAGGCTGATGTGGTTGACGGCCAGGATGCAGCCCCTGGGCGCCGCCAGCCCCGCGTTGCCGTACTCGCGCTGGCCGTAGAAACGCGCCGCTGCGCCCATGGCGCCGTAGGCCAGGCGGTACTTCAGCTGCATCTCGGGACGTGCCGCCGCCGGGTCGCGGTCGACGGCGATGTCCAGCGCCGGATTGACCAGGCAGGCGCGGGCGCACAGCTCGTTCTGCTGCTCGAAGGACAGGTCGCTGGAGTCGACGACGATCGCGTCGGGCGAGATGGCCAGCGGACTGACGGCGCGCTCGCTGTCCTGGCGGTCGCGGTCCGTCAGCTCGCGCACCAGCGCCTCGCGGTCGATGGCGACGCCGCGCTCGGCGAACTGGCGATGGCGGCGCGCGGCCCGCGCCTCGGGCGTGGCCGACAGGTGGATCTTGGCGGTCGCCAGCGGGAAGACCACGCTGCCGATGTCACGCCCCTCCATGATCACGCCGCCGCGGCGGCCCAGGGCCTGCTGGCGCTCGACCATGAGGCGCCGCACCTCGGCATGGCTGCTGACCCGCGAGACGGCGGCCTCCACGGCCGGCGTGCGGATCGCGCGCGAGACGTCCAGCCCGTCCCAGAGGACCGCGGTCTCGCCCCGCGTCGGGCGCAGTTCCAGATCGGCAGGACGCAGCAGCCCCGCCAGCGCGTCCTCGTCGCCGGGGTCCACCCCCAGGCGCAGCGCGGCCTCGGTGAGGGCGCGGTACATGGCGCCGCTGTCGATGTACAGGAGTCCGAAGCGCTCGGCCAGGGCCCGGGCGGTGCTGGACTTGCCGGAGCCGGCCGGCCCATCGATGGCGATGACCGCGTCCGGCGGCAGCAGGGCCGGGTCGCCCGCGGGCAGTTCGTCGGGGTGGCGCAACGACATCGTCAGAGGTCCCGGCCGACTGCGCGGGCGACGGCGCGGCAGGCCTCGGCCAGCTCGCGGAACCGGGCCGGCGTCAGGCTCTGCGCGGCGTCGCTGAGGGCGGCGGCAGGATCGGGGTGCATCTCGACGAGGAGGCCGTCGGCGCCGGCTGCCACCGCGGCCCTGGCCAGGGCGACCACGAAGCGCGCCTCGCCGGCGGCGTGGCTGGGGTCGACGATGACCGGGAAGTGCGTCTGCTCGCGCAGGACCGCGACCGCTCCCACGTCGAGCGTGTTGCGCAGGGTGGGATCGAAGGTGCGGATGCCCCGCTCGCAGAACACGACCTGCCTTCCTCCGGCGGCCAGCACGTGCTCGGCCGCGTGCAGCCACTCGGCAACCGTGGTCATCATGCCGCGCTTGAGCAGGACCGGCTTGCCGCTGCGCCCGGCCTCGCGCAGGAGGGGGAAGTTCTGCACGCTGCGACTGCCGATCTGCAGCATGTCGGCGCGCGCGGCGACGAGCTCGACATCGCGCGGGTCCAGCACCTCGGTCACGAACGGCAGGCCCGTCGCCTCGCGCGCGTCGGCCAGGTGGTCCAGCCCCTCCGGGCCCAGCCCCTGGAAATCGTAGGGGCTGGTCCGCGGTTTCCAGGCGCCGCCGCGCAGCATGGCGCCGCCCGCCTCGAGGACCGCGCGCGCCGCGCGCCCGACCTGCGCGTGCCCCTCGACCGCGCAGGGGCCGCCGATCAGCACGATCCGCTCGCCCCCGAAGGCCACTGGCCCGACCTGCACGATGGTCGTCGCCTGGCCCGGCTGGCGGGTCGTCAGGGGATGGGTGCCGCCGTGGCGCGCGTCGCTCATCGGCAGGCCCCGGCTTGGGACTCGGTCGCGTCCATCAGGTCAGGATCTCCCTCAGCGCCGCCAGGCAGCGGTCGTTCTCGGTCGGCAGCCCCACGCTGATGCGCACGGCGCCCTCGCCCAGGCCGAAGGCGTGCATCGGCCGGATGATGACGCCCTTGTGCAGCAGGGCCGTGGTCAGCTGCCCGGCATTGCCGGCGCAGCGCGCCAGCAGGAAGTTGGCCTGGCTGGGCGTCACCCGGAAGCCGAGCTTCGCCAGCCCGCTGGCCAGCCGCTCACGCTCCTGCTCGTTGCGGAGCGCCCGCTGCGGCACGATGTCCCAGTTCTCGAGGCAAGCCACCGCGGCGGCCTGGCTCAGCGAGTTCACGTTGAACGGCTCGCGGGTCTTGTGCAGCTCGGTGACGAGGTCCGCGTGGGCGACACCATAGCCGATGCGCAGCCCGGCCAGCGAGTGGATTTTGCTGAACGTCCGCAGGGCGACCAGGTTCGGGTACTCGGCCCTCAGCTCCAGCGTCTGCGGGTAGTCCGGCGCCGTGACGTACTCATAGTATGCCTCGTCCACGGCGACCACCACCCGCCGCGGCACCGCGCGGAGGAAGGCCAGGAACTCGTCGCGCGTGTTGTAGGTGCCGGTCGGGTTGTTCGGGTTGCAGACGATGACCAGCTTCGTCGCGTCGTCCACGGCCGCGGCCATCGCCGGCAGGTCGTGGCGGTCGTCGGCGGTCAGCGGCACGGCCCGGCCGCACTCGAAATGGACCTGCGTGGTCAGCGCGTAGACGATGAAGCTGTGCTCGCTGAAGACGACGTTCTCCCCCGGTGACACCAGCGCGCGGATGAGGATGTCGATCACCTCGTTGCTGCCGTTGCCGAGGATGATCTCGTCGGGTCGCACTCCCAGGCGGGCCGAGAGGGCCTCCAGCAGTCGGAACGCGGACGAGTCGGGGTAGCGGTTCAGGTCGCGGGCGGCGCGGGCGATCGCCTCCAGGACCTCGGGCAGCGGTCCCTCGGGATTCTCGTTGCTGGCGAGCTTGACGACCGAGCCGAGGCCCAGTTCGCGCCGGACCTCGCAGATGGGCTTGCCGGGGCTGTAGGGACGCGTGGCGAGGATCCCGGGACGGAACAGGCTCCTGAAGTCGACCATCGCTTGCCTCCGGTTGCGCGGCCCGTCCGCGCCGCCGAAGGCGCGACGCCGGACTCAACCGCCATCCCTCGCGCCCCTGCCGCGGCGGGGGCGCTCCCGCTCCACACCTTCGCCGAAGACCGCGCGTCGAAGCGCGTCGACCTCGTCCGCCGCCAGGCGGCGGAAGTCGCCCGGGTGCAGCCGCCCGAGCTGGACCGGGCCCACCGCCACGCGATGAAGCGACGTGACGTTGTGCCCGACGGCGCCGAACATCCGGCGGATCTGCCGCTTGCGGCCCTCGTGCAGCTCGATCAGCCAGTGGCGGCCGTCGGGCCTGCGGCCGGGACGCAGCCGGCAGGGGCGGCACGGCCTCCCGTCGAGCACGATCCCGCCGCCCGTCAGGGTCGGCAGCAGCGCGTCAGGGAGGGTGGCCGCCAGCTCCACCTCGTAGGTCTTCCAGACCCCGGAACGCGGCCGGCAGAGCGCCTCGTTCAGGTCCCCGTCGTCGGTCCAAAGGAGCAACCCGGAGGACGTCTGGTCAAGGCGCCCGACGGGAACGAAGCGATCGGGCAGGTCCGCTCGGCGGCGCCATTCGGCGAGCGACGGCTGGCCCGCCTGGGACTTGAGGGTGCAGACCACGCCGAGCGGCTTATGGAAGGCGTAGACCCGGCGGTCCTCCGGCAGGTCGAGCGGGCGGCCGTCGACCGTCACGCGGTCGGCCGCCGGGTCGACGCGGCGGCCCAGGTCGGTCACGCGCTCGCCGTTGACGGCGACGCGGCCGTCCCGAACGAGCTGCTCGACGGCGCGGCGCGAGCCGTGGCCGGCCCGCGCCAGGATGCGGTTGAGGCGGATGCCGGCGTCAGCGGGGTTCATCGTCCTGATCGGCCTCCCCGGCGTCGCCCGCCTGCAGGGCCTCGTCGGCTTCGGCCGCTTCCGCGGGCTCCGCGTCGGCGACGGGCGCATCCTCCGGGCCCGCCCCATCCGGATCGTCGGTGGCGGCCTCGTCCCCGGTGGCCGGCGCCAGCGGGAAGTCCTCGAGCGGCGCGGAGAAGTACTCCTCCAGCTCCTCGTCCGTGACCTCGCGACCGATGCGGCTGGCGAACTCCTTCAGCTGCTCGCGGTCCTCGAGGACGCCTTCCAGCGCCGGCAGGTCGGGCAGCTGGCCGAGGCCCTTCAGGCCGAGGTGGTTGAGGAACTCGCGCGTCGTCCCGTACAGCAGCGGGTTGCCCACGGCCTGAGAGCGCCCGACCACCGTGATCAGGTTCCGCTCCGTCAGCGTGCTGATGGCGCCGCTGCTGTTGACGCCGCGGATCTCGTCGATCTCCAGCCGCGTGATGGGCTGGCGGTAGGCGATGATCGCCAGCACCTCGAGCCCGGCCTTCGACAGGCGGGTGAAGCTGCGGGACTTCAGCAGGTTCTCGACCAGCGGCGCGTACTCCGGCCGCGTGGCGATCTGCCAGCCACCGCCGAATTCGACGACGGTGAACGCCAGTCCGGCGGCCGTGTAGTCCTGCTCGAGCTCGCTGATCGCCGCGCGGATCTCGGCGTTCTCGCGCTCCGGGAAGATCTTCTTCAACTTGGCGATGGTCAGCGGGCTGTCGGTGGCGAACAGCAGGGCTTCCAGTTCCCTCTTCAAGATTCCGTCTCCCGTCCGTCAGCGCTCGTCGTCGTCTTCTTCGTCTTCCTCATCATCGTCATCGTCGTCGGCGTCGTCATCATCATCCTCGTCATCGTCGTCCCAGTCGTCCTCGTCGTCATCGTCCCAGTCCTCGTCCTCGTCATCGTCCTCCTCATCGTCGAGGTCGTCGTCATCATCATCATCATCATCATCGTCCTCGTCCGCATCCTCATCTTCTTCGTCGTCATCCTCGGCTGCGGCGCCGGCCGGCCCGCCGGCCGAGTCCTCGATGTCGTCGTCGCCGACGTCATCATCGTCCTCATCCTCGTCCTCATCGTCGTCATCCTCGTCGTCCCAGTCGATGTCATCGTCGTCCTCGTCGTCGTCGTCGAGGTCGTCGTCGGACCAGCCGTCGTCATCGTCGTCATCGTCGCGCGCGGCCAGCGTGTCCAGGCGCGCGGCGGGCGGGAAGGCCTCGGCCTCGGACGAGGCTTCCGGGACGTAGGGCTCGTCGACGGCCGGTTCCGCGCCGGTGACGGTGCCGGGGGCGGGGCGCTGCAGCCAGATGGGACCCAGGGGCTCGGTCTGCACGAACACGAGGCGACCTCTCTTGACCATCTCGAGGATGGCGATGAAGGTGACGACGACTTCCATCTTGATCGTGTCGTCGGCGAAGAGCTCCTCGAACCGGACCAGCGCGCCGTCGGTCGTGCGCGCGAGGATCAGGTCGATCTTCTCCTCGACGGTGAACGGCTCCCGCACGATGTCGTGCACGGGGCGCTTGCGTACGCGGTCGTAGATGCCGGCGAGCGCCGCCAGCAGGTCGAACATCTCGATGCGCAGCGCGGGCTCGACGGCCAGGTCGTTGGTGAAGGGGAACTTCAGCTGGCGCGTGTGGAACCGGGCGCGCTCGTCCTCGCGGTCCTGGAAGGCCAGGGCGGCCTCCTTGAACCGCTTGTACTCCAGGAGGCGCCGGACCAGTTCGGCGCGCGGGTCCTCTTCCGCTTCCTCCTCCTCGTCCACGCGCGAGGGCATCAGCATCTTCATCTTGATGACCAGCAGCGTGGCGGCCATGGCGATGAATTCACCGGCCTGGTCCAGGCTGATCGACTGCATCACCTCGATGTGCCGGATGAACTGGTCGGTGATGCGCGCGATCGGGATATCGTAGATGTCCACCTGGTCCTTGTCGATCAGGTAGAGCAGCAGGTCGAGCGGGCCCTGGAAGCCCGTCAGCTCGATCTGCCAGGCCGCGCTGGAGCGGAAATAGTCCAGCTCGGGCGGCAGCGCGTCGAGGTTCCAGCTCTCGGGCCCGCCGCCGCCCGGCGGGGACGCGAGGGACGTCGTACCGTCGGCGCCGCTGGCGCCGGGCAGGCTGTCGTCGGGCACGTCGCTTCCCTGCATCGTGTCGTCTCCCTGCTGGTCCATCTAGCCGATGCCCATCGCGCCGTGCACGGTCGCCATCGTCTCGGCGGCCAGTCCGCGCGCGCGCTCGCACCCCGCGGCGATGATCTCGTCCAGCCGCTTCGGGTCCGCTTCGTACTCCGCGCGCCGCTCGCGCAGCGGTGCGAAATGGGCGATGGCGCCCTCGGCCAGCTGCTTCTTGCAGTCGACGCAGCCGCGCGCCGCGCTGCGGCACTCCTCGGCGACCTGCGGCGCCACCTCGGGCAGGAACCGCTGGTACCAGGTGTGGACCGCGCACACCTCGGGGTGCCCGGGGTCCGAGCGGCGCAGGCGTGCCGGGTCGGTGAAGGCCGGCTTGATCTTCTCGCGGATCTGCTCCGGCGTCGCCGAGATCTCGATCGTGTTGCCCAGCGACTTGCTCATCCGGTTGCCGTCGGTCCCCGGGAAGCGGGCGAACTTCGTGACCAGCGCCTCGGGCTCGGGGAAGACCTCGCCGAAAAGGTGGTTGAACCGCCGCGCCATTTCCCGCGTCAGCTCCAGGTGCGGCAGCTGGTCCTCGCCCACCGGGACGGCGTGCGCGCGGTAGGCCAGGATGTCGGCGGCCTGCAGAACAGGGTAGCCCAGGTGGCCGTAGCTGATCTCCCCGCCCAGGTTCAGGTCGCGGACCTGCTCCTTGAACGTCGGGTTCCGCTGCAGCCGCCCCATGCTGATCATCATGCCCATGACCAGGAACAGCTCTGCGTGCTCCTTGATGGACGACTGCAGGAACAGCACCGAGCGTTCGGGGTCCAGTCCTGCCCCCAGCCAGTCGAGGAACATCTCGCGGCTGTTCGCATTGATCTCGCCGGCCTTGTCCAGCGCCGTCGTCAGGACATGCCAGTCGGCCACCATGAAGAGGCAGTCGTAGTCGTCCTGGAGACGCACCCAGTTCTCGAGCGCGCCGGTGTAGTTGCCCCAGTGCAGGCGACCGGTCGGCCGCATGCCGCTGAGGATGACGCGGCGGCCGGCGGGTTTGTGAACGCTCAACGTGTTGCCTCGCTGTCGGATGAGTCGGACGGCGTCCGGAAGCGGGCGTCGCCGGTCGGGCGGCCCGGGCCGTGGACGGGCAACAGTACCATCGACCCCGGATCCTGTCAAAGGGCCCCCGCCGCCGGCGCGACGTTCAGCGGCGCCCCGAGCGCGGATGCGCAGAGCGCCAGGCCTCGGCCAGCCAGGCGCGATCGACGTGCGTGTAGATCTCGGTCGTGGAGATATCGGCGTGCCCGAGCAGCTCCTGCACGACGCGCAGGTCGGCGCCGCCTTCCAGCAGGTGCGTCGCATAGCTGTGGCGCAGCGTGTGCGGCGAGACGGTGGCCGGCAGGCCGGCGGCGGCGCCCGCCGTCTTCAGCAGCGTCCAGACCGACACGCGCGACAGCCGGCCGCCCCGACGGTTCAGCAGCAGCGCCGGGCTGGGGCGCCGGCCGGCCAGGCGCGGTCGCCCGGCGTCCAGATAGGCCGCGACGGCCGCCAGCGCCGGCTCGCCGACGGGGACCTGGCGCTCCTTGCTGCCCTTGCCGCGCAGGCGCACCACGGCCTCGGACGGGTCGAGGTCGGCCACGTCCAGCGCGCACAGCTCCCCGACGCGACAGCCGCAACCATAGAGCAGTTCGAGAGCCGCGCGGTCGCGCAGGCCGGTCGGCGAGCCGTCGCCCCAGGCGAGCAGCCGCTCGACCTGCGCGACGCTCAGCACGTCCGGCAGGTGGCGGCCGCGGCGCGGGGCCATGATCGTCGCCGTGGGATCGCCGTCGCGGCGGCCTTCCGCCTGAAGGAAGCGGAAGAACGAGCGGAGTGTCGACAGCAGCCGCGCCCGCGACGAGGCCGCCAACTCGGCGGAGGCGTCGAGCAGGAAGTCGCGCAGGTGCGCGTCCCCCACCGCGCCCGGCCCGGGCAGGCGGCGACCGGCCGCCCAGGTGCGCAGGCGTTCGAGGTCGCGCCGCTGCGCCTCGAGGGTGGCGGGCGCCAGTCCCTTCTCGACGCCGGCGTGGCCGAGAAAGCCGTCGATGGCGTCGTCCCAGGCGCGCTGGCGCGTGTCGCTCGGGCGCTCCCCCGTCATCGCGCCGGCTCCCCGGGATCGCCGCCGTCGCGCTGCGCGAAGAACGCCAGCAGGGCCGCCACGTCGTGCCGGTTGAGGCCGCGCACGTCGGCCAGCTCGGCCGCGGTCGCGGCGCGGACGCGGGCCACTGAGCCGAAATGGTGCAGCAGCGCCAGCTTCTTCGTCGTGCCGATACCCGGGACGAGGTCCAGCTCGCTGGCCGTCGTGCGCCGGTCCCGCAGGAGGCGGTGGTACGTGATCGCGAACCGGTGCGCCTCGTCCCGGACGCGTTGCAGGAGCTTGAGCGCCTCGCTGCGCCGCGACAGGCTGATCGTCCCGCCCTCGCGGTGGATCGTCTCCTCCCGCTTCGCCAGCCCGATCAGCTGCGCGCCGTGGAAGCCATGCCGCGCCAGCACCTCGCGCGCGACCCCGAGCTGCCCGGCGCCGCCGTCGACGACCACGAGGTCCGCCGGCTCGCCGCCGGTGGCGGCGAGCTTGCCGTAGTGGCGCTCGAGGACCTCGCGCATGCTGGCGAAGTCGTCCACGCCCTCGACAGTGCGTATGCGGAAGCGGCGGTATCTGCTCTTCAGGGGCTCGCCGCCCTTGAAGTAGACCAGCGAGGCGACGGTCTCCCGGCCCTGGAAGTTGGAGATATCGAAGCACTCGATCGTGTCGGGCACGGTGTGCAGGTCGAGGGCCTCCTGCAGCCCGATGTCGCCGGGTGTCACCTTCCGCGCGGGCCGCAGGTGGCGGCCGACCTCCGCCTGCCGGAGCTTGAACGCCGCGTTGGTCCGGGCCAGGTCCACGGCCTGGTGACGGGCCCCGCGTTGCGGCACCTTGAGGGCGCAGGCGCCGCCGCGGAGGCGGCGCAGCCAGACGTTCCAGTCGTCCACGTCCTCGACCGCGTGCGACAGCAGGACTTCCGCCGGGATGTCGCCGGCGCGCGGGTAGTACTCGCGCAGCAGCTGCGCCATGATGTCGTGCAGCCCGCGATCGAGGCGATCGGTCAGCAGGAAATGGTGCGAGGTGAGGATGCGGCCGCCACGCACGCGCATGACGACGCCGGAGGCGTCCTCGCCATCGCGGGCCAGCCCGACCAGGTCGCAGTCGCCGCTCACGCCTGACACCGGTCGGCTGTGGCTGACGGTGCGGTCGAGGCGGGCGATCAGGTCGCGCAGCTTCGCCGCCTCCTCGTAGCGGCGTGACGCGGCGAGGGTCGCCATCTGGTCGCGGAGCTCGGCGAGCACCTGGTCCTCCTGCCCCGCCAGGAAACGCACCAGGCGCCCGACCTTGGCGCGATAGCCCTCGCGATCGTCGTAGCCGACGCAGGGCGCGCTGCAGCGCCCGATCTGCCAGTCGAGGCAGGCCCGCTCCACCGTCTGCCCGGGCAGGTCCAGGTGGCAGGTCCGCACCTGGAAGGCGCCGGCGGCGAACTTCAGCGTCTCGCGCATCGCGTGGACATCGGTGAAGGGCCCGAAGTAGCGCGCTCCGTCGCGCTCGAGGCGGCGCACGACATCCACGCGCGGGAACGGCTCGTTGAGGCTGACGCGCAGGTAGGGGTACGCCTTGTCGTCCTTGAGCCGCACGTTGTAGCGCGGTCGATACTCCTTGATCAGCTGGTCCTCGAGGATCAGGGCGTCGGTGGCCGTCTCGGTGACGATGAAGTCGAAGTCGCCGATCTGCCGGACCAGCGCCTCGGTCTTCGGGTCGTGGTCCGCCCCGGCCTGGAAGTAGGAGCGCACGCGCTGGTTGAGGCGGGCGGCCTTCCCGACGTAGATGACCTTGCCCTGGCGGTTCTTGTGGAGGTAGACGCCCGGGGCGGCCGGCAGCGCGGCGAGCTTCTCCTGCACCAGTCCGCCGGCGTCCGGGGCCGTGCCCTCGCCGGCCGGGGACCCGGCCGGCCCGTCCGGGACACCCCGGTCCCCGGGGCTTCCCGCGCCGTCCCGGCGGTCGCCGTCAGGGCTTGACATCGCCACCCCCTGCGGGTATCTTTGCCGGTCTGTGAAAACCCTGACGGAGGTCGCAAGCGTGCCCCATCACAAGAGTTGCAAGAAGCGCCTGATCACCAGCCAGAAGCGCAACGAGCGCAACCGGCAGAACCGCTCCCTGATGCGGACGAAGATCAAGGCGTTCCGCGCCGCCGAGACCGAGGAAAAGACGTCCTCGCTGTCGGCCATGTACAGCCTCGTCGACGTGCAGGCGCGCAAGGGCCTCATGCCCAAGAAGCGCGCGGCCCGGCTGAAGAGCCGCCTGGCCGCCGCGGCGCTGAAGCCGGCCGCCAAGTAGGCGATCAGCAGGCAGGCGATCGCCAGGCAGGCTGCGCCTCCCGAACGATTCTCGAGGGTCCCTCCGCCCGAGGGGCCCTCTTGTTGTGCCCTCAGCTGTGCCCGCGCCCTCGCCCGGAGTCTTTCCCGGGGCATTGCCCGGGGCATTGCCCGGAACTTTGTCCGGAACCGTGCCCGCAGATGTTGCCCCTGTTGCACCCGCCAGCGGACCGGTCACCGCGCCCAAGCCCCGCCCGGCCGCCCAGGCCGTGAGCCCGTCGGGATGTCCGTTCACGGCGCGCCGGTCTCGCCGCCGGAATCGGCCAGCGAGCGCAGCACGTCCCCCAGGCCGTAGAGGCCCCGCTCGCGCCCGGCCACGAAGCGGATGGCCGGAAGCACGCCGCGCAGGAACGCCGCCCGGGACTGCGCCCGGTGCGTGAGCACCAGCGTCTCTTCCTGGTCGCCGATCGTCCAGGTGTGTTCTCCGACGACGCCGCCGATGCGTTGCGCGTGCACCGGCACCGGGCCACCGCCGCGAGCGCGTTCCCAGGCCTCGGCCAGCGTGCGTGCGGTGCCGCTGGGACGATCCAGCTTGGCCGTGTGGTGGGTCTCCACCTGCTCCGCATCGAAGCCGGCGGGCAGGGTGCGGGCGAGCAGCTGCAGGACCATCTGCAGCGCGGGGATGCCGACCGAGAAGTTCGCCGCGTGGACCACCGCGTGCGCTTCGGCGTGCCGGCGCAGGGCGGCCAGGGCCCCGGCGTCGAAGCCCGTGGTCCCGCTCACGAGCCGCGCGCGGGCGGCAGCGGCTCCCGCCAGCAGGCCGGGCAAGGCCGCTGCCACGGAGAAGTCCACGACGACGCAACCGGGCGGCAGGATGCTCCCCATGGCGTCCTGCCCGGTCACCTGCAGGCGCGGGTGCAGGTCTCCGGCGGGAAGCGCGCGGCCGGGCTCGGTCAGCAGCGCCACCAGCTCGCAGTCGGGCGCGGCGTCGACCAGGGCCGCCACCAGGCGCCCCATGCGTCCCTCCGCGCCGTGGACCGCCACGGGCAGTGCGGCGGTGCTCACGGCGCGACCCCGGGCGCCGCCTCGGCGGCGCCGTCCTGCTCGAGCAGGGCGGCCAGCGTGCCCTCGTAGAACTGGACGAGGCGCGTGAGCGTCTTCTCCGACACCGGCACCAGCGGCAGGCGCGGGTCGCGGCGGCAGAGGCCGGCCATCGAGAGCAGCTCCTTGACCGGGACGGGATTCGTCTCCAGGAAGCACGCCGTGCAGACCGGGTCCAGGCTGCGCGCCAGCGGCCAGGCACGGTTGAGATCGCCGGCAGCGAAGGCCTGCCAGAGGCGGGTGAGCCGCGCCGGGAGCAGGTTCGAGACGACGCTGATCGCGCCGGCGCCACCCAGTCCGAAGACGCTGAAGTTGAGCCCGTCGTCGCCCGAGTAGACCTTCAGGTCGCAACGGGCGATCGCCTCCTCGATCTGGGCGAGGTTCCCGCTGGCCTCCTTGAGCGCGACGATGTTGGGTTCGGCCGCGAGCTGGGCCACCGTCTCCGGCAGGATGTTCACCGCGGTCCGGCCCGGTACGTTGTAGATGACCTGCGGGATGTCCACGGCGCGCGCGATCGCGCGGTAGTGGGCCAGCAGGCCGGCCTGCTGCGGCTTGTTGTAGTACGGCGAGATGAGCATGGCGGCGTCGGCGCCCCAGGCCTTCACGTCGCGCGTCAGCGCTATCGATTCGCGCGTGCAGTTGGTGCCCGAGCCGGCGACCACGGCGCAGCGCCCGCGGCAGACCTCCACGGCCGTGCGCACGAGCCATTCGCGCTCCTCGCGCGTGAGCACCGCCGCCTCGCCCGTGCAGCCGACAGGCACCACGCCGGCGACGCCGCCCGCAACCTGCTTCTGCAGCAGGCGGCGCCAGGCGGCACGGTCGACGGCGCCGTCGGCCGTGAACGGCGTCACCAGTGCGGTGTAGATGCCGTCCGGCATCACCCAGGACTTTCCCGCCATGTTCCCCACCTGTTCTGGAGTGCGAACCAACGGACCGGCCCGCGAGAAGCCCGTCAGGCGCAGGCCGTCCCGTCATTCCCGATCGCGACCTCGCCGGTGAACGCGACGAGCGCCGGTCCCCGCAGGCGCAACTCGCCGCTCGCAGCCTCGACCGCGACGGTGAGCACATCGCCGCCACGCGCGTGCAGGGCGACGGGGCTCTGCGCGCGGCCCAGGGCGCAGAGTATCACGGCGCTGGCGGAGGCGCCAGTGCCGCAGGCGAGGGTCTCGCCCTCCACCCCGCGCTCGAAGGTGCGGATCCGCCAGCCATCGTCCGGACCGTCCGGGGAGACCCAGTTCACGTTGGTGCCGGCCGGCCCGAGCTGCTCGTGTGCGCGCAGTCGCGGTCCCCAGAACTCGAGGTCGACCTCGTCGACGTCGGCGACCGGGATGACAAGGTGCGGGACGCCGGTGTTGCAGGAAGCCTGCAGCGGCCACGGTGCGTCCGCCAGGCCGACCGCCAGGTCCAGGTTGCGCCAGCCCGGCAGCGAGATCTCCACGTCGCCGTGCCCGTGGACTCGCCCCCAAAGCTCGCCCGACCATGTGTCGAAGCGGCAGGTCGCGGGCGCCAGGCCCAGGCTGTGCGCATGTGCCACGCTGCAGCGCGCGCCGTTGCCGCACATCTCCGCCTCGCCGCCGTCGGCGTTGTAATAGGTCATCCGGAACGAGGTGCCCGCGGAGGATCCGGGGCCGATGACGATGAGTCCGTCGGCGCCGATACCCTTGCGGCGGTCGCAGAGCGCGGCGATGAGCGCTCGATCGAGCACCGCGCCGGCAGTCGCGACGTCGCGGTGGTCGAGCATCACGAAATCGTTGCCGGCTCCGTGCATCTTGACGAAGGGCAGCCGGCGGGCTCCGGGTCGGTCGGTCATCGCTTCTCCTCCGGGGAATTCCCGTCTGTCGGTGCCGCCACGGCCCGGCTCGTATCGGGCCGCGTCCAGGCGGTAAAGGTCGGCGCCCCGGACGGGATCGGCAGGTCGGCCGACAGGCCCGGCGGCACGCGCAGGTCCTCGACCGTCCACCAGGGCTCGAGGTAGAGCTCCGCCGCCAGCGTGTCCGGCCAGCCGAGCGTCGGGGCCAGCGCGCGCAGCATCAGGCCCTCGACCGTGCCGAGCAGGGTGTCGCCGTCGACGTCCGCGAACAGGATCACGCGCACGTCGCCGGACGGCACCTTCTCCACCGTCGTCACGGCCAGCGGATCCAGGCGGGTCGAATTGGGCTTCCGGGCCTCGCGGGTCTGGGGTGCGGGCGTCCAGCCGGTGTCGTTCTCGGTGACGGCCTGCGGCCAGGCCCCCCAGAGGCCGGCCCAGGCGCCGTTTGCGAAGGGAGCGACGCGCAGCCGTCCGGGCGTTCCGTGCGGGAAGAGCGTCAACACGCCGGCATTGGCGGCGGGGCGCCCCGGTGCCAGGGAGAGCGTGTCCGGGAGCAGCCGCTGCGCCTCGCGTTCGCCCGGCCGGAAATTGCCGTCGCCGTCGGCGTAGGCGCGCGCCAGCCACGGGCCGCCCGGCACCGGCAGCCAGTCGAACGCCCAGCGCCCGGCCTCGTCGGCCACGGTTCGGCGCAGCAGCGGCTGGCGGAAGTACTCGAGCGTGTCGGGCGGCACGTCGTACAACTCGACGATGCCGCCCGCCAGGGCCGAGTCTCCCATCACCAGCGCGCCGGCGATGCGCCCGGTCGGCAGCGAGTCGCCGGTGGCGATGGCGAAGCGCCGGCTCTCGCGCGCCTTGACCTTGTGCGCGTCCTGGAGCCCGCCGGCGACCTCGATCACCACGACGGTGTCGGCCGGCAGCGGCTCGAACAGCTCGACGGTGGCCACGCGCGCGCCGCTCCACTCCGTGCGCCGGATCCGCTGCGCCGGGTACAGGTGCAGCCAGCCCTCGGCCGGCTGCCGGGTCATCTTCTCGGTGAACTCCAGCCGGATCGTCCGCACCTGGCCCACGCCGACGCTGCCCGACTCGGGCCAGGCGACAGCCAGGCGCGGCGGCGTCAGGTCCACCGGGCCGCCGGGCGGGGCCTCGACCACGGCGCAGCCGTGCACCGACAGCAGCGCCGCCAGGGCCAGGCCCGCCACGCCCAGCCGTGACGCGGCCGCGGCATGCGCGGCGCGGCCGGTCCCCGGGGCCGGCCGCGCCCGAAGCGGCTTCGGCGAGCCGTCCACGCCTACCTGATCAGCGTCGCCAGGATGGCGCGCTGCGCGTGCAGGCGGTTCTCCGCCTCGTCGAACACCACCGAGTGCGGTCCGTCCATCACCTCGTCGGTGATCTCCTCGCCGCGGTGCGCCGGCAGGCAATGCAGGACGATGTGGTCCTTGTGGGCGGCCTTCAGCAGAGGCGCGCTGATCTGGAAGCCGGCGAAGTCGCGTCGGCGCTTCGCCGCCTCCTCCTCCTGCCCCATGCTGTAGAAGGCATCACCGTAGATGACGTGGGCGCCCTCGACGGCTTCCTGCGGGTCGTTCGTGATGCAGAACGAGGCGCCGGCCGCCTCCGCCTTGCGGACCGTGGCCTCGTCCGGCTCGTAGCCCTTGGGGCAGGCCAGGATGAAGTTGAACGGGAAGCGGATCGACGCATTGAGCCAGCTGACGGCCAGGTTGTTGCCGTCCCCGACCATGACCACGTTCTTGCCCTCGATGGTGCCCAGGTGCTCCTCGATGGTCATGATATCGGCCATCACCTGGCAGGGATGGTTGTAGTCGGTCAGGCCGTTGATCACCGGCACGGTCGCGTGCCTGGCCAGCTCGACGACCTCGCCGTGGTCGAACCAGCGGATCATGATTCCGTCGCACATGCGGCTGAGCACCTTGGCCACGTCGTGCACCGACTCGCGCGTGCCCATCCCGATCTCCTTGTCGGTGATGAACATCGTCTGGCCCCCCAGCTGGCGGAACGCCACCTCGAAGCTGATGCGCGTGCGCAGGCTGGGCTTGGCGAACACACAGCCGAGCACGCGGTTGGGCAGCGTGTGCGGCAGCGTGTGGGAGCGCGCCAGCGGCTTGGTCTGCTTCGCGAGGTCGAGGATGGCCCGCAACTCGGGCAGCGTGTAGTCGTCGATGTGCAGGAAGTCCCGCTTGTCCGCCACGATCCGCTCCTTAACGCCTGGGTGTGCCTGTCCGCCCGCGCTTGTCCCGGCCCCGGGGACATCCCCGGCCGGGCCCGGCCGGCGCCGCCAAAATAGCCGTTCCGGTCGCGCCATCCAAGCCCAGGTCGCGGCGTCGCATTCAGGCCCGGCGCCCGCGCGGCGGCCGCCGCCTCACAGGATGTAGCGCGTGAGGTCCTCGTCGCGGACGATCGCCCCCAGCCGCTCCCTGACGAACGCCGCATCCACGGACAGCTCGTCCCGGCGGGTCTCGGGCACCTCGTACATCACGTCATCCAGGAGCTGGGCCAGGATCGTCTGCAGCCGCCGGGCGCCGATGTTCTCGAGCCGCCGGTTCAGCTCGGCCGCGATGCCGGCCAACTCGTCCATGGCGTCCTCGGTGACCACGAGGCGGCAGCCGTCGACCTCGAGCAGTGCCTGGTACTGGCGCACCAGCGAGCCCTCGGTGTCACGCAGGATCCGCACGAAGTCGGCGCGGTCGAGGCTCTGGAGCTCGACCCGGATCGGGAACCTTCCCTGCAGTTCCGGGATCAGGTCGCTCGGCTTGCTCATGTGGAAGGCGCCCGCGGCGATGAACAGCACGTGATCGGTCTTCACGGGCCCGTACTTGGTGCTCACCGTGGAGCCCTCGACGATGGGAAGCAGGTCCCTCTGGACGCCCTCGCGGCTGACGTCGGGCCCGCCGCCGCCGTGGCCGCGGCCGCCGGCGATCTTGTCGATCTCGTCCAGGAAGATGATGCCGCCGTTCTCGACGAGCTCGATCGCCTCGGCCGTGACCTGGTCCTGGTCGAGCCGCTTCTCGGCCTCCTGCTCGCGCAGCAGCTTCCGCGCCCGGGCCACCGGCAGGCGCCGCTCCGTCCGCTGCCGCGGGAACATCCCGCGCAGGCTCTCACCGATCGAGGCGTCGAACTCCTCGCCGGCCGACGTGAAGATGTTCGCCAGGGGCAGGCGCTGCTGTTCGCTGGACACGGTGACCTCGCGATCCTCCAGCACGCCCTCGCGAAGCTGCGCCCTGATCTTCTCCCGGCTGCGGTCCCAGCGCGCCTGCCGTTCCGGGTCCTCCTTGAGGCCGGCCAGCGGCGGGAACAGGATGTCGACCAGCTGCTCCTCGACCGCGGCCTCGATCTGGTCGGCGTGGCGGGCCTCGGCCCGGCGCCGCACCAGCGCGATGCCGGCCTCGACCAGGTCGCGCACCATCGAGTCCACGTCGCGACCGACGTAGCCCTTCTCCGTGAACTTCGTGGCCTCGACCTTGAGGAAGGGCAGGTCTGCCAGCTGCGAGAGGCGGCGGGCGATCTCGGTCTTGCCCACGCCGGTCGGCCCGATCAGGATGATGTTGTTCGGCGCCACCTCGCGTCGCGCGTCCGGCGGCAGCTGCATGCGCCGCCAGCGGTTGCGCAGGGCGATGGCCACGGCCTTCTTGGCCGCGGACTGGCCGATGATATAGCGGTCGAGCATCGCCACGGTCTGCGGGCAGGTCCAGGCGGAAGCCGCCTCAATCTCGCGGATGCGCATCGTGCCCTCCGCCACCCGTCGAGGGGGCGCCGTCGCCCGTCTCGAGGATGGTCAGCCGGTCGTTCGTATAGATGCAGATCTCGCCGGCGATCTGCAGCGCCTCGCGGCAGATCGTCGCGGCGTCCAGGTCGGTGCGGCGCGCCAGCGCGCGGGCGGCGGCCAGCGCGTACGGGCCGCCGGAGCCGATGGCGGCCAGGTGATCGTCGGCCTCGATGATGTCGCCGGCGCCCGAGACCGTGAAGATGTCGTTGCGATCCATGACCACCATCATGGCTTCGAGCCGCCGCAGCACGCGGTCGCTGCGCCATTCGCGCGCCATCTCGACGGTGGCGCGCTTGAGGTGGCCGCGGTAGCGCTCGAGGTGGCCCTCGAACTTCTCGAAGAGCGAGAATGCGTCGGCGGCGCCGCCCGCGAAGCCCACCAGGACCTGCCCGCCGAACAGGCGGCGAACCTTGACGGCGCCGTGCTTGACGGCCGTGCTGCCGAGGGTGACCTGCCCGTCGCTGCCGATGGCGCCGCGCCCGTCGCGCAGGACGGCGAGCACGGTGGTCGAACGGATCCGCATCGGGTTCCTTCCGGGTCGCGGTTCAGCCGCCGCGACGGGTACGGGCGCGCGGGTGGGCGGCCTCGAAGCTCGCCCGCAGCCGGCCGCGGCCCAGGTGCGTGTAGATCTGCGTGGTCGACAGGTGGCGATGCCCGAGCAGTTCCTGGACGACGCGGATGCCGGCGCCGCCGTCGAGCAGGTGCGTCGCGAAGCTGTGGCGCAGCGTATGCGGGGAAACCCCGGCGACCTGCGCCAGTTCCCCGGCGTAGCGCGCGACCAGCGCCTGCACGGTCCGCCGACCGATGCGCCGGCCGGGCCGACCCTCGAAGACCGGACGGGCGGCATGGGCCCGTCCGAGGGCGCCGTCGCGCAGGTCGCGCCAGACACCCGGCTCCAGCGTGCCCCCGAGGTGCGCCGCAAGCGCATCGGCCGCGCAGCCGGCCAGCGGCAGCACCCGCTCGCGATTCCCCTTGCCCAGCACGCGCACGCGCTGTTGGGGGTAGTCCAGGTCGGCGAGGTCCAGGCCCGTCACCTCCGCCAGGCGCAGGCCCAGGCCATAGATGACCACCAGCAGCGCGCGGTCGCGGCGACCGCGGGGAGTGGCCGCATCGGGCAGCTCGAGCAGGCGCGTGGTCAGCTCGACGTTCAGGTCGTGCGGGAGCTCGCGGCGCCGGCCGCCGCGGCCTGTCGCCAGATTCCCCGGCACCTCGGCCACTTGTGCCGTCAGCTTCAGGTAACGGTAGAAGGAGCGGATGGCGGCCAGGTGACGGTCCAGCGTCGAGGGCCGGCAGCCGCGCCGACGCAACGCGGCCAGGTGAGAGCGAATGAGGTCCCGTTGTCCCGCCAGCCGGGACCAGTGCGCGCGCACGGGCGGCTCCGGCAGGACGCCGGCCGCCGTCGCCGTGGCCAGGAAGTCGCGGACGTCGCGCCCGTAGGCCGCCACCGTGCGCGGACTGAGGCCGCGCTCGATGGCGAGGTGGTCCAGGTACGGCTGCAGCGGCTCCATGGCGCAGGCTCCCTCCCGGCGCGGCGACCCGGCCGGCGCGCGGTTCGCGCCGGCGCGGCGGAACCTACCACCGCCCGCCGCGGGCCGCAAGCCGGGCTCCGGCTCAGCGGTTCAGCAGCTTGCCCGTCCCCGGGGCGGCGAGCCAGCCGGCGAGCGCGGCCCGCGAGGCCTCGGCGCGGGCGAGCTTGCGCTCGCGCTTGTCGCGCACCGGCTCCGGCAGCTCGGGCAACAGGCCGAAATTCGCGTTCATCGGGGTCAGCCGTGACGTGGTGCGGTCGAAGAGGAATCCCCCGAGCAGCGAACCCATGATCGTGGCCGCCGGCAGTGGGGGCAGCTCCACGCCGCGGCAGCGCGCCGCGGCCTGCCAGGCCGTGAACAGCCCGGAGGCGATGGACTCGACATACCCCTCCACGCCGGTCATCTGCCCCGCCACCAGCACGTCGGGCCGGCCCAGCAGCGAGAAATCCGGCGCGCAGCAGCGCGGCGTGTCCAGGTAGAAATTGCGGTGGAGCTGGCCGTAACGCACGAACTCCGCGTTCCCCAGGCCCGGAATGAGGCGCAGCACGCGCCGCTGCTCGCCCTGCTTGAGCCGCGTCTGGAAGCCGACCAGGCCGTAGAGCGTGCCCTCGCGGTTCTCCTGCCGCAGCTGCACGACGGCATGCGGGCGCGCGGCGCCCGGTCGCGGGTCGCGCAGCCCGACCGGGCGCAGTGGACCGAACGCCAGCGAGCGCGGACCCGAGGCGGCGATCTCCTCGATCGGCTGGCAGCCGGCGAACAACTCGCCGCGGTCGAACGCGTGCACCTCCGCCTTCTCGGCCGCAAGGAGCTCGCGGTGAAGCAGCTCGTATTGCCCGCGGTCGAGCGCCGCGTTGAGGTAATCGGCGTCCCCGCGCCCGTAGCGGGCGGCGCGGTAGAGCACCGACAGGTCCAGCGAGGCGAGCGTCACCGTGGGCGCGATGGCGTCGAAGAAGTGCAGGGCCGGTCGTCCCGTGGCCGCGCCCAGCGCCTCCACCAGCGCCGGCGACGTCAGCGGCCCGGTGGCCAGCAGCCAGAGGTGTCCCGGAATGGCGGGCAACGCCTCGACCGGTCCGCGCTCCACGCGAACGCCGGCGGCGTCAAGGCGCATGGCGACGGCACGGGAGAACGCCTCGCGGTCGACGGCCAGGGCGCTGCCGGCGGGCACGGCGCAGGAGCGGGCGGCCATCAGCAGCTCGCAGCCGAGGCCCTCGAGCTCCAGCTTGAGGACACCGCTGGCCGTGGTGGGCTCGGTGCTCTTGAGGGAATTGCTGCAGACGATCTGGGCCAGCGCGTCGCCCTGGTGGACCGGCGTCGCCGTCACCGGCCGCATCTCGCGCAGGACCACCGGGATGCCCAGCCGCGCCAGCTGCAGCGCCGCCTCGCAGCCGGCGAGCCCGCCGCCGACGACGGTCACCGCCGGCGCGGGCATCAGCTCGACCCGGAACCGGAAGGCCCGGCGGCGGGCTTGCGGGCGGCACGAGCGGACGTGGCCTTCTTGGCGGCGGGCTTGCTCGACGTGGCCTTCTTGGAGGTGGCCTTCCTGGTCACGGTCTTCTTGGTCACCGTCTTCTTGGTCACTGTCTTCTTGGTCACCGTCTTCTTGCCCGTCGATCTCCCGGCAGTCGCCTTCGTGACACGCCGCCCGCGCGCGGGACGGCCGCCGCCCTGGGCGGCGCGCTCGGCGGCCGCCGCGAGCAGCGCCACGGCGTCGGCGACGGTGATCTCCTCCGGATCGCTGTCGCGGCCGATCGTCCCGTTGACCTTGCCGTCGGTGACATACGGCCCGTAGCGGCCCTTGCAGATGACCAGCGGCAGGCCGGTCTCCGGGTGGGGCCCCAGCTCGCGCAGCACCGGCCGGCGATTCTTGTTGCGGATGCGCTCGAGGGCCTGCTCGAGCGTGATCGTGAACAGCTCATCCACCGAGGCGACGCTGGCGAACACGCGCTCGTGCTCGACGTACGGCCCGAAGCGCCCCAGCCCGGCCCGCACGGGCTTCCCGCTGGCCGGGTCGGTGCCGATCACCCGCGGCAGGCTGAGCAGGCGCAGCGCGTAGTCCAGGTCGATCGTCGAGAGGTCGGTCTTCGCGCCCAGGCTGATCCGCTTCGGCTTCGCCTCGCCGTCGGCTTCGCCCAACTGCAGGTAGGGGCCGAACGGGCCGGTCAGGGCGTAGATGTTCTGCCCGGTCTCGGGGTGCCGTCCGATCGGCTCGCGCGAGCGGTCCCGCTGCGAGATCAGGTCCAGCGCCCGCTCCGGCGTCAGCTCGTCGATCAGGAGGTCGACGGGCACGGTGGCGCGCCGCTCGTCGTTCCCCTCCACGTTCACCGAGACGTAATTGCGCCCGATGCGCAGCACGATCGGCGCGCCCGACTCGGGGTCGGTGCCCACCGGGATGCGCGGGAACTCGATCCGGTCGAGCCCGGAGGCGATGTCGCCCTCGAGCCCGCGCCCGCCGTCGCCGCCGCGGTAGAACGAGTCCAGGAACTCGACCCAGTCGCGCTCGCCCTCGGCGATCTGGTCCAGCTCCTCCTCCATGCGCGCGGTGAATGCGACGTCGACGTAGCGGTTGAAATGCTCGCGAAGCAGCTGGGTCACGGCGATGCCGATGTAGGTCGGCAGCAGCGCGCCGCCCTTCTTGGCCACGTAGTCGCGGCTCTGGATGGTGGCGATGACCGACGCGTAGGTGGATGGCCGACCGATGCCTTCCTCCTCCAGCTTCTTGATCAGAGACGCCTCGGTGTAGCGGGCCGGCGGCTGCGTCTCATGGGCGGAGTGCGCGACCGACAGGACCTCGATGCCGCCGTCGGTCCGCGCGGCTTCGCCGCCGACGGCCTGCCCGACGTGCATCGCGGGCAGCAGCGCATCCTGGCCGCGATCGCCATAGACCTTGAGGAAGCCCGGGAAGCGCACCACCGAGCCGTTGGCCCTGAACAACAGCTCGCCGCCGTCCGTCTTCGCGGCCAGGTCGGCCGCGGTCTTGTCCAGCTTCGCGTCCGCCATCTGCGAGGCGACGGTGCGGTTCCAGATCAGGGTGTAGACCGCCAGCTCATCCTTGTCCAACCGCCCGGCCACAGAGGCGGGCGTGCGGCTGACGTGGGTGGGGCGGATCGCCTCGTGGGCTTCCTGCGCGCCCTTCGCCTGCGTGCGGTAGCGGCGCGGCCCCTGCGTGTACTCCGGCCCGAACTGCTCGCCGATGAGCGCCGCCGTCTCCGCCAGCGCGCCTTCGCTCAGCGTCAGCGAGTCGGTGCGCATGTAGGTGATGAGGCCCTCGCGGAAGTCGCCCACGCCCTCGTACAGCCGCTGCGCCACGCGCATCACGCGCTGCGGCGTCATCTTCAGGCGGCTGCTGGCCGCCTGCTGCAGGGTCGACGTCGTGAACGGCGGCGCCGGCCGCTGCGTGGTCTCCTTGCGATCCACCGCGGTCACGCGCCAGGGCACGGCCGCCTGCGCACCGGCCGCCAGCCTTGCCGCGGCGGCCTCGTCCAGCTGGAGGCGCTTCTCGCCTGGCCTCAGTTGCCCCGTCTCGGGGTCGAAGTCCTTGCCGCCCGCCAGCCGCGTGCCGTCCACCGACAGCAGGCGCGCCGCGAACTCCAGGCCGTCGCAGCCGAGGGTGGCCTCGACATCGCAATAGCGCGCCACCCGGAAGCGCTGCCGCTCCTCCTCCTTCTCCACCACCAGGCGCACGGCAACGCTCTGCACGCGCCCCGCCGAGAGCTTGGTCCGCACCTTCTTCCAGAGCACCGGCGAGAGCGAGTAGCCGTAGAGCCGGTCCAGGATGCGCCGGCCCTCCTGGGCGCGCACGAGCTGCATGTCGATCTCGCGCGGGTCCTGCAGGGCGGCGGTGATCGCTTCCTTCGTGATCTCGTGGAACGTGATCCGTCGTACGGGCACCTTGGGCTGCAGGACCTCCAGCAGGTGCCAGCTGATCGCCTCGCCCTCGCGGTCCTCGTCCGTCGCCAGCAGGATCTCGTCCGCTTCCTTCATGAGCTTCTTCAGCTCGGCGACCTGCGTGCGGCTGTCCGGCGAGACGATGTAGATCGGCGCGTAGCCGTCGTCGACATTCACGCCGAGGCGCGACCAGGCCTCGTTTTTCCAGCGAGCGGGAATGTCCTTGGCGGAGGCGGGCAGGTCGCGGATGTGCCCGTAGCTCGACGCCACGACGTAGCCGTCGCCGAGGAAGCGCGTGATCGTGCGGGCCTTCGCGGGCGACTCGACGATGATCAGCTTCAAGCGCCCCGTCCTTCAAGCAAAACCCGGCTGCCGCGGGCAGCAGCCGGTTCCGCGTGCCAGGGCGACCGTCGTCGCCCTCAGTGGATGTTGTCGAACCCCTCGGAGGCGCCCCCGGTCAGCCCGGGTCGCCCGGGGCGGAAGAGCACCTGCTCGAGGATGGGTTCGAGGTCGTACGGCGTCAGCGGCCGGTACGCGATGTGCGACGAGTACTGCAGCAGCGCCTCCATCTGGGCGCTGTCGATCTGGCCCGTGTTGAACAGGTCCAGGAGGAGGGCCAGGCCGTCGCGCGTCAGGTATTCGCCCTCCATCTCGCCGAAGAGCCGGAACGACTTGTCGGACGGCGCGTCCGGAAGCGGCTCCTGCGGCCAGTCCGTCCGGGTGTCCGGAAGCAGGTGCTCCTCGATCCAGTCGAGCAGCGCATGCACATCGTCCTCGACCAGGCCGGAGGACGTCATCCGCTCGCGCAGGCGGCTCAGGCGGGCGGCCGAGACCTCGGTCCCGCCGGAGAGTGCCTCGAGCAGAAGTACCAGCAGGTGCTTGAGCTTACCGCGTTCGCTGTTCATTGCTGGCATCGCTTTCCGTCCCGGGCCGCGGCCGGGGACGCGGCCAAACCTAGCACGGGGGCCCCGGGGCGGCAAGACCGGGCCCGTCGGCGCCCGGCCCGGCGCCTCAGGCGCCGCAGCACTTCTTGAACTTCTTGCCGCTGCCGCAGGGGCACGGATCGTTGCGACCGATGTTCGCCGTCGCCACGTTCACCACTGGCCGCGGCCGTTGGGTGATGGCATCAGGGTCAGGGGCCGGCTCGGTGCTGCCGCCGCCGAACGCGGCAACTTCCTGGTGCCGGGCCTGCATCGCCGGCGGCGGCGTCGCCGGCCGCTCCGGCGGCGGCGCCAGCTCGGCGCGGAAGAAGAGGTTGATCGCCGACTTCTCGATGCCGCCGACCAGGGCCTCGAACATCCGGAACGACTCGGCCTTGTACTCGACCAGCGGGTCGCGCTGGCCGTAGGACCGCAGGCCGATGCCGCTGCGCAGCAGGATCAGCTCGTTGAGGTGGTCGCGCCACTGCTCGTCCAGGATCTGGATCAGGACGAATTTCTGCAGCTGGCCGGTCAGGTGCTCGCCCAGGTAGGCGCACTTGGCGTCGTAGCGCTCGGCGGCCAGGTCGTGCAGGCGCTTCGCCAGCTCGTCGTGGCCGATCTGCAGGTGCTCGCGCGGCTGCAGGGGCAGCGGAGCCAGGACCAGGGACCCGTAGAGCCGGCCCAGCTTCTCCACGTCCCAGTCGTCGGGCACGGTCTCGGGGTCCACGCACTCGGCCAGGACCGTGTCGACGGCGTTGCTCAGGAAGTCGCGGAACTGCTCGTCCAGCTCGCGGCCTTCCAGCGCGTCGCGGCGCATCTGGTAGACGACCTCGCGCTGCTTGTTGACCACGTCGTCGTACTCGAGCAGGTGCTTGCGGATGTCGAAGTTCTGGTTCTCGACGCGCACCTGCGCCTTCTCGATGGCCCGCGTGACCATCGAGTGAGTGATGACCTCGTCCTCCTGCACGCCGAGCTTGTCCATGACCTTGATGATGCGCTCGGGGCTGAACAGGCGCATCAGGTCGTCCTCGAGCGAGAGGAAGAAGCGCGCCGAGCCCGGGTCGCCCTGGCGGCCGGAGCGGCCGCGCAGCTGGCGGTCGATGCGCCGGCTCTCGTGCCGCTCGGTGCCGATGATCTGCAGCCCGGTGGCCTGGCCGTCCCAGTCCTCCTTCTTGAGGTCCGGGTCGGCGGCCCACTTCTGCGGCAACTCGCGCACGCCCGGCGCCAGCTTGATGTCGGTGCCGCGGCCGGCCATGTTCGTCGCGATCGTGACCGCGCCGACGCGGCCCGCCTCGGCGACGATCTCGGCCTCCATCTTGTGGTACTTGGCGTTGAGCACGTTGTGGTTGATGCCCTGCAGCTTCAGCAGGCGGCTCAGCAGCTCGCTGACCTCGACCGTCGTCGTGCCCACCAGCACCGGCAGGCCCAGGCGGTGGAGGCGCTTGATCTCCTCGACGATCGCCTTGTACTTGGCCTTCTTCGTCTTGTAGATCACGTCGTCCAGGTCGTCGCGGGCGATCGGCCGGTTCGTCGGGATGACGACAACGTCGAGCTTGTAGATGCCGTTGAACTCGGCTTCCTCGGTCTCGGCCGTGCCGGTCATGCCGGCCAGCTTCTCGTACTTGCGGAAGAAGTTCTGCACGGTGACCGTGGCCAGCGTCTGGGTCTCCTTCTGGACGACCACGCCCTCCTTGGCCTCCAGCGCCTGGTGCAGGCCCTCGCTGAAGCGGCGGCCAGGCTGCAGGCGCCCGGTGAAGGTGTCGACGATGATCACCTTGCCGTCCTGCACGACGTACTCGACGTCCTTCTCGTACAGCGCGTAGGCCCGCAGGAGCTGGTCGGCGTTGCTGATCAGCTCGTTCTTGAGGGCGTACGCCTGCTCGACGGCCGCCAGGCGCTGCGCCTTCTCGGCAGGGGCCAGCGACTCGTCCGCCTGGATGGCGCCGGCGCTCTCGGCCAGGTCCGGCAGGACGAAGAAGTCGCGGTCGTCGCGGGCGAAGACCTCGCGCCCCTTCTCCGTCAGGTCGACGTGGTGGTTCTTCTCCTCCACCACGTAGAGCAGGTCGGCGTCGGCCTCCCACATCGCCTTGTCGCGCATGTAGGACTCCTCGGTGCGCTGGATCGTCTCCAGCACGCCGGGGATCTGGGCGAGCTTGCGGAAGCGCGGATTCTTGGGCGCGCCGCGGCTGACACGCAGCAGCTTGAGCGCCGTGGCCTCGTCGATGGAAACGTCCTCGCCGTCACTGGCGGCCCGCAGGGCCCGCTCGGCATCGCCCAGCCAGTCGTTGACAATCTTCATCTGCGCCCGCACCACGTTCTGCACGCGCGGGTTCAGCTCGGTGAACTGGTGCGTCGACTTGTCGACGGCGCCCGAGATGATGAGCGGCGTCCGGGCCTCGTCGATCAGGACCGAGTCCACCTCGTCGACGATGGCGTAGTGGAACTCGCGGTGCACCAGGTGCTCGGCGTGCACGACCATGTTGTCGCGCAGGTAGTCGAAGCCGAATTCGTTGTTGGTGCCGTAGGTGACGTCGCAGGCGTAGGCCGCGCGCCGCTCCTCGGGCGTCATCTCGCCCAGGATGTAGCCCACCTTGCAGCCGAGGAACTCGAGCACCCCGCCCATCCACTGGGCGTCGCGCTTGGCCAGGTAGTCGTTGACCGTGACCAGGTGGGCGCCGCGGCCGGGGATCGAGTTGAGGTACAGGGGCATGATAGCGACCAGGGTCTTGCCCTCGCCCGTGGCCATCTCGGAGATCTTGCCCTGGTGCAGCACGATGGCGCCCATGAGCTGGACGTCGTAGGGCACCATGTCCCAGACCATCTCGTGGCCCCAGACCATCCAGGTGGCCTTGCGCTCGGCCAGCCGGCGACAGCCTTCCCAGACCACGCCGTAGGCCTCGACCAGCAGGTCGTCGAGCGACTCGCCCGCCTGGTGGCGACGCACGAACTCGGCGCGCTGCTCGCGCAGCTCGTCGTCGCTCAGCGCCTCGTAGCGCCCGCGGCCGGCCTTGATCCGCTCGACGAGCGGCTTGAGCTTCGCCGCGTCGCGGTTCTTCTTGCCGAATGCGCTTTCGAACCAGCCTTGCAGGCCCTTGGCCATCGTCAGTGCTCCTTGATTTCCGGCTGCGGGTAGGCGAGCCGGGCCGCCGCGCGGGCGGCGATGACGTTCCGGTAGATCTCGCGATCGACCAGCACCTTCTCGACGTAGTGGCGAGTCTCGGGGTAGCCGATCCAGGCCAGGTAGATGTCGCGCGACGCGTGGCCCCCGAGCTGGCGGTCCCAGCGGTCGGTGGCCTCGTAGCCCGCGTTGTAGCCCGCGAGCAGCCGGTACGGGTCGCCGCCGTAGCGTCGGGCACCCTCGGCCAGCAGGCGGTCGCCCTTGGCGATCGACACCGGCGGGTTGCTCCAGTGGCGAGCGCCCGGCAGCGCGCCGCGCCGCTCGAAGTGGAACGGCATGACCTGCATGAAGCCGAGCGCCCCGGCCCACGACCGGACGCCCGGCTCGAACAGCGACTCGTTGCGGGCCACGGCCAGGACCAGCGCGGGCTCGCTCGAGGCGGCCAGGAGCGCGTCGCGGATCGGTCCCTCGCCCGGCAGGGGGTAAAGGAATAGCCGCCGCTCCCCCGGTGTCAAACCGCGCTGCGGCAGCATGGTCGCGGCGGCGAGCTGGCCGCGCATGTCGCCGGCCACCAGCGCGAAGCCCAGCAGGGCGTGGATCCGCACGTGGTCCTTGCCGGCCTCCGTCACCAGGGCAGGCACCAGCGAGGGCCGCGCCGGCGTGGCGCCCCCGGACAGCCGGGCCACGTCCGCATCGAGGAGCTGCCCGGCCAGGCGGGGCTCTTCAAGCAGCGGCGCCACGGCGGCCAGCACGGCCGCGACCGGGTCCGCGGCGCCGGGCACCGCGGCCAGGCGGCGCGCGTAATCCCGGTCCCGCCCTTCGCCCGCAGTGGAGTCGGCGAACGAGGCGCCCCAGCCGGACCACAGGCCCCAGAGCGGGCGCTCGGCGGCCAGCCGCAGGAGCGTCCGGTGGCCATCCACGGCGGAGACGGCCGTGTCCGAGCGCCCGGACTCGACGATCCAGGCCGCGCGGGTGGCGACATCCGCGGTGTCGGGTACCGCGTCGTCGTCACCGAGGCGCCGCTGCCAGTGCCGCGTCTCAGCCCGGAATGCCTCCAGCTCGGCGCCGGAGAAGGTGGCCAGGCCGGCGTCGCGCAGGCGGCGCGCCTCGGCCAGGTCTCCCTTGCGGATGGCCAGCACCATGGCCTGCTCGACCCACTGGCGCAGGCGCCGGCGCACGGCGTTCGTGCCGTGGCCGTCGCGCGCCAGGCCGAGCGCCCGGTCGAGGTCGGCCCGGGCGGCCGCGGGCTGGCCGGCCAGCAGGCGCAGTTCGCCGGCGCGCCGCCACAGGTCCAGCCGCGACGACGGCGTGACACCCGGCATCGCGGCGATCGTCGCGTATGCGGCCGCGTCGCCCTGTTCGGCGGTGCGGCGGCCGAGGACCCACATCGCCTGCAGGTCCGCGTCTGCTGGCGGCTGAGGGTGCCGCCGGAAGTGGTCGGCGAGCTCGGCCTTCGGCAGCAGCGCGGCCCCGAGCGCCGCCCGCCAGGGCTCGGGCAGGCCGGAAGCCGCCAGGTCGAGGGGCCTGACGCCGCCGCCGCGGCCGACGCCGGCAAACCAGGCACGCCAGGCCTCGTTCGCCAGCGGCGGCGCCACCGGCGTGTGCCCGCGCTCGCGACTGTAGGCCACCCAGTGGGCCCAGGCATGACCGGCATCGAACGACGGCAGCGGCAGCGCCTCCGGCCACACCGTATTCGTCTCGGCCGGCTCACCGGCGCCGCCGCGGGCCAGCCGGCGCGCGCGCAGCGCCCAGGCGA